>JASFYQ010000196.1:0-17130 GCA_045047105.1 Pseudomonadota bacterium | reverse complement strand
GGTACAGGTGGTAGTGGTACCTGGTTTGTAGCCCGTTCAGCAGCAGAAGCCTTAGCGAATGGCACTTGTGGTTTAACCGATGGCTCCAGTGCAGGAGACTGGCACCTACCGAATGTAAAAGAGCTACAGAGCCTAATAGATTTTCAATATGCCGACCCCGCACTTTCTAATACAGCAGGCACAGCTAGATGGACAGAAGATAACCGGTTTAGTGGAGTAGTCTCCCTCAACTATTGGTCGTCTACTACCTATGTGGATTATACTCGCGTCGCGTGGATGGTGAACCTCAGCGATGGCGTCGTCGTCAGCGGCGATAAGGGCGATAGCCACTATGTCTGGCCAGTGCGAGGTGGACAATAGTATCATTTGAATATTAGTTAATTGCTTTTTAAAACGTTTTAGTTGGTTAAATTATTATTTTAACTTTCAATTTAAACAAAATCAGCGAATAAGCTTTATTAAATACACATCAGGGCGATATTTTTATTCACTAAAACAGCAAATAAAATATTTTAGAAAATTATTAGATGGGATGATATGTATTTTTCAGGTGGGTTATAAATCTAAGGTGTATTTTCCATGACAAAAAATACAATGATAAGGCTCGGTAATTTAAATGACCAACTGAGTTGCTTCTGAAAGTCATAAAAGCAAGTGCCCAAAATGGTGACTGGCCCCAATAGTAGCGGTAAAAAAAGAATAACAAATAGATTAAAAATGAAAGGATTAAATAAATGATTAGCTGTATAAAAAATTATTCTGTGCACAAGACTCAAACTAAAGTGATACTGTTTTCTGCTTTTCTCTCTTTGCTGCTTATCCATCCTCTTTTTGCCGATGCTATTTCAACCACTGACAAATATGCCTATGCAGAAAATGCAGGCTGGCTGGATTTTAGCTCTACCCACGAACAGGCCACGGTTTATAATGACCATTTAGAAGGGTATGTCTGGAGTGAGGTTGTCGGCTGGATTCGATTAGGTACATACACTGCTGGTGATAGTCATAGCTATGCTAATAATGCATCCAATACTTATGGGGTAAACAATGACGGTTCAGGCAATCTTTCAGGTTATGGCTGGTCTGAAAATTCTGGCTGGCTTAATTTTAATTCCAACCATGGACAGGTGACTATTGATGCAGCAAGCGGTGACTTTGATGGTTATGCCTGGTCAGAAAGTATCGGCTGGGTGCATTTTCAAAATGTAGTGCCAGCCTATAAAGTCCAACGTACTTTAGATCCTACTTATGTACCCGATCCAGGGCATCCAGGAGGCAGCATTAGTTTTAGTGCAGCAGGGCAGACTTTATCCAGCATTTTTATAACTGCTGCCAATGGAAGTAAACCCGCAGGAATGAGTTCTCCATTTGGTAAAGCATCCTATCAGGTAACATCACCTATAGGTGGTACTGCAACGGTAAGATTAACTTTTTCTACCGCTTTACCTGCCACTTTCAGTGTGTATAAAGTAGATAATGCGGAGGTATATACTCCCATACCACAAGATGCAGGGGCCGATGGTTTTTGGCATCAGGTGGATGAGAATACCGTAGAAGTCACACTTAAAGATGGAGGAGCTTATGATTTAGATGGTGCTGCTGATGGCAGTATTCTTGACCCTGTTGTAGTTCTGGTAAATGCTGTTGCAGCTACCGCTATTCCAACCCTGTCTTTCTGGGGGCTTTTATTGCTAACAGGACTGATTGGCTGGTTTGCAGTGCACTCTAAAAATAGAGAAAATGCCTAAATCTGTTTAGTATCTTGTCAGGACAGTTTGCTAAGTTCCTTATGTTTTAGGAATGTATTTAACTTATACTATTTAACATTGCTTCTCAATTGTATAAAAATATAAGGTAATCTACCCCTAAATATTACAAAAGACCAGTGATGGCTTGTTTTATACTACTGGTTTAGTAGTTACAAAATAAGTTAAATACCACTGAGTAAATTAAATATGCCTAACTGGCTGATGATAATTGAAGCAATAAATAGTGCAACTCAAACTGATGAGTTGTATCACTCTGCACCTCCTGTGAGTGGTGGAGATATTAACTCTGCCTACCAATTAATTATGCAGAGCAATAAAAAATACTTTGTAAAACTAAATCAGCCCAGCTTGATAGGGATGTTTATTGCTGAATTTTCAGCATTAATAGAATTAGATAATTGTCAATCAATCGGCAGCCCTGCACCGCTCTGTTATGGAACTACAGATAATAATAGTTTTATTGTTATGGAGTATTTGCCCTTGCAGGCCAGGGGCAATCATTTTACATTTGGTCAGAACCTGGCTAAAATGCACCAAATATCGCAGCAGAAATATGGTTGGAAGCTTAATAATACTATTGGTAGTACCCCGCAAAGTAACTTGTTTTGTGATAATTGGTTAGAATTTTATAAAACACAGCGTTTAATTCCACAATTTGAATTATTATATCAAAAGGGTTATCAAGGGCAGTTAAAAAAACAGGCGGATTATTTGTTGGCAGGATTGGAAGATTTTTTTCAAGGTCATAAACCTATAGCGTCTTTATTACACGGTGATTTATGGTCAGGTAATTATGCTTTTGATGGTGAAGGTCGAGGGGTAATTTTTGATCCTGCCCTATACTATGGCGACCGGGAAACAGACATTGCTATGACTGAGCTATTTGGTGGTTTTTCTGTTGACTTTTATCGTGGCTATCAAGAACAATTTCCATTTGCCGATAATCATAAGCAGGGTTACACAAAGCGTAAACCAATGTATAATTTATATCATATATTAAATCATGCCAATTTATTTGGTGGTTCATACCTTCATCAGGCATTGACTATGATGGAACAATTGACTAAAAATTAGATTACTAGGAATTCTTATGAGAAACTTTTGGGCTCTACATTCATTTTTTTATTTTTTAATGCTATTCAGTTTTAGCTTGCCAACGCAGGTTTTTGCAGCAGATGAGGGGGCAGAAGAAAATTCGGAAGAAGCGATTTATTTTGAGCTGTCTCCACCTTTTGTTGTAAATTTAAATGATAGTGGCAAACGGATCCGTTTTTTACAGGCAAGGATTCAAGTTTTAGCTTATGGTGCGAGTAAAATAGAGAAAGTTAAATTACATGATGCACCAATAAGAGACGCATTAATCATGTTATTATCTGCGCAGAGTAAAAATGATATTAATACTTCACAAAAGAAAAAAGCCTTACAAGAAAAGGCTCTTAAGGTAGTTAAAGAGGTATTGAAAAAAGAAACAGGCAGGGTTCAGATTGATGGTTTGTATTTCACAAATTTTGTTACCCAATAAAAGCTAGGTTTAAGCTAGCCTGTAGCCATGATCTTTAGAGTGCAGACTTCATTATCAACGATTGTGGGCATGTAATTTTTAGATCGTTATTTTACTTCGACTAGTATGCGTCCTGATAAATACGCAGGAATTGATTTAGTTTCTGATGTTGCTGATAATGACCTTTCTAGCATATTTGCTGATTGGGCTAAAGCATTTAACGAGCTAAACATACGTCCAAATCTATCCCTGCCTTCAATTGATTGCAGGTATAGATTGATGGGTTCATTGGTGAGAACTGCTAGCATTAAATTTGTGCCCACAGGTCGAGTTAATTTGATTTCAAAATCCATTTTGCTGGTAGGTAAATGAAATATTCCTGCTGGTAAAAGATTTTTAGGTTCCCAGGGATTAGGGTATAAAATAAAAACCTGATCATCGGGGCCAACAGTAATAACATTAAGATAACCTTGATGTGGAATATTTATATTTAACTCCAAACTTTCGCCCAAGCTTAAGTGCTTTTTTGAGGTGTTAATAGTGAGTTTTTTTGTTGATATATCTAGAGCTTCTAAGCGGTTCCAATTAACTCTTGCCTGTGGTGAGTCTACAAAAGTAATAGCTTTATTTACGAGCTCTATATTACCTGCAATTTGTGGCTGATAAACTGCACCTAATTTATCCTGTTGCACTTTTTTTTCTATATAAAGGCTGATTTTATCAATTAACTGCCTAGGGGTGAGTTGTTGATGATTTATTGCCGCTTGTTTTAGATAAAAATGTAGTCCCTGAGTAAAAATACTGCCTTTTTTGGTGGTTAGAGCAAGTTCGTCATCTCCTGCCGCCGTTATTGCTACAAAACGAAAACCCAAAGGGGCTTGTAATACGGGGTTATTAGCTGAAGTTTGTGCTTTGTCTATTAATTGAAGGTCTTTCTTTTGGGTATTTTTTGATGAGCTAAAAAGTGCCATAATATCATCACTTATATCCAGTGACTTAGTTTGTGGCATGCCTGCATAGTTTAAAAACTTCCCTGTAGCCTTTTTTGTGCTTGAAGATATACCTCGATATACCGTTCCACTATTACACGCATCAACCAAAAGCATAAGATCATGACTCTTTATTTGTTGTAAATATAAACTAAACTCGTCATCTATTAATACATTTGTTATGGTTTTATTATTATTTATTTTTGTAACTAATGAATCATATAATACCAGTACTTCATCCGCGCCATCAATTTCATCATTATTAAGATCGGGGATTCTACTACCATGGCCGCTAAAATAAATAAGTACTTTATCATCAACATTAGTTCCATCAATCAGCCATGTTTTTATCGTATTACGAATATTTTTAAGAGTGGCTTGCTCGTTTAATAGTACTTTTATATTTTTTTCTTTAAAGCCTAAAATCTGTGCAGAATCACGCATGGTTTCAATATCTAATAAAACACCAGGTAGATTTTTAATATTATTTTTATACTCGCCAACACCAATTAATAAAGCTCTGTCTTGAGCATTTGATGTGCTAAAAACAGTACAAATATAAAATAAACTAATAAATATATAGAGTTTATACATTTTATAAGGCTTGTATTGAAGACAAAGCGAGTTGTTTGATATTGTTGCAAACAGTGCTTTGTTTTGATTGTATGGCCGGTGATTTACTTGAAATCAGATTATTTAATGAATCATTTATTTTATTCACTTTTTTTACCAGGCTATTTGAGTATTTTTCATTTTCTACTAAATTTTGTTTAAGAGTATTATATTCTTGCAAAAAATGCTGGCTTACTATATTTTGTTTTTTCCAATATTTTTTTTGGCTTACTTTATTTTGCTGACATTCTTGTAAGACATAAGATGACCATAGCCCTAATTGCTGATTTAAGTGGGTTTCTTTTTCACAAAATTTATTATCGCAGGCTAATGCCTTATCAGGCAGTGAATTTAAAAAGCTTAAGGTTTCATTATCAGAATTCACTTGCTCTGAAACAGCAGACATATTTATAAGGCCTTGCTTAAAACCACTTGAAAAGGCAATTTTTTCAGGAAATGGCATAATACTGAATGATGATTTTGTTAAGCCGTGAGTTGTATATTGTGAAACATCTACATAGGCAAGATCTAATGATTCGCTGTCCTGCCAGATTTTAACTATCTGTTTGTCAATTGGAAGTTGACTAAAGGGAGTATAGGTAAAATTAATAATAAATAGAAATAAAAATCCTGTTGCCATCGCTCCAGTCAGGCTCATTTGGTAGGTAGTTAACCAGTCTAAGATGAAACTTAAAATTGGTTTTTTAGTTGCTGTTTGTGCAGTAGCTTGTTTCTCTATATTAGTGTATTCAATTGTTTCTAGCATTGATAACCACAAAGAATAACTCTCAGGGCAGTGATTTAACAATTTTAAGAATTTTTTATCTTCTTCAATAGAAAGCTTATTATCAAAATATGCAGCAATCATCTCTTCATCAGGGCAGTCACTTGCACAACATTGATCATGAGAGTGCTCCTTACTAAAAGCTAAACCTAATAGAATATTTAATTCTTTAAACTGCTTATCTCTATCACTTATTTTTTTCATACTGACACTTATCCAGTTTGGAGTTAATGTTTATTAACCTACAAAAAAACACCATTTTTATTATTAGTTATAAAATATAGCAGCAAAATTTACTTAAGCCACAGTGTAGTTAAGTTTTTATGGTTTATTTGTTATAGACGAACAATAATGATTTATTTTGCTAAAAAATCACCAATTTCTAAGTTAGATTGCTGCAAAACCAGTAGTATATGTTTTTCTGCGGACTGTAAATTTCGACGAGCCGTATGCTCTTTTAGTTTTAAAATTTTAGCCATAGCTGCTATTTTATAGCCCTGTTGGTATTTTAATTTTAATAATAATAACTGTTCTGAGCTGAGTTGGAATAAATCTTTAAACTGTGATGATTGTTGCTCTATCTGGTTAGATAGGTTATTGATGTCTATATTATCTGTTTCAATATTTAAAGCATGACAGAGGGCGGCTAGTAATTGGTTAGATTGGTTGCTTTCGGTCTGGGTCTCCATATTCCCAACAGCTTTACATTCAGATTGAGCATGTTTTTCCAATTGCTCATCCAGGTCGTAGTTTTCTTCTGCAAGCGTACCACCAATACTGGTAATAGACGATGCCTTTCCACACCCGGTTATTTTAGCTTTAATTGTTTTAATAATTTCACGAGTTTGTGCCTCATTTTCCTGGTAAATAACTAATAAGGCCTGTTCTGCTTCGCGTTCTAGGCATAAACGTTTCCATATTGTTTTCCAGTGAACTCCAAGACGCTCAACCCAGACTGGGGGGCGAGGGTAACCAAAGCGTTTACGTGAAAAATCTTCCAACTGGTTATTTAATATAGTGTATAAAAAAGTACCAGGTTTGGAGCGGCCTTGAAATGAATTTAACCGTTCCCAGTTGTTTTCCCCCAGTTTTTTTAATGCGTAGTTTAATGCTTCGTCAGCGGTATTTTCATCACTAAAACGTCTTCTGGATCGTTTTTCTAGGCGTCCTATCCAGTCTTCTTTTGGGTTAAAAATAAATTCTTGCCAGTCCATAGTTATTATTATTGAATAGAGTTAACGTTGTAAAAGATATATTTTTTCGTACATATTCAATAGCTTAGATGTTTCTCCACGTTGCCTCATAGGGCTTGATTGGGTTTCGAGTAAGCTAATATCAAAATCACCAGCAAAGCACTGGTGAACTTCTTGCTCTGAGACAGAAAAAGGGGGCCCTTGTTTTAAATTTTGATCATATTCTAGAGTGATTAATAATATCTTAACCTTCTGAGGCAGTAAGTCCAATAAAAAATTTGCATATTTTTTTCTAATGGGTTCTGGTAAAGCTACCATTGATGCCCGATCATAGATGGCAGAGACATCATTAAAGAGGTTTTTGTTTAAAGCAAAAAAGTCACCATTAATTATTTCAATTGAATCACTTTTAAATGAGACCAGATCGTTTTTATCTGCCTGTTGTTTATCTCCTTGTATTAATTTGCGCTCAAAATCTAAGTTGTTTTCATTAAAAAAAGCATTTACTGCCAGAGTGCTCAACTCATTTCCCAAAACTCTATAGCCTTTCTGGCTAAGAAAGATCAAGTCTAATGTCTTGCCACACAAGGGAACCAAAATTTTATCATTTTCATTTAATTGTAATGAGCCTAAGTGTTTTTGTAAAAGCGAATTAGTTTCAGGAAGATGAAAGCCTATACGATTTTCTTCCCAACGTTGATGCCAAAATGAGTGTTGCATAAAATCTGTTATTCCTGTAGAGCAGCTTGCAAAATTATCTTTTTGCAAGCTGCTCTGTAAATTAATAAATAATTCAAGACCATTAAGTGTAGAAGTATAGCCTATTTTATGTGACTAAGGTCTTACTTTTCCATCATAAATAATTTTTTTTTAAGCTTTTTTTTAAAATTCTTGTAAAATAAAAGCGAACATATCACAATATCAAATATTAAGTTATTTGAGTATAGGAATAAATAAACAATGAGAAAAAAAACAAGTTGGGTAATTATTGCGATAGCATCTATGGTTATCTTATTAAGTTCGTGTGGACAAAAAGGTTCACTATATCTTCCTGAATCGGCTTCTAATTATGGACAAACAAACTAAGCTATATTACTTTATATTTATATGCCTACTGCTGTTTGGGCAGTTTGTTAGTGCAGCTAATCAGCAGCTAGATATCCCTGATTCCTTGCAGGATTGGCAGGATTGGATTTTATATGATAGGCCAAATATTCGCTGCCCGGACAGTACCAAGGGTAAAAATAAACTCTGTGTCTGGCCAGGGCGGCTTAAAATTTATTTAAATGAACCGCAACAACAAATAGATTTTTATCAAAGTGTAAGCGTTTATGCTAAAAGTAGAGTTTTTTTACCAGGAGGCGTAACAGTATGGCCACAACAGGTTTTAGTTAATAACCAGGCTGTAGCAGTTTTAAGTTATAAAAATAGACCCTATATATGGCTTGTTTCAGGCCAATATAAACTATCGGGACAACTATTATGGCATGAGCATTTAAATTATATCTCTCTTAGTAAAGAAACTATTTTAGTGGATCTGTTTATTGCAGACAAAATAACTGCTCAAAAAGAACTGCCACAACTCAGTAAATCCAATTATAGTTTGCAAAAAAAACCAACTATTGATGCACAAAATAGACTCTGGTTAGACTTTTCGATTAACTCAACTATTAACTCTCATCAAGCAATAAATGATAGCGTGCAGCTGCAGGTCTATCGTAAAATTTCAGATGGCATTCCCTTGTTAATGGAATCCTTTTATCGAATTAAGGTATCTGGTCAGGCGCGTGAAATAACTATTAAAGATATTATTGCTCCAAGTTTTTTAATTTATGCCTATAGCAGCCAGTTACCTGCTCGAATAGATAAGGACAATAGTTTATTAGTGCAGGTAAAACCAGGTAGCTGGACTTTTAGAGTTATTGGCAGGGCTACTAAACAACTGCAGCAAATAGCTTATTTTTCCACTCAGGAAAAGTTACAAAAAGAATCCGATACTAGCTTTATTAGTCAGGGAGAAACCTGGGTTTTTAAAGAAGATTTATCCTTGCAACAAGTAAATGCGAGTTCTAAACAACGAATTGATCCTTCTCAAACTACCATGCCTGCTGTATGGAAGAATTTACCTGCATTTTATATGCAAGCCAATTCGGTATTAAAATTAACGCTTAAAAAACGAGGCAATTCAACTCCAACAGCAAATGATTTAACTCTTGAGCGTCGTTTGTGGTTAGATTTTTCTGGACAGGGGATGACCGTTGAGGATCATATTCAGGGAGAAATGAAACGTAATTGGCGATTAAATTTTTCTGCTGATGTTTTGCCAGGAAAAGTTAGTTTAAATAATAAACCACAATTAATTACTTATTCTGAAAATAAACAATCAGGTATTGAAGTGCAAAATGGCCGAATTAATTTACGAGCAGAAAGCCGCTTAGAAAACAATATTCAGAATATCTCAGCAACTGGCTGGAAAGAAGATTTTAAGCAACTTAAAGCAAGCTTATACTTGCCTCCTGGTTGGTCAATTTTTCATATTCTTGGGGTGGATGAATTTAGTTCTGGCTGGATAAATCAATGGACTTTATTAGATTTATTTCAAGTATTATTATTTTCCATTATTTTTTATCGCTTATGGGGGCTAAGTTGGGGATTGCTCGCTTTATTAGGATTTATCTTATTAGCACATCGTATGGAAGCCCCAATCTGGATCTGGTTACATATTCTGTTGGCAACAGGTTTATTGCGTTTAGTAAAAAAAGGACGTTTACAAAAAATTCTGGTTTTTTATAAAAACCTATCTATTGTGGTGCTTATTTTTATTTTATTACCTTTTTGGGTTAATGAAATACGCTCAGCCATTTATCCTCAACTTAAAATTTCATCTTATCAACTGGAAAAAAATCAAAGCAATATTAGAGCTGGCAGAGCATCACAATTTATTGATGCTGAACTTGAAGCAGATATTATGCCTGAAGCAGTTGTGATAGAGAGTAATTATAAATCTATTAAAAAAAGAGTTACTAATGCTCTACCTATGGCACGTGGTTCTTATCTTAATTCTATAGCGAAACCATCACCTGGCTCTATATCAAAGCAAGGGAAAAAATTAGATCAATATAATGCTAATGCTAAAATCCAAACGGGGCCTGGTTTACCTGGCTGGGCCTTTAATCAGATTAAGCTAAGTTGGTCCGGACCAGTTACTCAGCAACAGCGGATCCAATTTTATTTTATTTCTCCCTTTATGAATTTAATTCTAAGTATTTTTATGTTGTTTTTATCTGTGGCACTAGTTTATCGTGTAGTTGATGCCAGTAAAATTTCTGCTACATTATTTAATTTTTTAAAGCAAACAAAAGCTGAGAAGCTGACCACTCTATTGGCTTTTATTCTAATAGTATCTTTTACTGCAACTGGATTCTGGCCTGGAGTTAGTATGGCAAGTGAAATTGATACGAGACAAATTAATAGCAATGAAAAAAGCTATCCTCCTGCTTATTTATTATCTGAATTAAAAAAGCGATTAAGCAAAGCTGCTTTATGCCAGCCAGATTGCGCTTCAATTGAAAAAATGCACATTAGTCTTTCTCAGCAACAGCTGCAGATGCGGCTAATTGTAAATGCCGGGACATTAATGGCTATTCCTTTGCCCTTAAATGAGAAACTCTTAACTATTAAGCATGTTATTGCTAATGGTGTGGCTATTAATCAATATCTTAAAAATAACAAATCAGAACCTCGCCTATTCTTTTTACCATTAAAAGAGGGAAAACATCAAGTTGTAATTGAGGCCATGGTTCATGGCAATAGTCTGGTTTTACCATTAAATATAGCAACACATAATATAACTTATGATCTGGATAACTGGACTATTAATGGCTTAAAAAATTCCCAGCCTATTTCGAGACAATTGCTGTTACAAAAAACTCTCTCTAAAAAAGAGGGAACCCTTGAACAACCATCTGAAAATTCAGCAGTTTCGGGTTTAAAACAGCCAAAGAGTTTAGCTGAAAAAAATATTGTTACAGCAGTTAAGCCGGTTTTTGTAAAAATAAGACGCCAATTTTATTTTGGTTTGGACTGGACTATTGAAACTACTGTCTCGAGGCTTTCTGATAAATCATCTCAGCATAGTGCTGCACTGGTATTTGATTATCCCTTATTAGCAGGGGAGTCGGTTATTAGTGCAAATAAAAAAATTAAAGATAATAATATTAATATTTCTTTAGCTCCGTCACAAAATTATTTTAGCTGGTCTTCTCGATTGAAAAAAACAGCCAGGCTCACTTTATTAGCAAAAAATAATCCGCATTGGATTGAACAATGGGAAATTGATAGTAATTCTATTTGGCATATTGAGCATCAGGGAATCCCTCCCATCCAGCATATAAATAATAGTAAAAGACATCAGCCTATCTGGCGACCATGGCCAGGAGAAGTTGTTAAACTAAGTATTATCAGGCCTGAAGCTATTGCTGGAAAATTAAGAACAATTACTCTTTCTAAAAGAAAGTCGACCTATGCAAGTAAAATTTCAGAACACCAACTGCAATTGAGTTTTAATAGTAGCCAGGGAGGGCCTCAGCAAATTATTTTACCTGATGATGTTCAAGTTTTATCTCTTAGTGTTGCTAATAAGCAATTAGCTATTGATGAAAAAAATAATATACTGGAATTCTCTTTAGCCGCAGGCATGCAAAAGGTTATTATTAAATGGCGTGAAAATCAGCCTCTATCAAATATGATGAGCAGTTCTTTAGTGAATATTGGACTTGAATCGGTTAATGCTCATCAAAGTATCCATCTACCCAATGATCGTTGGGTTATTTATACTTCAGGGCCCGAGGTAGGGCCGGTTGTTTTATTTTGGGGAATGCTGCTGGTAATCTTAGTAGTGGCTTATGTGGTGAGCAAAATACCCGGCATTCCACTATCTGCTATACATGCACTTTTATTAGCCATTGGACTCGCTCCAGTTTCTTTATGGTCCTTACTTATTGTTTTATTATGGTTTGTATTTATGCTAAGACGTAAACAAGCGGCTGATTTATTTCCATTTTTATTTAATTCTATGCAATTAGGGCTGATTTTATTTAGCTTTTCTACACTATTTTTATTTATATACACCATTAAACTTGGATTATTAGGTTATCCAGACATGCATATACTGGGCAATGGATCTTCTGCAAATTTATTAAATTGGTATCAGGATCGAACGGATGAGTTATTACCTCAGGCTACATTTATCTCCTTACCTATTTATGTCTATCGTATCTTAATGCTGTTATGGGCTTTGTGGCTTGCCTTTGCTTCAATTAGCTGGGCAATGTGGGCATGGCAGAATTTTAGTAGTGGTGGTTATTGGAAAAAAATCCACTGGAAGCGTAAAAAAATAAAAGATATTGCTGATAAATAACATAAAGTTTCATTATTATTGAACGCTAGTACTAAATATAGTGATAAAACATATGGAGTTTAGCAGTGGATATTTCGGGAGTTCAAACAAGCTCGTTGGCCAGTGGATTGGATCAACGAGACAATGTAGGCGTCAATGTTCTTAAAAAAGCCATGGATATCGAAAAGCAAACGGCTATGCAACTTATCGAATCTATCCCCTCTTCACAATCGCAACCAACAGGTAATTTAGGTAATAATTTAGATGTTTATGCTTAATCGAACTTGATTCTTGACTAAAAGGCTCAACTAATTTAGTATACAGAATTATTTTAAGGTTTGGAGAATATTATGAGTGAAGTTGCAGAAGATAGCCCTTTAGTTTTTACTAATGCAGCAGCATTAAGAGTACAGTCTTTAATTAAAGATGAAGGCAATGATAACCTTAAGTTAAGAGTTTTTGTTACGGGAGGAGGCTGCTCTGGCTTCCAATATGGTTTTACCTTTGATGAAACCGTTAATGACGGTGATACTGAAGTAGAAAATCAAGGGGTTAAGTTATTAATAGATCCCATGTCATATCAATATTTAATGGGTGCAGAAATAGACTTTACTGATGGTCTTGAAGGTTCTCAATTTGTTATTAATAACCCTAATGCCACCACAACCTGTGGTTGTGGATCTTCTTTCTCTACAGAATAAATTATTATTTGCTATTTTTGATACATAGCACCAAGAATAGTTTTATGTTTTGCACCAGTAACTGAAGTCAAGTTACTGGTTTTCCCCTCATAGGTTTGTTTAGCCAACCAGGCAAAGGCCATGCTTTCAATCCACTGCGCAGGAATTCCATAGTCATCAGTAGCTTTTACTTGTATATCTGGCAGATGGTTTTTTAATCGGCCCACTAAATAATTATTTTTTACCCCACCACCACATAACAGAATTTCTTTGCAATCAGTAAGACTGGATTTAATTTCACTGGATATGCTATAGGCTGTTAATTCAGTCAGTGTTGCAAGTATATCGAGTTTTCTCTGCTGATTTTCTATAGTTAAAAGTGATTTATCAAAATTTTTAAACCAGTTATTTCCAAAATACTCTCTGCCAGTACTCTTGGGAGTGCCCATTGAAAAATAGGGATCTTCAAGCATTTTATTTAATAGCTTTATATCAATATTACCTGCTATTGCCAGATTTCCTTGTTTATCATATTGGCAGTTTAATTGTTGCTTACACCAAAGATCCATCAAGGTATTACCAGGGCCGCTATCATAACCAATAATAGCTATATTTTTATCAGCAGGTAAACAGCTAATATTTGCAATACCTCCAATATTAACTACACACCGAGAAATATCTGTATGTTGAAATGCTGCCGCATGAAAAGGGGGAACTAAGGGAGCTCCTTGGCCACCAGCTGCCATATCTCTACGGCGAAAGTCTGCAATAGTTGTAATTCCAGTGCGCTCACAAATAATATTTGCATCACCTATTTGCAAGCTGGTGGTAAAACTTCCTTGTGGATAGTGTCTAATAGTTTGGCCATGAGAGCCAATAGCCGTTATTTGTTGGGCTGTAAAATTTGCTTGCTCAAGTGTTATAAGGCAGGATTTTGCAATAAGCTCACCTAGTCTTACATCCATTTCTGCAAGCAGGTTTATCTCATTAGCTTGTGACTGGGTTAATGAAAAGAGTTTTTCTTTATCTTTAATACTTAGGGGATGAGAGTAGTGGTGAATAAGTTTGAATTGTTTTTCAAAATTAAATTCTACTAGTGCACAATCAATTGCATCCAGGCTGGTGCCTGACATTATGCCCAAGTAGTATTGGCTTTGTTGCATTTCTTTTATTTAAGTTGGTTTGTTATTGATATTATTGCTTAAGTAATGCAATTTGCTTATGTTTTTTCAATTTTAAACTAGAAATCATATTTTCAGAGTGTTGCAAAAAACGTTTACGATAGGATTTATTAATAGGGTTTGCCTTAGGTAAAGTTACTTTGAGTGGGTTCCTATGAACACCATTGACTCTAAATTCATAATGTAAATGGGGGCCAGTAGCAAGTCCTGAACTACCAACATAGCCTATAATTTGTCCCTGCTTAACTTTTGAGCCACGTTTAATTTTCTTAGCAAAAGAGGACATATGAGCATAAACAGTCATATATTTACTGCCATGTTGTATTTGCACTACACGACCATAACCACCTTTGCGCCCTTTAAAGGATATTTTCCCATCCCCTGCAGCTTTAATAGGCGTCCCTCGTGGGGATGCGTAATCAACACCTTTGTGTGCTCTAATGTGATTTAATACAGGATGCCTTCTGCCAGTTGAAAAACGTGAGCTGATTCTTGAAAAGGCAACAGGGGTACGTAAAAAAGCTTTGCGTTTACTATACCCTTGCATATTGTAATAATCACTTTTGCCTGATTTATCAGTAAAATAAATGCTCTGAAAAGCCTTACCCTGATTAATAAACTCGGCAACCAGAATTTGACCATTGCCTACTTTTTCATTATCAACAAATAGTTCATTATATAAAATTGAGAAGGAATCCCCATTACGAATATTAAGAGCAAAGTCAATATCCCAACCAAATAATTGTGCAAGTTCCATGGTAAAATTATCACTTAATCCCGCTTTAGTAGCAGATAGAAATAATGAACCATTAATTGTCACATTCACAAAGCGTTGTCTTTTTTCAATTTCTTTTTTGATGACAGAAGAAACAAAGAGCTTTTGCTTTTTTTGATCTGTATGTTGCTGCCTTATAAACTGCAAACTTTCAATTTTATCTTTTTGCAATAAAACACTTTGTAGTTGCTCTTTTTGATTAAATGTAAAAGTAATTTTTTGTCCAGGTTTAATGTGAGCTAACTGTTTTCCATGTTGGCTGGAATAGATTATTTTGTGTAATAGCTTTTTACTTAGGTTATGTTTTTTAAAAATAAGCGCCAGACTGTCACCTGGTTTAATGGTGTATTCTATATTTTTTGAATTTGTATTAATTTTATCGGTATTATTATTAGCTAGCTTATCAATTGTTAGGGTGTTTTGTTGATTAACTATTTTAGTATTTAGTTCTGTAGCAATGACTTCTGAACTAGCTGATAATAGGGGTAGGCTAAGGGGTTCAATTATTGTTTTATCTTTAGTTAAAGAAAGCTTCACTTCAACTATTTTTTCTGTCGGCTCATCTGCATTAGACAGGCTAAAAAATAAAATCCCAACACTGAATAAAAGTAGGCTTAAAGAAATAGTAACTTTACTGGCAGAGAATATAAAATCAGGAAGTGAATTAGGCTTATCTTTTGAAGAGCGAAACTTGAGCTGGCTAAAATCTTGATTAAAATTTGAATGTTGTTTCACTTATTTAAACCCTTGTTCGAAAGTCTCTAATTATAAGAACAGTAAGTTATACAAATAATAAGACTATTACCAAAACATTATATTATATACTAAAAACTGTATCTTATTCTATAACTTAGACCAATATTTTAATAATTATATTAACAATAGCAGATCTAATAGAGCTAATATGATAATCTTATCACATTTAAAATAGTTTAAGGAATTACAAAGCATGTCACAATTGGAAGAGTCTATAGCACTTATCAAACGCGGAACAGAAGAAATACTGCTTGAACAGGATCTAATTGAGAAATTAAAGTCAGGTAAAAAATTAAAAATTAAGGCCGGATTTGATCCAACCGCTCCCGATTTACATTTGGGGCATACTGTCTTAATTAATAAATTACGTCAATTTCAAGACTTAGGTCATCAAATATTATTTTTAATTGGTGATTTCACCGGCATGATAGGCGATCCCACAGGTAAAAATGTAACACGCAAACCACTTACCAGAGAACAAGTGTTAGAAAATGCTAAAAGTTATAAAGAACAAGTATTTAAGATCTTAGATCCAGAAAAAACCAAAGTGGTTTTTAATTCAGAATGGATGGGAAAAATGTCATCAGCTGAATTAATACAACTGGCATCACAACAGACCGTAGCAAGAATGTTGGAAAGAGATGATTTTAGTAAACGTTATGCAGCAGGCAAACCCATATCTATACATGAGTTTTTATATCCTTTAATACAGGGTTATGACTCCGTTGCACTAGAAGCAGATGTTGAATTGGGAGGTACTGATCAAAAGTTCAATCTACTTATGGGACGTGAACTGCAGAAAATATATAAACAAAAACCACAAACAGTTATTACTCTTCCTATATTAGAGGGACTCGATGGTGTGCAAAAGATGTCAAAGTCTTTGAATAACTATATTGGTGTCTCAGACGCACCTGATGAAATGTTTGGTAAAATCATGTCTGTATCAGATGAACTTATGTGGCGTTATTATGAATTACTCAGTTTTAGACCAATGGAAGAAATAGAGCAATTTAAAAAAAATATTGAAAAAGGCACGAACCCAAGGGATATTAAATTTATTCTTGCGCAAGAAATTATAAGCCGTTTCCATAATGCGGAACAGGCAGAGCAGGCACAGCAAAATTTTATTAACCGTTTTAAAAAGGGACTGGTTCCAGATGAAATGGATGAATTTACCCTCCAGAGTGAAGATGGGGGTCTAGCAATAGGTTATATACTAAAAGATGCTGGCCTTACTAAAGGAACAGGAGAAGCTATTCGAATGATCAAGCAAGGGGCAGTAAAATTGGACAGTGTTAAAGTGGAAGATACAAAACTTATTGTAAAATCAGGTGCTTGTTATGTAGTGCAAGTAGGTAAAAGAAAGTTTGCAAAAGTAACGATAAGTTAGATTCAAATTAAATGAAAAAAGGTGTTGACGGCTCGAAAAAAGTCCGTATAATACGCATCTCACTTAGGGCAGACAGCAACACCGACTGACTTAAGAGAA
>JASFYQ010000195.1:0-7041 GCA_045047105.1 Pseudomonadota bacterium | reverse complement strand
GGTTAATGGTGTTCTTAAATCATGAGCAATATTATTAGAAATATTTTGCATTTTATCCATTAAGGTTTGGATTTTTTCTAACATTTGATTAAAATTTTCAGCCAACAAATCAAATTCATCATCACTGCCAATGACAGGGAGTCTCTGGTTAATATTGCCCTCACCAACTTTCTGCATAGTGGTATTGATTAAACTGATTTTTTTTATAATATTAATACTCACAATAAAACCACCGATTAAACCCAAAATAAAAATGATAGCAATACCGATAAGCATATTGTTAATAATGATCTGCTCTTGATGATAGGCGGATTGGGTATCTAACCCATTAATTAAGATGAACTGCTCAGATAAGGGTGTTATTAATATTCGAGCTGAATGCGTTTTATAGTGGGAATTATCTGATAGTTTGTTTAATGCAACAATATGTAACCCCTCTGTTAAGGTCTTAGGGAAAGAACTTAAATTTCCTGCCAATTTTTTTTGTGATTTTTTATCATAAAGCAGGTAAACTGAATCGTAACTTTGCTGTTTTAAACGCTCGCTAATAGCATGAATTAATTTATCCTTTCCCTCTTTTTGATAAAGATGCTGCATATTTTCCATGTCGTAGCGAATATGGTGATCCAATTGCTTATAAATATACTCAATAGAAGACCAATAAATAAAGGCGACCAGAATCAGGGAGGAAAAAATATAAACGGTTAAATAGCTGAGCGCTAACCTCAGTGTTGAGTTATAGGTGAGTTTTTTAAGGTTTTTTAATGACATATCCCGCCCCGCGGATAGTATGAATAAGCTGTGTTTTAAAGGGTTTGTCTACTTTTTTTCGTAAACGGCTCATATGCACATCAATGACATTGGTTTTGGGGTCAAAATTATAATCCCAGACATGTTCAAATAACATCACTCGTGAGACCACTTGATTGGCATGACGCATTAAATATTCTAATAAGCGATATTCAGTTGCTTGTACATCAATATCCTGGTTTTCACGGGTGACTTTATGGGTTAATAAATCCATGCTTAAATCACCCACTTTCAACTCTGTGATTTGTGCTTGCTGAACAGGATTTTGCCCTAAAATAGTGACTCGTGCAGACAGTTCAGAAAAAGCAAAAGGCTTGGTTAAGTAATCATTTGCTCCTCCTTTTAGTCCTTCAACACGTTGATTAACATCAGTTAAGGCACTTAATATTAAAATAGGAGTATTCACTTTAGAGGCACGTAAAGTACGAATAATAGTTAAACCATCAATGCTGGGAAGCATTCTATCTACTATCATCACATCGAATGATTCTGTGGTAGCAACCAGTAAACCGTCTTTGCCATCACTATAATGCTCAACTACATGGTTTTCCTGTGTTAGGCCTTTTTTTATATAATCGGCAACGCTTTGATCGTCTTCAATCAGTAAAATGTGCATGGTTTTATCTTATTTTATAATAGTTGTTTTGTGGTTGGATATTTTAATACAAACTGGTATGATTTTGCATATCCATATGTAAATGTGCTTGATTGGTATCAAAATGATAGCGACCTGATTGCACCCAGGTATAAGCCATTGCAATAAGAAATAAAATGATCAAAATAGCACTTAAGAATTTAACAATTTGCTCTGGCTTGGATATTATTTGCATAACCATGTTCCTTTTTTAACAAGCTATAAGGTATTATTTATGGAGCTCTTATCTATGGAATAACCAAAAACTGTCCCATCATACCTGCATCTTCATGCTCTAAAATATGGCAGTGGTACATATACGGTGTTTCAGTATCAGCATAATCTTCAAAGCGAGAAATAATTTCTACTCGTTCATCAGGTAAAACTAATACCGTATCTTTCCAACCAGATTCATTAGCCGCCGGGGCAACACCATTACGACTGATAATTTGAAATTGCACATCATGTACATGAAAGGGATGGGCCATGGTTGAGTCATTGTAAATTTTCCAAATCTCCGTATCGCCCAACTTTATAGTTTCATCAATACGAGCCATATCCATGGTTTTATTATTGATGGTAAAACTGGCAGAACTATTCATTCCCATACCTGCACGTAAAACAAAATCTCTGCTGTTATTTGACTGGGATTGATCGATTGATTGAATAGAAACTAATGAATCGGGAAGTGTTAATTGATTGCTACCCGATCGGGTAATATTAAAATTCATAATATCAAAATCACTTCGATCTAAGCTGTCAGACATATTGGGAGACAAACTGAGTGTTGATGTAATTTCAGAAGAGTAACTGAGTAATTTAAGTGTTTTATTTAAATCACCTCGTAAATCCAGTAGAACTTCTCCTCGCTCTCCAGGCGAAAGTCGTAAACGCACAAGAGAGACTGGTTTTTCTAAAAGACCACCATCCGATGCAATTTGGTAAAAGGTTCGATTATCACTAAAACCCAGATTATAGGTTCTGGCATTGGAGCCATTTAATAAACGTAAACGTATTATCTCTGCGGCAGAATTTAGGCTTGGATTAATGGCACCATTAACCACTATTTTATCACCACGATAGCCCCGCATAATATCTCGCATCAAGGTTAAATTATAAGGCATGGTGCCATCTGAGTTAATGTTTCTATCTTGAATAACAATGGGGATATCATCCACTGCATAATTATTAGGAAGTGCTAATTGCCTGCTAATCGCATCATCCACAATAAAAAATCCTGCCAAGCCCTTAATTACATGCGCTGCTGTTTTTCCTAATAAATGAGGATGATACCAAAGTGTTGATGCATTTTGCTTAATGGTAAAGTTGGGTTTCCATGTTTCACCCGATTTAATAATTTGATGGGGCCCACCATCCATTTTGGCCGGAATATGTGCACCATGCCAATGAATGGTGGTATCTTCACCCAGATTATTTTTAATATTGAACAGCACTTTTTGAGTATCTGAGACACGAATGGTAGGTCCTAAATAATTACCATTAATACCAAAAGTAGCCGTAGTTGTTGCTGCTATAAAACTATGTTCTCCCTGCTGTAAAGTTAAATTAAATTCTGTTTGCCCTGCCCCATTAGCCTCCCCTGTCAACAAAGCAGGTATGGGTAAGGTACTTGTGGGATCTGCAATTGAAATAGATGTTTTAACTAACAAACTCTGCCAGTTATCAACATTAAAGACATCTTCTCCCGCTTTAACAGCTAAAACGTAAAAAGTATAATAACCAAAAGGTAAATCACTGGACAATGAATTTAGAGAAAAAATAACACCCGTTGCTTCTCCATTTGGAATAATGGAGGCATAGGCTAGTGGCTCTGATGTTATCGTATATGATGAGCTAAATAGGCTACTTGCCTGAACAAAATATAACTCTTGCTGGGGTGTTGCAATAGCAAAATAGAGATCAATTGAATTACCTATTGGATTATTAACATCTAAACGAATGGATAAGGCTTGTAAGTGATTTTTAACAGAGTTCCCTTCAACAGATAAATTTAGCACTGTATTTTCAGTTGCATATAGGTAGTTTGTTAGATTAAACAGGATAAAAATAAAGAATAATTGTATTTTTATTTTGTTTTGCATTCGCTTTTTTTCCCGGTTAATTTTATATTAAATTAATGAGTCATCCCTGGTGATTTATTGCAGCAGGGTGCTGGTGGAGCATTGGCATTATCTCTGGCATTATTATCTGTAAATTGATACCAGGAGGCTTTAAAACGATTCCACCAATTATTGACAGGAAAAATATCCCTCTTGATTAAAACATCAATAATATCGCAATAATTAATCTGACTGGCATCATAAGTTATCCATATTTTTGATTTATCCGTATGACTATCAATATCAACTTTTTTTACTCCCACTTGCTTAGCTAATTCCTGCTGAATTAACGATCTTTGATGACTATCTTTAAATTGGGATATTTGAATATTTCGCCTGACTTTCCAGGTATCAGATATACTTTTCATCATACTCTCCTCATTTTTATTTAGCCTAAAATCATTCTAATCTAAAGAGACTTTTCTGAGTTTTAATGAGTTGACTATCACAGAAACTGAGCTAAAACTCATTGCCGTGGCAGCAATCATGGGTGATAGTAAAATCCCAAAGAAAGGAAATAAAGCACCTGCGGCAATGGGTACACCCAGGATATTATAAATAAAGGCAAAAAATAGGTTTTGTCGGATATTTTTCATCACCTCATAACTTAATTTCTTTGCTTTTACAATACCATGCAGGTCACCTTTGACCAGTGTTATTTCAGCACTTTCTATTGCCACATCGGTTCCTGTTCCCATGGCAATACCAACATCAGATTGTGCCAGGGCAGGCGAATCATTAATTCCATCTCCAGCCATAGCGACAATTTTACCCTCTGCTTGCAGCTCTTTAATCTTATTTAACTTATCTTCAGGTAAACATTCAGCAGCAAAATAACTTAAATTTAATTGATCTGCCACCGCTTTTGCCGTATTTGCATTGTCCCCCGTCATCATAATCACTTTAACACCTTTGTCTATCAAATCAGCAATGGCTTGTTGGCTGCTTTGTTTAATTGCATCTGAGATAGCAACATATCCCAGGGCTTGATCATCAATAGCAATATAGGAGACGGTTTTACCCAATTTTTGCTGTGTTATAATTTTTGAATTTAAATCATCGCTAATAGAAACAGATAGTTTTTCCATCAATTTTAAATTACCTAAACTGATTTTTTTATCCCCAATGCTGCCAATAACACCTTTACCTGCAATGGCTTCAAAATCAGGGATATCGGTTAATATTTGGCCTTTTTGTTTGGCATAAACCATTACCGCTTGTGCAAGGGGATGCTCACTATACTGGTTAAGCGAAGCTATTTTTTGCAATAAATCATCCTCTTGAGCTGCATCCACAGCATAAATATTTTCAACTGAGGGTTTACCTTCGGTTAGGGTTCCTGTTTTGTCGGTAATCAGCACATCAACTTTGTCCATGGTCTCTAATGCTTCGGCACTTTTAATTAAAATCCCGGATTGGGCCCCTTTGCCCACCCCTACCATAACGGACATAGGTGTTGCTAAGCCTAAGGCACAGGGACAGGCGATAATAAGGACTGCAATGGCATTTACAAAAGCGTAAACATAAGCCGGTTCAGGACCAAATGTTGCCCAAACAGCAAAAGTAATAACAGAAACCAGAATAACAATAGGCACAAAATACTTAGAAATCGTATCCGCTAACTTTTGAATGGGTGCACGTGAGCGACTGGCATCATTGACCATTTGAATAATTTGGGCTAATAAAGTATCTGAGCCTACTCGCTGCGCTAACATAACAAAAGACTTGGTTCCGTTGATGGTGCCAGAGCTGACCTTATCTCCTTCCTCTTTATCAACGGGAATAGGCTCACCTGAAATCATTGATTCATCTACACTACTTTGACCCTGCGTAATTTTTCCATCCACAGGGATTTTTTCACCGGGTTTAACCCGTAATAAATCACCTTCTTTTATGTCATGAATTGATATGACTTTATCTTCACCATCACTGACTAAAATTGCTTCTGATGGTGCTAATTTTAATAGTTCTTTTAATGCCCCACTGGTTTGACTATGGGCTCGAGCTTCTAATAACTGGCCTAATAATACCAAGGTTAAAATAACAGCGGTTGCCTCAAAATATAGATAAACTGTGCCTGATTCTGTTTTAAATTCATCGGGAAAAACATCGGGGAAAAACATGCCTACCACACTAAAGACAAAGGCAACTCCTGTTCCAATGCCTACTAAGGTAAACATATTAAGATTCCAGGTGACAATGGATTGATAAGCACGTTCAAAAAACATCCAGCAGGCATAAAATACTACGGGTAAGGTCAGCAGTAGCTGAATCCAGTTCCAGCCTTGTTGGCTTAAGATATTAAGTAAAGGGTTGCCTGGAATTAAGTCACTCATTGCAATAAAGAAAACCGGCAATGAAAAACCTGTGGCTATCTTCATCTTTTTTAACAATTCATGATAGATTTTTTTCTCACCACTATCACTGGGTTCCATAGGAACCAGATCCATACCACAAATTGGGCAGGAGCCTGATTTACTTTCACTAATTTCAGGATGCATAGGGCAGGTAAATTCAGTTCCCTGAGAGAGACTGGGCTGCTCCAGTAAATCCATACCACAGACAGGACAACTACCTGCTTGCTCATAGATTTTTTGATCTTCACAATGCATAGGACAATAAAAAATACCATTGCCTTTTTCTGATGGGGTGTGTTGTTTATCGTGGGGCTTATGATTATGCTCATGGTGACAATGACTACTATGCTCATCACCAGGCATTTCAATGGTATAATGTAAACCAGCAAGAATTAAGGCCTGTTGCAAGTCCTTTAATTCAATATGTTTTGACATTTCAATAATAAGCTGCTCTTTTTTTAGATCTACATCAGCAGTTAATACATCGGATAATTCAACTAATGCTGATTCAACACTCGTTTTACAGCCGGTACAGGACATGCCGGTTACTTTATAGGTATGTTGCATAGTTAAAAATCTCCGTTGTAATTTTAATTTTAATTTTAATTTTTCTCAATAAATAGAGACAACACCTATAAAGGGGAATAAAAAGGTGTTGTTCTACTTTTTAATCTACGTAGATTTACTCATCCATTGAATCTATCGTATAAACGGGGTCATTAGGATCAAGGGCATTAATCTGATTGACCATCATTTGTTCTACCATGGCTTCTAACATACTCACACGAGAGGCAAGTTGTTGGTTTTTCATCATACCCATTGATGCATGCATATTTTTCATATGTGCTTTCATCAGAGCTTTACGTTTTGCTGGATCGCTGACCTTTTGGATAGCCATCATATCCACTTTCATTTTAGCCATCTTAGCCTGCATATCACCCGACATACCCATCATCATTGCTGACTGACCGCCTTTTTGCATAGAGCCAGATTGCTTATCATGGTCATGATCATTGCCTGCATAAACTAAAGCGGAAGTGGCTAAAAGTGCTGCTGCTGTTAATATTGCTAATTTTTTCATTTTGTCTCTCCATTAAATAGTTATATCGTTTTTATCGTT
>JASFYQ010000194.1:0-20697 GCA_045047105.1 Pseudomonadota bacterium | reverse complement strand
CCCAAGATACAGGTACTGCGGTATTTGGTAATCCAGCAACTCTAAGCCAGTTTAAAGGAACTCAATTTATGTTAGGTGGTATCTTCTACAAACCTAATGTAGAAGCCGATCACAACGGCCTGGGCTTAAGCTGGGCAAGTGAATCAAAAGCCGGCCCATATTTACTTCCCAATGTAGCAGTTACTGAAGAATTTATTTCTGCCATCAGCGGCGTTGGTTCTGATTTTCGCGGAACAGCAGGTAGTCTAGACCCCGTTGCAGAAATTATTGTATTTGGTGCTAATGCAGGTCTTGCTTACCAAGTAAACAACTAGCCTAACATCGGGGGCCCTATGAAGATGGTTGGATGTTACGTATTACCGATTATGCAGCAAGTGATCTAGAACTATTATTAAATGCCGAAGCTTATATAGAATTAGTTAATTGAGGTAAAATTTTAAAAATACTAAAAGATGAGGCTAAAACCAATGAGGGTTTTAGCTCAACTTTAAGCAAATTGTTAGATTTAGTCACCTCCGCCTCCGCCATCACCACCATATCCTTCGTCAGATGGCCCATCTCCAAAAAAAACTTTTTTTCGTTCAAAAATTCCTGGAGAATCCCCAGCTAGATCACTGTACTTTTTTTTATGAAAACCATGTTTAGGTGAATAGAGACCAATAAATAGTAATACAATACCAACTAAGCCACTATATTCAAAAGTAATCGCATACAAATATTCGTGTGATACAAGCAACCCATTTGAAGTGATATATGAAATAATAGTCATGCCACTCCCTATTACCATTATAAGTATTCGAAATCCGGTATACATAACGGCTCCCATTGTAAATCTAACGCCTGTTTCACATCCGAGGAGCGGTAGCGAGTCAAATTGCAAGCGCTTGTTATGAGACTAGTCGCTAAAATGGTTCTATTGATAAAACACCCATTATTTTCTGGGTGAGTTAGTTGAAGCCCTGTATAATAATAGTTAAAAATAGTTAAAAATAGTTAAAAATAGTTAAAAATAGTTAAGTAGAATTTTTCTTTTCATTTTGTAAAGATTAGAGCATAAATATCAGAATTTATATTATTTGTGATAAATAGCTTTACACTTACATCCCCCAAAAAATTAATATTTAGTTCAAAATTAAAGCACTAAATACAGTTCAACATTCTATATTTCTAAGCCCCTTCATTTAACTTCTCATAGACTTTTTTCATCATCAATTCTTTAACTAATCCACCAAACGATTGGTTTTCCAGAATCTTCTCAAATATCTCCTGATTTTGATCCATCCGTTCGATTAACTTATCAATAAACATTTCTTCAAAGGCGTATTTGAAAGTATCCAGTTTATTCACTCTGGCCTGTGTCTGCAAAGTGGCATCTTCTAATAATTCAGTTTCTATTTGTTCAAAGAAAAGTCTATCAGCTTCCTCAAACTCTGTACCAAATCGTTCATTAAGAACATCAATTATTTCAGATAAGGCGACTTTTTCTTCTTGTGAACGTTTAATACCTGCTTCAGACATACCGTCCAGTTCACCCTCTTCACCAGTCATCAGATCAATAGAGCCTTCTTTGATCTTCTGAAGACGATAATATTCCATTGCCACTTCATCAACCAATTTCATACTTTCTGATAAATCACGCTTGGGCAGTTTAGTGAGCAATAATCGGGCATAAGCATAAAACTTCTCAAATTCAGGCTCTCTGAATGGCATAATTTGAGCAAGAAAAGAATATAGATTTGTCCATGTACGCAGACTCTTTTTAAATTCATCTTTTTCATCTTCTGTTTCAATCGCTCTATAACGATTAACGGCAGGATCAATGTATCGATAAAGTTGTGACTGCATCCTGGCTGTCATTTGTGTTGTTGGATTAAAATAGACTTTTGCCAGAGCATCAATTTCAGAAATTAAATAAATTTGTTGCTCATCCAGTTTATTTTTTAGATCATATAAATGATTAGGCTCAGGTTCTTCTCCCACTGTTGTAATTTCATAATAAGGTTGAAAAGATTCCAGAATAGTTTCTCTGTCATTAACAAAATCAAGAACAAACGTATCTTCCTTACCAGGTGTTGTACGATTCAGCCTGGAAAGGGTTTGTACAGCTTTCACTCCTGATAAAGCCTTATCAACATAGAGAGTATGTAACAAGGGTTGATCAAAACCCGTTTGGTATTTATCTGCAACAATCAAAATTTTATACTCATCCTGATTAAACACCGATGGCAATTCCCTTTCTCCCACGCCTGTTAATTGTGGCTCTGTCACACCATCAGGAAAATTTTCATCAATTACCTTACCAGAGAAGGCTACCAGTATTTTAATATCCTGTTCATACCCCTTATCAGCAATATAGTGCTTAAATGCTTCAAAATAGCGTTTTGCATGTAACCTTGAGGATGAAACTAACATTGCTTTGGCTCTACCCCCAATTTTCGCTGCAACAACCTGTCTGAAATGCTCAATAATAATTTCTGTCTTTTGTGCCAGGTTGTGGGGGTGCAAAGAAACAAATCGACCTATTGCCTGAGCCGCTTTCTTTTTATTAATTTTTGGATCATCGACAATGGCTTTTGACAACTTATAGTAAAGAGAGTAAGTGGTATAATTCTGTAAAACATCCAGAATAAAGCCTTCTTCAATGGCTTGTCGCATGGAGTAAAGATGAAATGGCTGGGGTTTGCCTTCCTTATCCTTACAACCGAACACCACCAGTGTTTTATATTTTGGTGTAGCAGTAAAAGCAAAAAAAGAGAGATTCGACTGCTGACCACGAGCTGCCGCTGATCGCTCAATATAATGATTAAGAAGTTCTGAAGATGAATCATAGTCATCTTCACCTTCCCCATATTCTGGATAGGGCTCCTCTACAGAATTAGAATTACCGTCATGCTTAACGGATGATAAAACTTCTTTCATTTTCTTACTGGCTTCACCACCTTGTGAACTATGAGCCTCATCAATAATCACTGCATATTTTCTATCAGGCAAAGCATCCACTTTATCAATCACAAAGGGAAATTTCTGCAAGGTGGTAATAATGATATTGGTACCGCCAGTGATGGCATTTGCCAATTGTTGAGAATCCTTATCAATTCGCTGCACCACACCCGATTTATGTTCAAATTGATAAATGGTATTTTGTAGCTGTGAATCCAGAACCCGTCGATCAGTGACCACAATAACACTGTCAAAAATCCGTTCGTTTTGTTCATTGTGCAGACCAGAAAGACGATAGGACAGCCAGGCTATTGAATTACTCTTACCAGAACCTGCAGAATGTTGTACCAGATAATTATGACCAGCCCCATTTCTTTGGGCATGCTCCGTCATTTCTCTTACGGCATCAAGTTGGTGAAAACGAGGGAAAATCAGTTTTTCTTTTTTACGAGTATGTCCCTCAAATTCATATTCCTCTGTTTGCAGATGAACAAACCGACCAATAATTTCTAACCAACTGTCTTTAGCTAATATCTCATTCCAAAGATAGGCTGTACGATAGCCCTCACAGGGAGGATTGCCTTTACCGTGTTGATACCCCTTATTAAAGGGTAACCAATAGGTGCGATTGCCATCAATACGGGTGGTCATATAAACTTCTTCATCGTCCACAGCAAAATGAACTAATGCCCGCTTCTTAAAGGTAAAAAGCAGTTCTTTATTATCACGAGTATTGGCATACTGTTTTTTGGCATGAGACACATTTTGTCCCGTGAAACGATTTTTTAATTCCAGCGTTGCCACAGGTAAACCATTTAAGGACAAGACCAGATCCACTGAGTTTTTATTTTTCTTGCTATAGTAAATCTGACGAATGACCTTAAGCTGATTTTTTTCGTATAAAGCCTGTGTTTCAGGATTTAAGCCTGATTCTGGCTTAAAAAAAGCCATTTTAAAACGTACACCATAGTCCACAAAACCATTACGGATCACATCCAATGCCCCTCGTAAATCCATTTCTTTATACAATCTCTGGATAATACGGTTTTCAATATCACTGCTATGAATGGCTGATAATTTTTCCCATTGTTTTGCTTGTGTCGTCTGCAAAAAATGGAGAATTTCAGCTTTAAACAGACCCAGTTCAGGGCTGTAATCATTGGCATTGCCTTCGGTATAACCACCCTGATTCAAAAGGGCTTGAATAATGGCTGTTTCAAAGGTATTTTCTGAGGTTATCTGACTCATAGTGCTTGTTGTTCCTCATCAGTTGTCTCTTGATGTTCCACAAACTGAGTATAAGCAACCTGAGCAATAATTGTTTTTAACATGTATCTTTCATGTTTGCTTAATTCCTGCTTCAAAACACCATCGGGGTAACACTTTGTTATAAATTCAGTGTTATCCCCAAAAATTGTTTCATTAATTTGCACCATCTTATCAGGTAGAACTTCCTCAAGTATTTCACCTGTATCAGGGTCAACAAATTTCACGGCAGGATTATTTTCAGCGTTTACATCTTTACCAAGAAAGGTTTTCTTGCCACCCACTGATGGCCAATACACTCCTAAAAATTCAGTTGCACCAGGTGGGTGAATTTTCGCAAGTTGAACTGTACCACCGATACTTGAATAATCATTATTTCGAATCATTTTAATGAGTACTTTAAAGGGTTCCATATCAAAACGACGAGAGAGTGTTTTCCCACTTTTGCTTATTTCATCAACCAGTAATTCCTGTGATTTTTCCAATTCATCACCAATAAAAGCATAAAACATTTCATCACCAGTGGTTTCATCATGTACAAAAGCCGCTGCCTCATGATTATATTCCAATTTCCAAAGTTTAAATTCATTACTTTTCCATGACCAGCCACCAAACAGAAATTGGAAATCACCTAAAACATTCTTAAAATCCTGTGTACCATAGTCAGAAATTGAGTGGCATAATGAAGTAAACAAACGAGTTAAATAATCCAACACCTCAGCAATATCCGTGTGTGAATTGGATAAATGCTCATCAAATTTAATGGACGAAATTAAATTCAATATCAATGGATAGGTGCGATTGGTTGCTCCTGCAAAACAGAGCAAGCAGTCTTTTCTAGGCAATTCAAATAGCTTGACACCCGAATGCCAGCGTTCACCGCCTGATAAGCAACTATCGGTAGCAAAGAACAACTCCTTTTCATCATGGCTTTCCCGCAACCATGCAACACATAAAGTCATAAACCTATTTCCTCTGCCATCTTTATTTTATTTTTCATCATCTTTTATACAATTGACTATCTGTATTTTCAGTGAATCAGAGTAATCATCTTCATTTAATATGGAATCAATAATCTGATGTAATAGTTCTTTATCAATACGCCCCGCAGCCACTTGGTAACTGACCATTTCCATCTGACGGGCAAACCGTTCAATTATAAAAAGGTAGCCATTGTCCAGTAGGAACTTCATACCTAATGAAATGGCAATCCGCTTATTGCCATCCTGAAAGCAATGGGATTTATTTGCCGCATAAAAAAGATGCACTAATTTATCCACGAATGTCGGGTAATAATCATCATTTTGTATATGCTCCAAAGCTGCTTCCAATGAATGGGTATTTAATACGCCATCAGCACCACCGCCACTCACCTCAACTGTTTTTTGATGAACAAGAATCACCTCTTCAATAGACTGGATATAAATAATGGCATTACTCACTGTCTTTTAGCCTTTTGAACACATCTTTGACTTGTTCCAATTGTTTTTCAAAGTCCATACTTTGAGAGCCAATCAAACGCTCAAAATCTTCCCGAGGCACCGCTTGTACGTAATGCTCTAATTTTTTATGAAATGCATCTCTGAAATGCAAATCTCTTGAGGCCATTTTAATTCTTGCCTTATCAACCAGAGGCGAATGCAAGGGATGCTCAGCAAAGGAATGAAAAATACTATTTGTTTCCCGAGGGGATAATTTTCGACCTGATTTTTCTGCTGCCAGCTTCAGTTCATGTGCCAAACCGACTTCAAAAGAAGCAATTAAGTCTAATACCTCAACATACAAGGTTTCCCTGAGGTTATCTTTAGACTTTAACTTTAAAATAGCTTTATATTCTTTGGCTTTTTCTTTAAAGATAGCTTCATAGATTTTATCGGTATAAACAGCATATTTATAATTCCCCATATCCACATAGTGATTCAGGGCATCGGTAAATTCTTTACGGTATTTTGGCTCATTAATCGCTGTGGTCAGATAATCCGTATCTCGCTGATTAATATATTGAGTATTGCCACCTGTTTTCTGGTTAATGGTATCAATGACAATATCCAGCATTTTTGAACGGAGTAGCCTTGCACGGTCACTTTCCACCAGCAGCATGGACAGATTGAGAAAGGCTCGAAAATTGAACAGTCCCAACTGAGTCGTTTTTCTCCCGACATTGATGACGGGAGAAAACTGTAACTTGATGTTTTTCAGTCGTTTTCCCTTCATTAAAACATAACCATTATGCTTTAATTCATCAGCATATTTCTCTAAATAGCGATCAATCGTAGAAATATCTATTTCAAAGAAATCTGCAATCATCTGTTTGGTTAGCCAACTCTCTTCTTCAAACTCAATGGCAGGCAAGCCCACATATTTTCTGATGGCTTGTAACGCATATCCATTATTGAGAATATTTTGTCTTTCGACACTTGAATGGGTTAAATCTTTTTTCATAAGGCTTTTCCCAGTTTGCTCACCTTATGAATGAGGTGAGCAAAATATAACTTATTGATATAAAATATATTTAGTTGACTTAAAAGCATGATACCTCCTCATCAGTCACTTTGATTTTTCCTGTCACAACTTCTGAAATCAAGGCTGTACGGTATTCTTTTTGTAATGCTATGATTTTTTTTGTTTTGGTTATTTTTGCATTGATTTGCATTATTTCTTGTTCGATGAACTTTATAATTTCAGTTTGTTCAACATACGATATAACAGGTATAGTTATATCACCAATATCATTAGATGATATATTTGGTTGCTGTCCGGTCTTATCAATTCTCTTATCAAATTCGCTAATAAATTGTTTACTCAATAACATATAATATATCCACTTTATATTAATGCTACCAGCTGTTCTAAAAATAGAATTCCTTTGATTTAGCAATATTTTTTCATCCATTTCAATAAGAGCGGCTTTAATACCAGTTGAAATAATTGGTCGTGTTAATGCGAATACTAAATCTCCCTTATAAACTCTAAAAGACTTTTTCTTTTCATAAAAAACTTCTTGAATAAATGAAGCATCTGACCAGTCAATTCGCATATGTTGAATATTTGATATTTTTAAAACCCTTATTCCACTGCTAGAAAAATCACTACTATTAAAAGAAAAGCCATTAATAAAGTTACCTTCATATTTTAACTTCTTAACTTTCCACCCCTCAGGAATACCTCCCAGCCAATCAATACCACTATCCTTTAATTTAACATTGGGAGTAATACCTTTGGTGACCGCTTGATTAATAATGGCTGTTTTTTCTTCTTCATACAGATCAATCAGTCGTTCTTTTTGGTCGATGAGATTATCTATTTCTGCGGTTTTACGGTCTAGGTAAGTTACGATAATTTCTTGTTCAGAAAAGCTTGGTATAACTAGAGGAAAGTCAATAATAAAATCTGTTGGCACTCTTTTTTGTCCAGCAGCACCTGACATAAATGCCTCACCAACCTTCATGAACATTTCTGACTTGGTTATATAATAAAGATATTTGTTTATAATACCTTCTTTTGCTCTAAGCACATGAAATTCAGTTGAACCAAAGCCAATATCTGTTTCTAAATCATTTAAAATTGCCCCCTTACCATTTTCAAAACAAGGAGTTATCTTTGCAACAATAACATCACCTTTTTGGAAAAAAGTAAATCCACTATATAATTCTGCAATTGGCTTTTTAATACTGCAATTAATTTCACCATCTTCAGAAACTTTCTCCATCGGTAAAAAACAAACCAAGTCCATTGAGTTTTTATCAATATTTTTTTTATTTGGATTGACGGTCACTTCATATTTTAATTTCTTAATATCCCAGCTATCAGGAATCTCTCCAATCCATTCAATCCCACTATCCTTATATTTTTCATAACGATCCATCAGTCAAGCACCTTCTGTTCCAATTCAAGACTACTTTCTTCTAAAGCCAGAATATCCGCCTTGATTTCTTCCAATGAACGCAGTGGTTTAAATTCATAAAAATATTTGGTGAAATTGATCTCATAACCTGTTTTAGTTTTCTTGTCATCAATCCATGCTTCGGGCAGGTGGGGCTTTACTTCTCGATCAAAATATTCTTCAATGCTTTGTGGTATTAACTGTCCTTGTTTATTTTTTTGTAAAAAGGGAATATTTTCATAATCCCTCAGACTGGCATCGGGTTTAATTTTGCCTCCTTTAACCGTCACGTTATTTCCTAGTTCATCTTTTAGGGGCTGCTCTACGGTTATCCTCCAATAACCAAAATAGTCATTGGGTAATATTTTCACCAATTCATTTTCTTCAAAATCACCATAGAGTTTGGTAATAAAGCCAATGCCTTTTGCTTCATTGCCGCTATCCTGACACAGGGAGTTCTGTGCATCGGGAATTTGCTTGCGTTTATTGCCCAGAGAAGGGGACATTTTTTCCCAGAAGCGGTTAAATTCTCGTTTTCCTTCGGTCATTAATTCTTCATCTTTACTGCCTGTGGCATTAATCAGCTGAATTTTACCTTGTCGTTGTTCATTTTTATGGTTATTAACAATCCAGATGTAAGTGGATATGCCTGTATTGTAAAAAAGTTGATCGGGCAGGGCGATAATGGCTTCCAGCCAGTCATTTTCAATGATCCATTGACGAATATTACTTTCACCACTGCCTGCCTGTCCCGTAAACAGGGGCGAGCCATTAAAAACAATGCCTATACGACTGCCACCGTCTTCAGGTGCCTTCATTTTGGCAATCATATGTTGTAAAAATAATAATGAGCCATCATTAATACGGGGTAAACCTGCACCAAAACGCCCTGCATAGGCTAGATTATTATGTTCTTCTTTTATGAGTTTAGAGGCTTTTTTCCAGTCCACACCAAAGGGAGGGTTGGAGAGCATATAATCAAATTTTTCCTGACGCAGACCATCAATAGTAAAGGTATTTCCAAATTTAATATTGGTAGGATTTTGCCCTTTAATGAGCATATCTGATTTACAAATGGCATAGGATTCAGGATTGATTTCCTGACCAAATACTTGCAGTTTAGCATCCGAATTAAAATCATTAAGATGCTGCTCAGCAATTGAGAGCATCCCCCCTGTACCACAGGCTGGATCATAGAGTGTTTTGACAATACCTGCCTGAGTTAATGCCTGATTATCTGCATTGAATAACACATTAACCATCAGTTTAATCACTTCTCTGGGAGTAAAGTGCTCTCCAGCGGTTTCATTGGATTGTTCAGCAAAACGACGGATAAGATCTTCAAAAACATACCCCATTTGCATGGTATCCATATCTGAGAGGTCAATTTCTGCAAATTTTTTAACCACCTGAAATAAAATATCCGCCTTGGGATCATCCATTCGCTCAATTTGATCATCAAAATTAAAATATTCAATAATCTCTCGTGCAGATGCAGAATAACCATTGATATGATTGCGTAAATTAGCAGCGATATGATTGGGATCAGCAATCAGTTTTTTAAAATCAAATTGACTGCGATTATGAAAATTAGCCCCTGCAATTTTATTGAGCGTCAAATCCTTAGCACTATCGGAAAATTTTTCAACTTTTGGCAGGTAATCCAACACTTTTTGTTTGGTAGGTGTCAGCACACAGTCTAATCGACGTAAAACCGTCATGGGTAAAATGACTTTGCCATAATCCGATTGCTTGTAATCACCACGTAACAAATCGGCGACTTCCCAAATGAGCTTGGCCTTGGTTCTAAAAAGTGTCATTGACTCTCCAATACTGGTTTAATTTTGTGTGTATTATTGCTTTAAATCATCAGTTTCATACATTAACATACTTTCGTAAATAATAAGCTGATTTATATCTAAATCTATTAAAATTCATCCATTTAGAGCTCACCGCCCTCTCTCCCTCTGGGCGATTCACCCACAGGTATTTTTAGCACAATGGCACATACAAATAAGACTCTCATCCCTATCTAAAAATCAAGCCTACCCCCACACTCAAAATATAAATACCTGCAAATGATGTTTTTAAGTGACTTTATTTAATATATCTAGAAAAAAACTAACATAAATCAAGTATCCAAGCAATTATGGGTGCTTGTTTGTTAGTTTTCGGAGCATAAGCGAGCTCTTTGCCAAACAACAGTTCTTAATTACAAAGCTCAAAACCAAACAAAAAATTGGGATTTGCTTCTGAAAAGTATAAGGACAAGTAGCCGTAATTGCATCCAGGGCACAAAGTTCAAGTGGATGTTTTAGGTCTTTCATGGGTACGATTGCGCACCTAATTTCTGCCGTCCGTATTTTGGTATATAATTTTCTCGATAGCAGATATTTACTTCAGCATATGCGACTACAAAAAAAATTATCATTGCCAGTAATACAAAATGCAGCTGTATGAAATTTATAGTAATGATAACATTAATTTTTATATGGTTTGGTATTAGTAATTCTACTACCCAACATATGCAAATATCAGGATGTTAAGGGTACACTTCATTTATGAAAAAACTATTAATATTTTTATTGTTTTTGGCTTGCTCGCTTCAAGTATCAGCAGATAATCTAAGTGACTCAAATCATTTATTTGAATGGGCCGAAGAGAATTTTCCTCAGTATTTTTCACCATCTGATGTTGAAACACAAACACTAGATAAATACCTTGTACGCCATTATCAAAATACAAATATCTATCTTGGTACAGCAGGTGAAGAAGTTTATGTTTATGGAGATGAGTTTGGGGGTTATTAAAAGTTGGAATAATAAGTGATTTTATTCAAACAGACTTTGAATTCAATAGCTTTTGGTTAAATGGTAAAACGCTTTATCTGGTTTTTTATGGTACATTTACTCTCGGTGATGAATCTAAATGGACAGTTTCTAAACTAGAATTTCAAGATGGAATACTATGGCTTACTGAAACAAACACTATAAATTCCAAGAAAACTTCTTACTCTATTACCTTTGATGGCCTTTTGAAACTTGGTTTTGATAATAATCCAATTAAGGCTCTTTATCAGACAAATGATTTTTTGAGAATCTGTGGACTAGGTGGATTTGGTTGTACCTCTAATAAAGATAACAAACAATATTTTTACTTTGATGTGCAAAATGCCAGGGCTTTTATTGATGCAAAAAATTCTGAAAGTAACAATGAATACACTGGCGAAAATACAGAGAATTTAACATCTGTTACTATGACAGGAACAGTATCTTTTGTTGATTCGGCTGGTAAGCCTATTTCACTACCCTCTGACGCAGCCATTAGAATTACTGCAAATAATGATTTTTCAAACTCTGCAACTTCAAGCATTAACTCTGATGGTTCTTTTAATGTTACAAAAACAATGGGCAATAACCCTTTTATTGAAGCTGGCTCATTTACTATCTTAATTTTTAAAAATCACATTGAACCTGATACAGTTAGTAATCAATGTGGTGAAGATTTTTATAAATGGGCAGGAGATAATTTGTCTTTTGGTAGCTGGGAAAATATCATGGTTTCTTCAAGTGACTACCAAGATAATAGTAGTCATACTTGCACACAATAAAAGCCCTACTTAATCTAGATGTGTTAGCAATTTTTGTGACTAGCAACATATTCATCAAGTAGTTGCCTGATCATTTTTTGGTATTGCATATGATGTTTTTTAGCAGCATCTTTGAAAAAAGCGACACTTTCAGAGCTAAGAGAAATTGTTACTTTAGTATTTTTATTTTTTAATGCCAGCTCAGAAGGAGAGGGTAAAAAATCTGCCACTAATTTAATATCTCCTAAATGTTCTTCACTATACTGTATTTGCTTGCTCATAAGTTTTCTTACCTTTACGCCAATAACCTGCACCAATAATTCTGATACTTCCCTTTCTATAAGTAAAACGAACGGTAAGAACTCCTGTTTTTTCTTGGTTCAAACCAAAACAATAATAACGTTTTTCTTGCTGACTATGAGCAATATCTTCTGCTATTACACGTTGTGTATCTAAAAAAGCTAATTGAGCCTCATAAAAAGATACTCCATGCTTTTTTATATTTTCAATATTTTTAGATTCATCCCATTCAAAATTAGGTTTACTCATATGCATAACATAGCACTGATATGGCTATTTTGCCATATGTTGATCTATTTTTTTATTAGATACTACTTTAGCCTATGAACTGGTAATTTATTAATTGGTAAAACATAACTTTGATTTAATAACGCCACAAAGAAAAGAAGGGGGCAAAAAAGGCACAGGTAAAATATCGACCATCTGATTAACAACTTTATCGCTATTTTTAAGATCCTGATTATCGTTAGTCATGGCATTTTCTCCAAAATAATACCCAGTAATTTTGCAATTTGTAATAGATGATGATATTTTTAGCGGATGATAAATAAACAAAAAATGCAAACCGTTGCTGTTTTAGGTGCAAGTGATAAACCCCGACGCTATGCTTATAAAGCCATAAAACTACTGCAACAACACGGTCATGCAGTGATTCCTGTTCACCCTAAACTTGCAGCAATTGAAGGCCTGAATGTTATTGCTAAACTGGCAGATATCCAGCAAAACATAGATACCTTAACTTTATATATTGGCGAACAAAGAAGCCAACTATTGGTGGATGAAATTGTGGCATTAAAACCTGGACGGGTTATTTTTAATCCAGGAACAGAGTCAAAACTTCTTGAAGAAAAACTACAGCAGGCAGAAATAACCTATGTGCTGGACTGCACTTTAATAATGTTAGATAGCGATAACTTTTAAATATTTAAGCGCGCTATATAAGGCTAGTGATAAATATCATCAATATCATCCTCTACATCTACAATAGGGGCATCCACCGTATCAACAATAATGGTATGGCAATCAAAACTAAACCATTGCTTAAAAAGCGCAAAGGTTCTATCCTGCGGCCATAATTTTTCTTCACTACACCAGTTCTCAAGCTCACTCTCAAACAAAGTCTGAAAGTTAAGTTCTAACCATTCATTTAATGTATCTGGTGATTCAGAATCTTCCTCACTAATAAGATAAACAGTATTCTCTCTATTAAGATCCTCTAAAGTAAACTGTGGGTTTTCATCCTCTGGATCGGTTTCATTTAACCACTGAAGAGAAGGCTCCTGGTATTTTAGAATTAATACTGCTCTATTTATCATAATTTTCCTGTGTTACATTTTGATTAAACCTTATAATCTTGTTAGAAATAAAAAAGGCTCATCCATCCGTTTTAGCCTCATGACCACAGTTCCAACACAATTCAAAGGATGAATAATTTTTTTCACCACACTGATTGCAAAACCAGTCATGACCAGAAGAAACGGGATTTAAAACTATTGTTTCAATATAAGACTTTGCTTGTTCATATTGCTCGTCATTATCAAGCCATACTTCAGGCCAGGTTGCTATCGGTGCAATATCCCCTGCTCCGCCTGCTGCAAATTCATTCCTTATATGACAATCATATCCAGCTAATTCCAGACTGTTTTTTACATTCCATAACATGAAACGATCTTCACTGGTATATAGCATTTTCATATTGTGAAAACTTATGTCATTACACCAAAAGGATGTGTTCTGGCGTTACGAGATCCATTTTGGGTGTTATTTTTTTTACGCGAAAGTTTAACTTTTTTGGCAATTAATCCTCGCTTATCAATGTGACACTCAAACTCCACAATTGCACCAACCTTTAAAAATGAACAATTAATAAGTTCTGATTTTCGAACCATAATATCTTTAGCTGTACCATTTTCAAGAAAGCCATATTCTTTATCTTGAAACCATTTTTTAACTATTGTTTGCAATTATCCACCTCTATATTGTGTTTTATATTCATTAATTTTAGTTATTCTCTTGTAAGTACTTAATAGGCTGATATCCCTTCATTAGCTAAAAATGTAGTCAGTTTAATCAATGGAAGTCCTATTAAGGCACTGGGGTCGTTACTGTGTATAAATTCAAATAAAGTTATTCCCAAACTTTCACAGCGAAAGCTACCTGCACAATTTATACGGCTTACCTAAAATCTCTTGATGAATAACCGCTACCTGATCAAATGCAATAATAAGATGTTTAGGAAAACGATCAACTACTGCACGCGCTTTTTGTTCAGCTAACCTTAGCACCTGATCTTCTGCTTTTTCTTCCAGAAGAGGTGTTTCATCTATATCCGGACTGCAACAATCAAAAGGCAGTTGTAACTGTTTGATAAGCTGAGCTGGATGCCAATAATAAAGCGCGCATAATTACCTAAACGTATAATGTTTATTAAGCATAGTATTTATCTGCTAACATTATACTCTTTAATTAAAAAAATCACTGCTGAATAATAGTATATTTAAGTATTTCGACAACTTCTTCGGGTGTTTGAGCCCAGGCCTGAGCCGCAGCATCTACTTCCTTCAAAGCATGTACGATATTTTCATCGTGCAGGGTAATATAGGCTTTACCCAAATTTGCACAGAAACCCGCATCGAAGGCAGCACTCCATTGCTTATATTTGTCTCCGAATCGAATAACTGCCATATCACAGTTCTCTATCAGAGTTCTTGTTCTAATGGCATTAATTTTTGCTGACTTATGATCACGCCAGAAGGGAGTATCTTCTGCTCCCAGAAAATCGCCTGCGCTATCACTCGCATTATGATCAGTAACTGTAGAGCTAAAGGTTATAGGCAAATTCATTGCCTGACATCCATCCCGATTCCAACTAGCCTACCACCACAAAAAAAAATCAAAAATGTCAGATTTATCTACTACACCCTATTACCATTGTATATCACGCTGTGCAAAACAGGCTTATGCCATTCCAAATGGACAACCATATATACCTTAATGTTTTTTAATTGCGTTATTTTTTAACTTCTGGTCTTTTTTCTCTGAGTCCTGGATTTCTAGCTGCACTTTCAAAGCGACTAAGCCAATTACCAGAAATAATAATACCATTGCAGCTGTATGCACGTGTTCCATTTGCATTTTCCTGTGTTTGGAAAGCTAAGTATAAATTTTAGCTCTCACTATCTTCAGCATAAGAATCTAATGGGGGGCAAGAGCAGACAAGATTACGATCACCATAGGCATTGTCAATGCGATTAACTGGCGGCCAATATTTATCAACCCTGAAAGCACCCGGGGGGTAACAGGCCTGCTCTCTGGTATAGGGTCTATCCCATTCTCCGACCAGATCTTCAACGGTATGAGGTGAATTTTTTAAGGGGTTATTATCTGCATCAACTTTCCCTTCTATAATATCACGGATTTCTTCTCGAATAGCTAACATCGCATCACAAAAACGGTCTAATTCTGCTTTAGGTTCTGATTCTGTTGGCTCAATCATCAATGTTCCAGCAACTGGCCAGCTCATGGTGGGAGCATGAAAACCACAGTCCATTAATCGTTTAGCAATATCATCCACCGTTATTTTTGCCTCATCATTTATGGCTCGGGGATCAATAATACACTCATGTGCTACCAGTCCATTGTTAGACTTATATAACACCTCAAAGGCACCTTCTAAACGCTTAGCAATATAGTTTGCATTTAATATAGCCACTTTAGTCGCCTGAGTTAAACCTTCGCTCCCCATTAATAAACAATAAGCCCAGGATACCGGCAAAATAGAAGGAGAGCCATAAGGCGCAGCAGAGACAGCCCCGGGTTTTCCATCTGATTCAGGATGTCCGGGTAAAAATGGCGCTAAGTGAGATTTTACGCCAATAGGCCCCATGCCCGGCCCACCGCCACCATGAGGGATACTGAAGGTCTTATGTAAATTAAGGTGACTAACATCGCCGCCTATATCACCTGGCTGTGCTAAACCAATCATGGCATTCATATTAGCGCCATCGATATAGACCTGACCACCATGCTGATGGGTAATATCACAAACTTCCTGAACGATTTCCTCAAAGACACCATGAGTGGATGGATAGGTAATCATACAGGCAGCTAATGTATCTCTAAATTTTTCAGCTTTTGCTTTAAAATCTTCAAGATCAATATCACCATTTTCGGCCGATTTGACCACAATCACTTTCCAGCCAACCATTTGTGCCGATGCAGGGTTAGTTCCATGTGCTGAGGTTGGAATAAGACACACGTTACGGTGTTCCTGTCCCTGAGATTTGTGATAGGCACGAATAGTGAGTAATCCTGCATATTCCCCCTGTGCGCCAGAGTTTGGTTGCATAGACATAGCATCATAACCTGTCAGCATACAGAGTTTTTTAGATAAATCATTAATGAGTTCTAAATAACCTTGTGCTTGATCAATCGGTGCATAGGGATGCATCTCTGCAAACTCTGCCCATGTGACAGGCAGCATTTCAATGGTCGCATTGAGTTTCATGGTACATGAACCAAGAGGGATCATGGCTCTGTCTAAGGCCAGATCGCGATCAGCTAAACGACGCATATAGCGGGTAATTTCAGCTTCAGCACGATTCATATGAAAGATAGGGTGGGTTAGGTAATCGGTTTTACGCATAACCGCATCAGGCAGTAGGTATTCCTGGGTATCGTACTTTGGAAACTGAGAATCGTCAATATTGCCACCAAATGATCGCCAGATAGCTTCCAGCGTTTCAGAGCGGGTTTGTTCATCTAAATTAATACCAATAGTATTATCACCAATACGACGAAAATTAACTCCATTGGCTAGACCTGCATTCATAATTACGCCTTGCAACGAACCAACATTTATAGTGATATTATCAAAATAAATATCCGGTTCGATACTAAAGCCCAGGCTTTCCAGCCCTTTAGCTAAACGGACGGTTTTAGAATGCACAATTTGAGCAATAGCTTTAATACCTGAAGGGCCATGGTAGACTGCATACATGGATGCCATAACGGCTAATAGAGCCTGGGCAGTACAAATATTTGAGTTGGCTTTTTCACGTCGAATATGTTGTTCGCGAGTTTGTAATGATAAGCGATAGGCTTTATTGCCACGAGAGTCTATGGAAACACCAATAATTCGCCCTGGCATAGAGCGCTTGTAGGCATCTTTGGTTGCCATATAAGCAGCATGAGGGCCACCATAGCCCATGGGCACCCCAAAACGCTGGGTAGAGCCAATGGCAATATCTGCATCCATTTCACCCGGTGATTTTAATAGCGCTAAAGCTAAAGGATCGGCAGCCATAACTGCAATGGCTTTATTTTTATGTAATTTACTAATGATATCGGTGAAATCACGGATATGTCCATAAGTGCCTGGGTATTGAAAAATTGCCCCAAAAACTTCCTCTGCTTTTAGAGCATCAGGCGAGCCAACAACAACCTCAATACCGATTGGCTCTGCTCGTGTTTGAATTACAGCAATATTTTGTGGATGGCAGTTTTCATCTACAAAGAATTTTGTGAGTTTAGATTTAGATATACGTTTAGCCATTGCCATAGCTTCTGCAGCCGCTGTTGATTCATCCAGTAACGAGGCATTAGCAATCGCCAGGCCTGTTAAATCACTGATCATGGTCTGAAAATTAAGTAAGGCTTCTAATCTTCCCTGACTAATTTCAGGTTGATAAGGAGTATAAGCGGTATACCATGCAGGATTTTCCAGAATATTACGTTGGATAACAGGTGGTGTTGAAGTACCATGATAACCTTGACCAATCAGTGAAGTAAGCACTTTGTTTTTATTGGCAATTTTACGCATATGAAAAAGGGTATCTTTTTCTGATAAAGCGGGCCCCCAATCAAAAATTTCATTAAGACGTATTGAATCAGGCACGGTATCATCAATCAAAACATCAAGATTTTTGGCACCAATAACTGACAACATTTCTGCCATTTCAGTTGGAGACGGCCCAATATGTCGGCGATTTGCAAAATCATAGGGCTCGTAATCTGTTAACTTAAAGTTCATTTGCTGTTATTCCATTTTATTGAAAGCGGTATAGTCATTTAAACGAGTACATTGTCACTTAAACAAGTGCTTTGCCATTTCTAACAAAGGGTGGTTTGACTATTTTTACAGGAATTTGTTTTTTGCGAATTTGCGCCAGGCAGTTGTCATTCATAGCGACCGGGATTCTAGCAAATGCAATTGATTTTTGCATTGTAGGAGAAAAGCTACCACTGGTGACTTCTCCTGTCTGGCTGGTCGTTTCAGAAATAATTTCCTGGTGATTGCGTAAAATTCCTTTACCCTCAAGTATTAGTCCAACAAACTTATATTGTAAACCTTTATCAATTTGTTGTTGCAATGCAGAACGACCAATAAATTCTCTATCATCCTTCATTGCTACAGTCCAGGATAAGCCACTTTCTAAGGGCGATTGAGTTTCGTCCATATCGTTGCCATACAGGTTCATTCCTGCTTCTAAGCGAAGGGTATCTCTTGCACCCAGACCACAGGGAGCAACGCCCGCATCAATAAATTGTTGCCACAGCTCACTGGCCTGCTTATTGGGACAAATAATCTCATAACCGTCCTCACCCGTATAACCCGTATGGCCAACAAAAAAATCACCCGATTCAATGGCTGAGAAAGGTTTAAAATCAAGCTTTATTCCAAGAATTTTATTGGCAATTTTAACAGATTCTGGCCCTTGTATGGCTATCATGGCTAATTCTGATTGCTCAATTATCTCTAAGCTATCATGTCCTGAAGAACTATGCTCTGAAGAACTATGCTCTGAAGAAAATTCCTGGCTTTGTTTTTTGAACCAGGCTAAATCTTTTTCACGAGTTGAAGAGTTAACTATGACCCGAAACCACTCATCTTGCATAAAATAAACAATTAAATCATCAATAACAAAACCTTGCTCATTAAGTAAACAGCTATATAAAGCCTTACCGGGAATGGAGCTGATTTTACTCACATCATTGGCTAAGATCTTCCTTAAATAGGATTCCACTTCAGCTCCCTTGATATCAACAATGGTCATATGGCTGACATCAAACATGCCTGCTTTCTGACGCACCATATGATGTTCTTCAATTTGAGAACCATAATGAATTGGCATTTCCCAGCCAGCAAAATCAACCATTTTACCCTGGCATTTAATGTGCTGCTCATAAAGTGCGGTACGTTTTGTCATATTAACAACCTCTTAAGAATTTAAAGACTGTTGCGCAGCAGAAAGGGCTCTTCCAGTATTAATTTTTGCCCCCATATCGGATAAAATACTCTCTAAAGCCCCCAAACAGAGGATGATATTTTCTGCACGACTACTATGTCCCATTAAACCAATGCGCCATACTTTTCCCGCTAATGCTCCTAAACCGGCACCAATTTCTAAATTATACTCATTTAATAAGCGTGTTCGAACAAGTGCTTCATCAATACCATCAGGGATGGTAACGGCATTTAACTGAGGTAGACGAGAGTCTTCATTAACAATAAATGAAAGCCCCATAGCCTCAAGACCAGCCCTAAGGGCTAAGTGATTTTTTCTGTGACGAGCCCAGGAATTTTCTAAACCTTCCTCTTTTAGCATGACCAGAGACTCATGAAGCGCATATAAGGTATTAACCGGTGCGGTATGGTGATATGCCCGTTTAGCATTTTTTCCCCAATAGCCCATCACCAGGTTTAAATCCAGAAACCAGCTTTGAACAGGTGTTTTTCTATTTTTAACAGCTGCCACGGCTGCATCATTAAAACTTATAGGCGAGATTCCGGGCACGCATGATAAACATTTTTGAGAACCTGAATAAATGGCATCTACTCCCCAATCATCAACATATAATTCTGTACCGCCTAAGGAAGTAACCGCATCAACAATGGTTAAACAATCATGTTTATGTGCTAAATCACAAATGGCTTTAACATCAGAAGTAGCACCCGTTGAGGTTTCAGCGTGTACAAAAGCAACAACCTTGCTATCTGGATTTGCCTGTAGTGCGGCTGCAACTTTGTTGATATCCACTGTAGTACCCCATTCATCTTCAACCATAATAGCCGTTGCACCAAGACGTTCTACATTTTCTTTCATACGTCCACCAAATACACCATTTTGGCAGACAATCACTTTATCTCCGGCTTCGACTAAGTTGACAAAACAACATTCCATACCAGCGGAACCAGGTGCAGAAACCGCAATGGTTAATTCATTTTTTGTTTTTAGTGCGTATTGAAGTAAGCTCTTAACTTCATCCATCATACCTACAAATTCAGGATCAAGGTGACCAATAGTGGGTCTGGCTAATGCTGAAAGAATACGGGGATGTACATCAGAAGGTCCAGGCCCCATTAATGTACGAATACTGGGTTGAAAACTTGTTATCATAAATAATTCCTTGATAATGCTTGAGTAAATACATAGGGTATTATCATTTAATTGAAAATATAAATCCAGATTTGTATTCAATTAATGGTAATATTATTGTCATGCTAGATATATTAATGATATAAAAACAAAAACTTAACAACTAAAATCTGTAAAAACATCTGCCAACTCTTTGTTTGAAAAACACCAAGAGTTGGGATTTTCTGATCAAGCTAAGCTTGTTAAACCCAAATACTTTAGAGATGAGTTTGATGGTATTGCAAACAATTTAGCAGAAAAATATTCCAATTAATAGCAATTTATTTGGGGCTAATTGAACA
>JASFYQ010000193.1:0-6568 GCA_045047105.1 Pseudomonadota bacterium | reverse complement strand
GTGTGGGAGTTCCCATGTGAAAGTAGGTCACTGCCAGGGTTATACACTAAGAAAGCCTCAATCTTGCGATTGGGGCTTTTTTTTGCCTGTGATTTAGTGATACACTTTTCTTATGGAAGAATATCAAATTTTTAAATCCTTATGTAAGGATAACCAAATAACATTTTTAGATATTCAAACAGCAAAATTGTGGTTTGATATTTTTAAAAAAAAGGGCCTGCAATTATTACTTTTTGAAAATACAATTGCATTAAAACATGCCTTAATAGCACTAGATTGCGATCAAATAGATGGATATTTAGCCGATTCAGATAAATACCTTTCAAAAAAAATAAAAATAATATATGAAACAAACTCAACGAGTAAACATCTAAGTAATGAAAAAACAACTGAAATTTTAATTGCTGAATATCAGTCAGAAGGTAAGGGACGAAGAGGTAAAACTTGGGTTTCACCAGTAGGGCATAATGTTTATCTATCTTTAAACTTTAATCATACCATAACTTCAGATATTTCATTTTTACCTATATATATTTCAATTATATTAACAAAAGCTTTAGTTGATATTGGACTTAATGGCTTAAAAATTAAATGGCCTAATGATTTGTATTTAAATAATAAAAAGGTAAGTGGCAGCATTCTTGATTGTTTTCGCTCAAAATCAAATACCATGTTAATTTTTGGTGTAGGTATAAATATTAGCATGCCTATATCAGATGCCTTTAATATTAATCAGCCTTATACCTCAGTTTCTGAACACTATAAAAATGATGTTTGTAATCGAAATTATCTTTTAGCCAGTATATTACCCTGCTTATATAAATCTTTAGAAACATTTAACCCAAAACTAATTAATCAGTATATTAAAGAATTTGAACAGTACAATATTCTTAAAGAACATGATTTAATAATACATGATGTAAATGAATCGTATACAGCTAAATATATATGTTTAAATAAGGATGGTTCATTAAAAGTAATTCGTGGAAAAAAACTTATTGATGTTTATGCGGCTGATGTCTCATTAAAACTTGGTGTAAGCTAATGGACAGTTATTATTTGTTAATCGATATTGGAAATAGTTTTAGTAAATTAAATCTTTATAGCCATATAAATGATCAAAACATTAAAAATGAGGTTGTTAAAGTTGATGAAATAAATAAAATTCTTAGAACTAAATTTGTATCGTATAAAATTACATTTGTGTTTATTTGCAGTGTAAAAAAGCTTATTGGCAATTTAATTAACGATATAAAATTACAACTTGGTTGCGATGTAGAGTTATTTATTCCAAATAAATATCAATTGATCACTTCAAAGTATAAAGATTTTACATCATTAGGAGCTGATCGTTGGGCTGCAATACTGGCTATACATTTACAAGAGTATAAAAATTTCTGTGTTATTGACTGTGGTACAGCAGTAACTGTCGATTATGTAATAGAAGATGAACATAAAGGAGGTTTGATTGGCCCAGGAGTGTTAACTCTATCTAGTTGTTTAACTAAAACAGCCGATAAAATTGGTGAAGTTGATAAAAATGTACTAAATAAGCAACTAGATTTTTATTCAAATTCTACGTCTCTATGCATAAGTAACGCGAGTAAACTCTATTTTAAAAGCTTTATAGGGTCAGTCCTTCAACATAATAAAGACAAATATGGATCTGCTTTTACCAGTTTTATTACTGGAGGAGATTATTTGTTTTTTAATAATAGCAAAAATTTTAATTTAATATATTCCGATAATCTTGTAATCCAGGGTTTATTATATATATACAAAACGTATATTTCTAAAAAAAAATGAATCCATTTATTATTTATATAGAACTAAATAAGTATAATTTAAAACTCTTCAATTAAATTGAAATTAAGGCTTTACTTTCAGCTCATGAATCTTTAAAATACCGACCATAATTTGATAGAGCAATTTATCAGATTAAGCCGGTATGGCACAGTTGGTAGCGCAACTGACTTGTAATCAGTAGGTCCCGAGTTCGACTCTTGGTGCCGGCACCATTTAAAGCCTTGTGTAACAATAGTTTACAAGGCTTTTTTTATGTCTGTAGAAAACTATATTGTTCAATTATTTTTATTTGGTACGGGTAATGGTACGGATAACTATTTTACTGCAACTGTTATATTAGTAATCATTTAACTAAAAGCCTCACACATGAATAACAAACAATATTTTCTAGCTATATTATTTACGCTGGCATATTAAGCAGATAAAAAAGGGCTTTAGCTTGATTCTTGCAGGTGATGGCAGCCACCAGCATAAGTTAGGGGAGTGACAGCCGCATTTAATTAGAGCATCGTGTGATTTTGATCAAGTCTGGCAGGACGTTTTTTTGATTAAACTTATTTTCTAAGATAAGAAATCTAGCCAATAGATTTTTCATTACAATTTAGCCTCTCATGCAAAATGATTAGCTCAGAAGTGCTTATAACGCCATTCTCCAGCTTTTGATAAAGTCGGGTATTTTTAATTATATCTGCTTTTTGCTTAGGTGATAAATTACTGTCTGTTACTTGCTTAACAGCCCCATCAAAATCAAATGTATCCATTTAGCTCAGCCTCAAATTTTCCCAGCTCCTGGGCGTTATATTGAATAATTGCTATAAAGCCTGGGCTAGCTGAATTAATTAAAATTACCTGGCCTGACTGGCTAGTATTTAATCCATATTTTTGCATTTGCAGATAGAATATTCTCATATTAAATTCATCAAATAAAGTGAGAAAAAACGGCTTGCCATTATAAATACTTTGAATTTTTAATAAACGCTTTGTAAATCTATACACTTTTCTTGCCCTCCAGCTCAATCAATCGTTCTTCAAAATCGCTTGCCTCTTTAATGTGCATAAGACTTAATAAACCATCTAATAATAGTTTGCTAGTATCTGGTGTTACTTTGCCCTGTGTGGTTAGTTTAATAAGCATTTCAGCCTGTTCTAGTACGGAACCATGCAATGGCTCATCAAGTTTTATGCGTTCGCTGGTAGGCTTTAAGCTGGGGCTTAATCGTTCAAGAATTAACTTGATAGAATTGTAATCACCATCTAATGCTTCGCCTATCAGATTATTAAAAATTATTTTTTTTGCATCAAGATTATTTTCTTCTGAATAATTATCGAGTGCCTGTTCAATCAAAGAATTTTTATTTTTTGAGCCTCGTGGACGGCCTTTCAGGTTGCCGCTCTGGCCTGGTTTATATTTTGGCATTTTTCTGTAAGTTTCCTGTATTTATCAAGCGTAAGCCGCCCAGTTTATAAGGCGGCAAAGTGGCGATTAATCGTCAGTGATCGATCCACCTAGCTTCATGTAATGGCTCATTTGAGTCGGGCACATTTTATTAAATTTGGTCCGGGTTATAGGTAATTTGTGTTTCAAATTGTTCAATACATTTTTAAATTCTGATTCAGGTAATTTATTCTCAGGCTCTTTTTTGGTTGATGTAAACATTCTATTAATTTCCTTGTAGTGATTGTGCAATTAAATTTCATCCAACAGTCGCACAAAGTTTGCTGAATGTTATGTAATAATTTTATTTTTAATACTGGTTTTATCACTTCAATTTTGTTCTACTCAAAAAAAACTCACTTTAATATTAACAAATGCTAATACTCGGCTCTAGGCTTTGTTTATAGAGGATATTATCATTAAGGTGGTAAGTTAATACCTGCCCTGTATTATTCTTGCTTATCTTATCTATATTAATACCTTTAATTAATCTTAAAATCGGCCCGTCTAATGCACTAATATTATCTAATTTGACTTGATGTAATTCTGTAGCCATTGCCATATCAAAATTCATCTCTCGTTTAATCTGATTGATAATAATATCTGTATCAATTTTGCTTTTAGTAGAAAATCCATCGTGCTGTAAAAGAACAATCTCATCACCAAAGTTATCAATAGCAACATGTAACATTTTTGATTCAATTCCTTGCTGAAAGTGGGCCATTATAAAGCGGTCATCCTCAGCCTTTGAAATAGGCTTGTTCATATGATTAATGAATGAACGCTGCGTTTTATTTGTCCATCCCTCAATTATCTTTTTACGGGCTATTTGTATTTCTTCAGATATTCCTTTAAATATTTGATGTTCATATAATGCAGGTGCTCTCTCGCCAATTAATCTGGGTATTGCTGCCTCATGCCATTGTGTTGCTTTACTCCCGTACATAATGGCTAAAAGGGCGGTTTTTACCGCCTTTATGCTGATACCGATATCAATGCTTAGCTTTTCTCTAACCTCTGTTTTATGAGCGATATAATGCTTTATAGCGGGGCATTGATAGCCGACTCGTTCAGCTAATTGACAAAATATTGAATAATGACAATTATCAAAATCATGGTTATAACATCCATCAAGAAAAGCGTCTCTAACAATTTTGGGGGCATTTTGTAGATTAATATTTTTAGCATAAAGTCTGCCTGAATCTGAATAGCTGTATCTTTGAATTAAAGTATTTTTACCTGCTATTTTTGTGTAACTGTAATGTTTAATTGTTCGTATTGAGTCAACGACATAATCAACATTTACATTTAGTCCATTAGTGTGTTTCATTGATAGCAAGTAACTTAATAATTTATCAGCTTCAACATGATCAACTGCAATGGTTGATTTAATTGCCGTATATTTCCGATTAGTGAGATTAACCTCTTTCAAAATGCCATTAGTGGGTAATGTCCTTAATATTTTCCCGTTCTCTGATATTAGTTCACTCAGTACGGGATCACTTTTCAGAAACTCAGCTTTAAGCACTGCAACATGCTCAGTTAATTTTACACCTCGGCTGTAGCTTTTGGATTTACTCCAATTTGTTGTTATATCAAAAAATCCCAGCTGCTCATTAATAGATAAAAAATTTCTACCAAACTTAGAGTAAATTGTTTGATATGGCAAAAATGAATAGCCCTTAAATTTCTGGTGCTGATACTTTTTATTAGATAATGAAAAACTTAATTGGCAAAAATGAAATTGCATTTTTTCAGGTAAATTATTGAAGCCATCCAGATTATTTCTAAGATAATTTGAAAATGATTTCAATATTAAATTGTGCTTCGGCATGACAATTAAACAGGAGAACTTTTTAAAACATAACGCGCTATGCCTTTATGAAAAACTCCAGCGTCGTCAAACTCATCAACTGCAACTGTATCAATCTCGCAATTAAATTTATGGCGCAAATCCCATATTCTTGGGGCCAGGGCATGAACTCCCAGTCGTTTAAACTCAATGGTTGAACAGGATGGTAGCTTCGTTAATACCATCAAAATATAAAATCTAATTGCTTGAGTGTTTGATGTTTTAATCGGTGGTATAATGCTTGTTATGTCCTGCTTGTCCAGAGCGGGGCTGACCTGATTTTTTGAGTTATTCATGCAGCGACCTCCCTTGATTCGATCCAGCCAATGACTTCTTGACGTGACCAGCCAACTAGACGACTTGTAATTTGTTTTCGCTTGGGAAAATTTCCTGCTTTTTCCATTCGCCAAACTGTGGAATCGGATAATCCTGTTATTTTTTTAAGTTCGGGTTTTCTGTAGAACCCAGTGTTTTGACTTTTCATAATATTTAATGCCTCTTTGTGAATTGTTATGAATTGCTACTCATACTTATAAGAGGTGTCAGTTGATGACAGTTTGAATATTTAATTAAAAATGGCGTGTTATATGGGTTTAAGAAGGAGATGTACATTTATAAAGGGAAAATAACTGTCACTGAACTGGCATGTCACTAAATAACAGATATAAAAAAACCACAATTAAGTGGTTTTTAAAATTAAATGATAATTTTGTTAAAAGTTGTAATATTTACTCATCACTATCTATGCTCATTATCATCTTCTTGTAGGGCTGTTGTTCTTCATGTAGGCCCGTTGAAGTTTCACTCCATGCGTCTGCATGTTGAATTGTCGCTATTGTAATATTTGAAACAATGCCACCATTGGACTGTTGCAACGGTTTTGATTGCTCTGAAACATTTAAAACCTTTCTTAATTTACTATTTACGCGCTGTAAAAACTTACCTAGTTCCTTGGTTTTAAACTCTCCAATATATTCTCTTTTGGAAATATCTCCATTTGTTAATAAGCGCAATAACGTTTCCATGTCTTTAATTTTTCCGCAAAGATCCCCCATGTTTGTTAAATCTTTTCTTACCTTTCCAGCAACTATAATTTTTATTTTATTGGTTTCTTCATCAATTATAAGCTCTATATCTCTACTATGATTTTCACCTGTATTTGTATCAGGCTTTATTTCTGGGTTTTTTGGGGTAGGGCTTTTTCCATCTTGAATAAGATGCTTATTGCTAATATAAATAGAATCTTTTAAGTAAAAACGGTAATAATAAGTATCGTCTTTAACTCGTAGTGCTGCGTCTGGTGTTTCAGATGAAACTTGCAAGCTAGTTATTTTTAACTTATCGTCACCTACTAAATATTTAAAAGAATCGTGATACTCTTCTGGAATCTCAAATATGCCCCTGAGTGTTTTTGGCTCATTTCCTTGAGGGCAGGAACCTTCTTTAAAATGTTTATATGTGTAGTTTTTTAAGTA
>JASFYQ010000192.1:0-37648 GCA_045047105.1 Pseudomonadota bacterium | reverse complement strand
CCAATATACAGTATTTCTGGCTGATGGGGGTTGATACGAATAACTTCAATTACCAACTTCTCAGGCAGATTAGTTAAGGTTCCCCATGTTTCTCCCCCACCGTAGAAAGAGCAAGCTGTTTTTCTCCTGCAAAATAAGAGACGGGTTTATCATCGTATAAAGTTAATTTATACCGAAAATATTTTCACATTTATTGTTTATTTGTTAGCAGCATTAATGAGCCAGTGATTTCCTGTTAATTAATGCTTAAGCCTACTCACCCCAACAATTTTGGTTAGCATAGTCTTTATATACAGCACCCAGCTGATTTAGAGCAAAAGTTCCACATGAATCCTGCTGTTGCTTACCTATCGGTGTAGCAAGAGCAAAAAATTGATCACCATTGGGTAGGAGAGGAATGCTTAACTCATAAAGCCCATTAAGACTCAGTTTAGCTATTTGCAACTCTTCTAATGTTGCATAGCTCACATGAGCAGCCCGCCACTTTTCCTGTTCCAGCTGAATTGTTAATAAGGACGATTTTGCTTCAATACGCTGAGAAGCCATAATAGAGTGCTGATAAGAAGGAATAGCAAAAGAAGCAATAATTCCCACTATTGCAATAGTTATAATTAACTCCAGCAGAGTAAATCCAGAATATTTATCAAGTAGTTTATCCAATATCATTGACTCCATTAGAACAAAGCAAGTAGCTATGTCTACTGAATACTGATAATAACATTTATTCAAAACCTATATCTGCAACTATTTATAAACTAGAAAAACTAATAATTTTAGCGCTACGCAGGACATAGAAAATCTCTGGCTATTTACTATAATTACTACAGGCAAAGCTTTTATGCGGAGTTTATTGTGGCAATAGCTCAATCTTTTACGCGCTTATTTTTTACTAAAATGTGGGATGAGTATATAAAAATTACTCCACAGGCTAAACAAATTAAGGCGCTTTTTTTACAGCAGGGAGAAGCAATTGTAAATGACCATATTGCAATTAGAACCTTTGATCTTGCCCCCATTTCTATTAAAAAATTATCCCCACTCATCACTCAATTAGGTTACCAGTTACTAGACCATTATATATTTAAAGAAAAACACCTCTATGCTGAAAGTTATATTGATAAAAAAGGGTTATATCCCAGAATTTTTATTAGTGAGTTTAAAACCAGTTTTTTAAATAAAACCAATCAAAAGCTTATTCAATATTTTTGCCAGCAAATTACCAAACAAGAGCTGCAAAACGCGGATATTTTCTTTAAAGGCCGGTTATGGAAAATGCCTTCCTGGCAAAATTATCAGGAACTGCTGGAACAAAGCGAATATGCTGCCTGGTTATCGGTTATGGGACTTAGAGCCAACCATTTTACCATCAGTGTAAATCATCTTAAGCATTATGATTCCTTATCCAAGGTGAATCAATTACTTTTAGATGCTGGTTTTAAATTAAATAACAGCGGAGGTCTGATTAAAGGCTCTGCTAAGGAACTATTAGAACAATCAGCAACACTTGCCAGCCATATAAATATGCAGTTTGCTGGGGGAGATATACATCAAATAAGCAGCTGTTATTATGAGTTTGCCAAACGTTATTTAGATCACAATAAACGCTTATTTGAAGGTTTTGTAAGCCAAAGTGCAGATAAGATTTTTGAATCAACGGATAGTTTAGTTATAGGTAGAAAATAGTTTATGCCACTCAAATAGCTAAATCATCTGCAAAAATTTATTATACAAAATCAGCAATTTGTATTTTCTGGGGAGAGCGTTTTATGTTTAAAATTGTTATTCTTGGACTGGGTAGAATTGGAGCATCCATAGCCCGATTACTTTATGACTCTGGTTTTTATCAGCTCTGTCTGGTAGATAAATTTCAACTCAGCATTGATAACTTAGATGCAGATTTACAACCATTTGCAAAACTATTAGATGTCAATAATAAAAAACCATTATTAAGTTTACTTAAAAAAAATCAACTGGTTTTATCTGCCTGCACATTTAAAGAAAATCCTTTAATAGCAGAAACGGCATTATTAGCAGAATGTAGCTATTTTGACTTAACCGAAGATATTCAATGTACCAAAATAATCCAAAAACTGGCTCAACAAGCAAAACCAGGGCAGGTATTTATGCCCCAATGTGGGCTGGCTCCTGGCTTTATTGATATTCTGGGTTATGACTTATCCCAATATTTTAGCAAATTATTTACTTTAAAAATGCGTGTAGGTGCTTTGCCAGAATTCCCAACCAATCAAATGCTCTATAACCTGACCTGGTCAACCGAAGGTTTAATTAATGAATATTGTAATCCCTGTGATGCTATAAAAAATGGACAGTATACCCAATTACTTGCTTTAGAAGGTCTGGAGATTTTTTCATTAGATGGCGTTGAGTACGAAGCCTTTAATACCTCTGGCGGTCTGGGCACTTTATGTGAAACATTAGCGGGGAAGGTACAGGATCTCAGCTATAAAACCGTTCGCTACCCTGGTCACCGCCTCTTAATGACTTTTTTATTTAATGAATTACGATTAGGAGAAAAAGGCAAACGGCGTGAAACGCTAAAACAAATTTTTGAATCCTCTATTGCTGTCACTGATCAGGATCTGGTGATTATTATGGCCAGTGCCACAGGATTACTTAATGGACGACTAACAGAAGTTACTGAAGTCTATAAAATCTACTATCAAAGTTTACATGGCAAGATCTGGAGCGCCATTCAATTAACTACCGCCTCTGCTGCCTGTGTTGCTATTGATTTATTTTGCAATAAAAAATTGCCGCAACAAGGTTTCATTAAACAAGAAGATATTACTCTAAAAGATTTTTTAAATAATTCTTTTGCCCGCTTTTACCAACAAGCAAAAGCTAACAGGAGAGCAATATGAAGCAACAGATACAAACCGCCATTCCTTTAATTAATCAGCTTAAAACAGATTCTTTGTTCCCTGATATTTATACTAATGTAGCATCTATTTATTCCAATAGTTCTGAGATAAAAGAAATGCAATGGCAGAGTAATAGCCCAATTGCCGGGCAAATTTTAGCTCAATTTAATACCGCCAGTGATAGTACTATAAAACAGTGTATTAATCAGGCTCATAGTGCTTTTTTGCAATTTCGCAATATTCCTGCTCCTTTACGTGGTCAACTGGTTCGCCATATTGGGATATTAGCCAGAGAGCAAAAACAGCAACTGGCAGAACTGATTAGCCTTGAGTCAGGAAAAATATATCAGGAAGCCTTAGGTGAAGTTCAGGAAATGATTGATGTCTGTGATTTTGCAGTAGGTCTTTCCAGACAATTGCATGGTCTGACTATTAGCAGTGAACGCCCCAATCACCGTATGATGGAACAATGGCATCCTCTAGGAGTAATAAGCATTATCAGCGCCTTTAATTTCCCTATGGCAGTGTGGGCCTGGAATGCCATGTTAGCTCTGGTCTGTGGCAATACTATTATCTGGAAACCTTCCACCCAAACACCATTATCTGCTTTAGCATGCCAGCAATTGCTAAATCAGGCCTTAGGTAAAGTAAGTGAACTAAGAGAGATATTTGCTTCTCTCCCCCTCTCCACGACTATTCAGGGTCATCATCAGATTAGTCAACAACTGGTAAAAGATAATCAAATTGCTCTGGTCTCAGCTACTGGTTCATGTAAGATGGGAACAAAAATATATCAAAGTGTGGCAGCACGATTAGGCCGCTGTTTACTGGAATTAGGCGGCAACAATGCCATGATTGTTACCGCTAATGCCAATTTATCTCTGGCTCTACGCGCAATAGTATTTTCTGCGGTAGGCACTACGGGACAACGTTGTACTAGTTTACGTCGATTAATTGTACACCAGAGTATTAAAACAGAGCTGATCAAACAACTAGTTAATGCCTACAAATCCTTAACCATCGGCGATCCTATGGATAAAAAAATACTATTAGGACCGATAATTAATGCCCATTCTTTCCAGCAAATGCAAACAGCCCTTGAAATAATTGTAAGCCAGGGAGGCAAGCTTATTTATGGAGGTGAACGGATCTCTAATAATAATCCTGAGTCTATTTTTAATCAGGGCTATTATGTCAGCCCCGCTTTGCTTGAAGCGCCTGCTGATTTGCCTATAATGCAAGAGGAAACTTTTGCCCCGCTACTTTATATTATTGAATATCAAAGCTTAGCAGAGGCAATTGAAATTCAGAATAATGTTCGTCAGGGGCTATCTTCTGCCATATTTACAGAAAATATGCATGAAGCAGAATTATTCTTAAGTGCCAGTGGCTCAGATTGTGGTATTGCTAATGTAAATATCGGCACTTCAGGAGCAGAGATTGGAGGTGCTTTTGGTGGTGAAAAAGAAACGGGAGGAGGAAGAGAGTCAGGCTCAGATGCCTGGAAAAATTATATGCGCCGTTGTACCAATACCATCAACTATGGAGTGGAACTCCCCTTAGCTCAGGGAATTAATTTTACTGCTTAAATTCATTATTAATTTCAACTCTATTTCTGCCATTATGTTTGGCCTTATAAAGTAATTTATCAGCAATAGCTATATTATTGGCTAAACTGAGATCGCTGCTAGTCGCCATAGTACAAACACCTAAAGAAATAGTAATGGGAATTTTATGCTGATTAAAAATAAACTCTTCTGCTTCAATTGCTTTGCGAATTCTTTCTGCAAGCGTATGCGATTTTTGCGATGTTAATCCTTTTAGCAAAAGAATAAACTCTTCTCCACCATAACGACCGAGTAGATCCTTATCCCTTTTATGCTGCAACAAAATGGATGCGGCTTTCTTTAAAACATAATCCCCTGCTGGATGTCCATAATCATCATTAACTTTCTTAAAATAATCAATATCTAACATAATTATTGTTATAGCCACACCTTTATACTGAGCATATGAAATTTCCTCTCCTGCCCGTTTCATAAACCACAGTCGATTGGATATTCCGGTTAAATAATCGGTTGTAGCGGCCTGATATAATTCTTTTTCTGATTCAATTTGTACCGAAGATTTAAATGAACAAACTAACTTAGTATCACCAATGTGAATAATAGCACCTGGAATAATGGCAATTTTCTCAACTTTATTTCCATCTACATAGGTTCCATTGGTAGAGCCTAGATCCTCAACCATAAAAGTATTTTCTATTAAACTCACGCGTAGATGATTTCTTGAAATTAATTCATCCAGAAGATTAAAATCAGCATTTTTCCCACGCCCAATCATTACTGAGTTTTTAAATGGATGTATTTTTCCCTTATTTTTACCATCAATGACGGAGATAACGGGTATTAAAACTACTTCACGTATAGCATTGGCTAAAGATTGTTTTTTCTCATCATATAAGTCATCTGCTGATAAAAAAATAGTGGTATCATTATGCATCTATAAGTCTCATATCAATTGATACTATACATACCCATAGTCATTTAAAATATAAATAGTCACATCTATTACCTTGAGGACTACCCATATCGTTTAATAGTATGACCAATCGGCGCTACATAGCGCATTACAACAAGTCAAATTTTTATGGGATTAAGTTATATATTAAAGGGGGATTAATTAAAGCTAGAAAAAATCCACAGCTTATTTATAAGCTTTTATAGTTTCATTATAGATTTTTTAAAAATTTTTGCAAAAAAAACATTCTATGTTTTTTGTTTAAGCAGTATTTTTTTATCAGAACTGGCTTTACCACAAGAACGATTACATCCTCCACAGCCCGCCTGATAGCCCTTATACTCTGGATTTATTTTTGCCAGCCAGGATTGAAATAGTATCCACAATACACATAGTACAGGCAAACCAATTAAGACTAAAACATAAGTCAGCATTATTTCATTATCCTATACGGAGCTAAATAAACCAGCAAAACCCATAAAAGCCATAGATAAAATACCAGCGATAATTAAGTTAAATGCCGTTCCTCGAATTAAAATAGGCACATCCATTATTTCTGTTTCTTCACGAATACTTGCCATTAAGACCATTGCCAATGTAAACCCGGCACCAGCTCCTAAAGCAAAAACCAGGCCTTCGAGCAAATCATAACTGCGATTGGTAGCAAAAATAGCAAGTCCCAAAATAGCACAATTAGTCGTAATCAGCGGTAAAAAAATACCTAAAGACTTAAACAGGCTGGGGCTGAGTTTTTTAATAATCATCTCAATAAACTGTACCGTACTGGCAATCACCACAATAAAACTAATTAAGCGTAAATACGGTGCGTAGATCAATATATAGGTATTTAAAATCCAGGAACACAAAGCCGTAATCAAAAGTACAAACGTAGTTGCCAGGCCTAATCGAAAGGAGGTTTCTAATTGTCCTGAAACACCTAAAAAGGGGCATAGACCCAAGAAGTAGGCCAGTACAAAATTATTTACTAATAAGGTACTAATAAAAATCCACAGCAGATTATCCATTACTTTCTCTCTCAGCAGTTATTCCTATTGGATTTATTTTATCCCCGGCTGCACTATTTACCACGCTGATTAAAAACTGTTTTTTACGTTCTCCCAACCAGTTAAAAAGTAATAACAATAAACCCAGAGTTAAAAAACCACCTGGAGGTAAAATCATAATTACCCAGGGCTCAAAATTTGGACCAAATAAGTCTATGCCAAAAATTGCCCCAACTCCTAAAATTTCTCGCACTGCACCTAATGAGAACAAGGCAAGCATAAATCCACCCGCCATACCCACAGCATCCATCACTGCAAATTTAACGGTATTTTTGGAAGCAAATGCTTCCTGACGGCCAAGAATCATACAATTTGCAACAATTAAGGGAATAAAAGCCCCTAATTCTTTATGAATAGTGGGCAATAGAGCTAATAAACTATAATCGACTACGGTTACAAAGGTGGCAATAATAATAATATATAATGAAATGCGAACCTGTTTGGGGATCCACTGTTTAAATACTGAAACTAAAAAGCTTGAACCTACTAAAACAAAAAAAGTTGCCAGCCCCATAACTACGGCATTAATAGCCGAATTAGTTACTGCTAACATGGGGCACATACCCAGCACCTGAACAAACACAGGATTATCTCGCCATAAACCTTTTAACATTTCTCCATAGGCACCATTATCCACTAGCATAAATTTGCTCCAATCATTGGCTACCACCTTTTTCATTAATAACGGGAGATAACTTTTTAGCTGCTATTATGTTATCCCAACCTGGCTCTACTCCGAGTTTGGGTAGTTGTCTATCCCACTTTTTAAAAGCAATATTAATAATTTTAACAATTGCCTTTGAAGAAATGGTTGCTCCTGTAATCGCATCAATTTCATTTGGCTGAGTCTTTTTACCAATTTTTACCGCTTTAATTTCATCATCTATGGGTAAATTTTTAAATTCATTTACAAAGTTGAGATCCTTATATATTTTATCTCCCAGCCCGGGGGTTTCTCTACTATCTAATACTTCCATTCCCAGTATTTTTGAGCCTTTACGCTGATAACCAAATAATAATTTTATAGTATCCTGAAAACCCGGCCCAGCTCCCTGAATTGCATAACCTACAAATTGATTGTGCTGATTAAAACCAGCAAAGACCATTTCTTCATCAATCGTATCGGTAAAGACGGGAACCAGCTTATTATCTGCTGCAATATAATGAAACTTTTGCATTTTTATTACCCCGGGAATCACCTTAAATACTGCATCTTGTAATTCTCTGGCTTTATTGGCTTTTATAGTTTCAAAGGTCAGCAAATAAATACTGATAATAATAAGCCCTGAAATAAATCCTGCAATTGCCATAGAAGCAATTAATCGTTGGCTACTGGGCTCTTCTGGTAATTTCTCTTGAATAATCTGCATTAACTTGAGCGCCCAAAAATTTTAGGCTGCGTATAACGGTCAATAAGTGGTGTGGCTGCATTCATTAATAATATTGCATATAAAACCCCTTCGGGTAAACCACCAAAACTGCGAATAAGTACCACTAAAAAGCCAATACCTGCGCCAAAAATCCAACAGCCCTTTGGAGTTAGTGGTGAAGTCACAGGATCGGTTGCCATAAATAAAGCTCCCATCAGCAAACCACCCGAAAATAAAGTAAATAGGGGAGAAGGAAAATTTTCATTAAGCATAAATAAAATCAAAGAGAAACTAATCGAACTAATAAAAATAGCCACAGGGATACGCCAGTTAATACTAGCCCGCATAAATAAATAGATGCCTCCCATCAACAATAAGATAGCACTGGTTTCACCAATAGAGCCTGATGTATTACCAATAAATAATTGACCTAAGGCCGTACTTTGCTGCTCAAACTTGATCAAACCTAATGGCGTTGCAGCACTTAATGCATCAGTTTCTCCATGCATAAATGGAACAGCCAGGTTACTGCTCTGGATTTGAAAAAAATTACCAATACTACCTGCCCCTCCCCAGGTAGTCATAGCAATAGGGAAAGTAGCTAATAAAAAGGCCCTACCTAATAAGGCAGGATTAAATATATTCATACCTAAACCACCCCAGATAACTTTTCCTAATCCAATACTCACCACTCCACCAAGAAAGGCCATCCATAGCGGTAAACCCGGGGGCAGAGTTAAACCCAGTAATAACCCCGTTAGACCTGCACTACTATCACTAATGGCAAATTTTCTTTTTTCTATTGGGGTAAAAACCCATTCAGTTAATACCGCACCACAAATAGAGGCTAATAAAAGCAGTGCGGCACTAAGACCAAAAAACCATAATGCGGCTAAAGTGGCGGGTAATAAGGCTATCCAGACATCTTTCATTGCACCGGGGGTAGTTAGGGTTTGACGTAACAACGGGGTGGATTGTAGTAATAAATGGGGATCGTGATTTTGTTTCAAATTTTACTCTATAATGTAATTATTTAATTTGCTGAGTTCTATTCAACAAATAGGCTCGTATAATTTAGTATGTTACATAATACTCTGTACTATTTCCACATATATTCAATGGCTCATAAACACCCTATAATAAGTGCAACTAATAAAGTTATAACAACTTGAAATTTTAGTCATAAGTTCTGGCAAAACGCTATTAAATAAAACATACTATACAATCGTTTAATCACATTGAATTATTAAAAATTTAGATCATACTTAGATTGCAACAAGCATTAATACAACTTACATTTTATAATGTGTAGAGTTATTAACTTTGCAAAGAAAGAATATCATTTCTTGAGGGAGAAAAAATGAACATGTTAGGATCAGGAAAATTTATTATTGCAGCTGCTTTAGCAGCAGCATTAAGTAGCACTGCTTTTGCTAAGGAAAAAGTATATAAGTGGAAACTGGCTACTACCTGGGGGCCCACACTTTCCCCTTTTATTGATGCCCCAAGAAACATGGCAAAAATGGTTAAGGAAATGTCTAATGGTCGATTAATTATTAGAGTAGACGCCTCAAATAAACACAAATCTGCATTTGGTATTTTAGATATGGTTAAAGGCGGTCAATACGATATGGGACATAGCGCATCCTATTATTGGAAAGGCAAAGATATTAATACTTTGCCCTTGACCACTATGCCGTTTGGTATGACAGCCCCTGAGCAATACGCCTGGTTTTATTATGGTGGTGGTTTAGAGCTAATGCAAAAAGTATATAAAAAACATAAAGTATTATCTTTCCCTGGTGGTAATACGGGCAACCAGATGGGCGGATGGTTTAGAAAAGAAATTAAATCGGTAGATGACCTAAAAGGTCTGAAGATGAGAATTCCAGGCTTTGCAGGTGAAATTATGGCAAAACTTGGTTCAACCGTTACTAATATCGCTCCAGGTGAACTTTATACCTCACTAGAACGAGGCACCATTGATGCGCTTGAATGGGTGGGCCCAGGCATGGATATAAAAATGGGCTTTCATAAAATTGCACCGTTTTATTATACTGGCTGGCACGAGCCTAGTACCGAATTACAATTTTTGGTAAACAAGAAAAAATTTAATAAACTACCCACAGATTTGCAGGCAATCTTAAAAGTTGCCATTAAACTATCTGCTTATGATATGTATATTCAAAACTATCATATGAGTGGTCAAGCCTGGTCAAAAATTGGAACTGATTATCCCAATATCAAGATCAAAACTTTCCCACAACCGGTTCTTGAGGCAATGAAAAAAGCCAATCAGGAATTGTTAGTTGAAAAAGCTAAAGGCCAGCCACTATTAAAAGAGATATTAGATTCACAAGCCGCTTATCAAAAAAAGATTCGCGAGTGGACCAAAATGTCTGACTATCTGTACTTAAAAGATAACTTATAAATAAGGCTCTTATTGCTTTAATCTTTAAACTTTTCATCCCCTCTTTCCCTTTTTTTAATAGAAGAGAGAGGGGGGAGGGAATGTATTAATCTATCTAGAAAAAATCAGATCCCCCATTAAATGTATACACTCAATATAAAACCAAATAGCTCAAAAGGATTTTTATGTTAAAAAAACTGGAGCATGGATTTGACAAATTTGCTGATATCATTGGCGCAGTAACCGCTATTGCTATAGTACTGATGATCCTCAATGTATTTTATGATGTGATCATGCGATATTTTTTTAGAAGTGGCAGTATCGCCATGCAGGAAATGGAGTGGCATCTATTTTCAGTCATTATTTTGCTGGGCATTGCCTACACACTTAAAGATGATGGACATGTACGAGTGGATATAATTTATGATAAATTATCCGCCAGAAAACAGGCCATAATTAATATGTTAGGCGCTGTTTTTTTTATTTTACCTATTGCCATACTGGTTGGCCTAAGCTCCATTAATAATGCCGTCGAGGCATACTTGTCAATGGAAATAAGTGGCGATCCCGGAGGACTGCACTATAGATGGATAGTTAAAGCACTTATTCCAGTTTCATTTTTATTTTTAATAATCACTTCCATTGGCTTTTTTATTAAAAACTTAAATATATTTTTAGCCCATCCCCCTTCCCCCAACTTAAAAAATAAAACTTCGCAAGGGGCTCTTTAATGATTGGTATTTTAATGTTTTTTACCGCATTATTTATGCTTTTAATTGGTTTTCCTGTGGCATTTACCTTTGCTGCGGTTTCAGTATTTTTTGGCCTGATTGCCGGAATTGTAGAAATTTATTCTAGCGGTGGGTTTGAGCCCAGTTTTATCTCTGGCTTAAGCGAAGGCCTGGTCGAAGGCATTGCCATGTTTGATTTTATGCCATATAGAATCTTTGCTATTCAACAAAATACTATTTTAATGGCAATTCCCATGTTTATTTTTATGGGCATTGTTTTACAAAAAACCGGGCTTGCTGAAAAATTACTAGAATCAATGGGCTTTTTATTTGGTGAAATCAGAGGTGGCATTGCTATCTCCACCGTATTAGTTGGCTCACTGCTGGCTGCATCCACTGGTGTAGTAGGAGCATCAGTAGTTGCTATGGGGGTTATTTCTTTACCGGTAATGCTAAAGTATAAATACAGCACTCAGTTGGCAACAGGAACCATTTGTGCATCGGGAACGTTAGGGCAAATTATTCCCCCTTCTATTGTATTAATTATTTTAGGCGATGTTTTTCAGGTTCCCGTGGGGGATTTATTTAAAGCGGCAATCTGGCCCGGGCTGACTCTAGTGGCATCCTATATTTTATATATCCTGATTGTTGCATTTATAAATAAAGACCTGGCCCCTGCCATTCCAGCTGCCCCTGACAGAGGCAGTAAAAAGCAGCAGGTACTAAGAGCTCTGATAGATATTATTCCCGCTTTAACATTAATACTTTTGGTTCTGGGTTCCATTTTTATGGGCATTGCCACTCCAACCGAATCATCTGCTGTAGGTTGTATTGGAGCCATATTACTGGCTATTTTATATCGAACCTTTAAAATCAAAATGGTTAAGGAAGCAGCATTAGAATCGGTAAAAATTACCTCAATGGTATTTGCTATATTAATTGGAGCAACTGCCTTCTCAATGGTTTTTTCTTATACTGGAGGAGAAGAAATTGTTGAAGAGTTTTTAACTAATTTGCCGGGGGATGATAAATGGGCCTTTATAATTTTTACCATGTTATCTATTTTAATTTTAGGCTTTTTTATTGATTTTGTAGAAATTTCCTACATTATTGTACCTATTTTAATTCCCATTGCAGAAGCATTACAAATTAACCCGGTCTGGTTTGCTATATTAATTGCTATGAATTTACAAACCTCCTTTTTAACCCCTCCTTTTGGCTTTGCCTTGTTTTACCTTAAAGGTGTAGCTCCCAGTAGTGTTAAAACAGTGCAGATATATAGAGGGGTTCTGCCCTTTATTATTATCCAGATTTTAGTATTAGCTATAGTAGCCTTTTATCCAGAATTTTTTGGCATGAGTACTATTCTAGGAGATTAAACCTAAAAAATGTCTAGGAGATTAAACCTAAAAAATGCTGCAAAGCTGAGTTTTTTAGGTTAAACCGTTAAGTATTTTCCTATCAGTTCATCATCTAATTCATCCATAGCACCGGTTGCCACCTTTTTACCACGTTCCATAATAATAAACTCTTTTCCCACTCGTCTTGCAAAGGGCAGTTTCTGCTCTACAATAAGCACGGTAATTCCTGCTTGCTCATTGAGTTTAATAATAATATCACCAATTTCTTGTACTACATTCGGCTGAATACCTTCGGTTGGTTCGTCCAGGAGTAAAATTTTGGGATTAAGAGCCAAAGCTCTGCCAATAGCAAGCTGCTGTTGCTGTCCACCGGATAAATCACCCCCACGACGTTTAATCATCTGCTTTAATACCGGGAATAATTCAAATATTTTTTCGGGCAATTCTTTACTTTTATCCTGACGAGCTATCAATCCCGTTTGCAGGTTTTCTAATACGGTTAATTGTGAAAATATTTCTCTCCCCTGTGGCACATAACCAATTCCATTCTGAGCCCTAAAGGAGGGACTTTTATTTTCCATGGAAATATCATTATAAGTAATTTTTCCAGAACAAATAGGCAGCAAGCCCATAATAGATTTAAGCAGGGTGGTTTTTCCCACACCATTTCTGCCCATTAAACAAACACAACTGCCTTGTTTAATATTAATATCCAGATCCCAGAGAATATGGCTCTCTCCATAATATTGATTCAGTGATTCTATTGTTAAAATATTCATTCGCCCAGATAAACCTCGATAACTTTTTGATTATTTTGTACCTCTGCCATAGTCCCTTCGGCTAATACACTGCCTTCATGTAATACGGTCACCTGATTGGCTATGGAACGAACAAAATCCATATCATGCTCTACTACAACTACCGAATGTTTGCCCGCCAGAGAGGTTAATAATTCGGCCGTTTTATCCATTTCCTGATGGGTCATACCTGCTACCGGTTCATCCACCAGTAATACGCGAGGATCTTGAATCAATAACATACCAATTTCCAGCCATTGTTTTTGCCCATGAGAAAGCAGCCTGGCCTTGTCATAACGAATTTCCTGCAGGCCAATAATGACTAAAACTTCTTCAATTCGATCTTTTTGCTCACTGCTTAATTGTGCATAAAGGGTATGCCAGACGCCCTTATCGGTTTTCATTGCCAGCTCTAAATTACCCCAAACACTATGCTCTGGAAAAATAGTCGGTTTCTGAAATTTTCTACCAATACCCGCAATGGCAATTTCATGCTCTGCCATTTGGGTAAGATCCATGGTTTGTCCAAAATAAACCTGTCCCGTATCGGGACGGGTTTTTCCGGTAATCACATCCATCATGGTAGTTTTACCTGCGCCATTAGGGCCAATAATACAACGTAATTCACCATCATCAATATACAACGATAAATTATTTAATGCCTTAAAACCATCAAAACTGACACTCACTCCCTCTAAATATAAAACGGTTTTATGGCTCACATCAAGTGAGCTTTGCTGGATTAAATGCTGTCCTTGAGACTCACGCTCAGTTTCTAGATATTTTTTATAGGCAATTTTTTCCAATTCAATTTGCTGACGAAAATTTTCTATTACCTGGATCATAACCCAACCTCCCCTGCTTTTTTAGCCATATCCTGCGAGTTATTAGCTGAGTTTTTTTGGTAAACAGTAAAAACACCCATAAGACCTTTGGGAAGATATAAAGTAGCAACAATAAATAAAGTACCTAATGCAAATAGCCAAAACTCTGGCAAAACACCCGTAAAATAGGTTTTTGCATAATTGACCAATAATGCCCCGGCTACCGCGCCAAATAAAGTACCACGACCACCAATAGCAACCCAGATAGCCAGTTCAATAGAATTAAGTGGAGAAAACTCACCTGGATTAATAATGCCTACCTGTGGGACATAAAGTGCTCCAGCGATACCTGCTAACATAGCAGAAAAAACAAATATCCACAGTTTATAATCTTCCACCTTATAACCAATAAAACGTGTGCGATGCTCTGCATCACGGATAGCCACCACTGTTTTACCCAGTTTAGATTCAACAATAAACCGCGACGCCATATAACCCGCTGCCAGAGCAATAGCGGATGCGCTGAAAATAACTATGCGAGTAAGATCCGATTGCAGGCTAAAACCAAGAATATCTTTAAAATCGGTTAAACCATTATTGCCGCCAAAACCCATTTCATTTCTAAAAAAAGCTAACATTAGTGCGTAGGTAAGTGCCTGGGTCATAATGGACAAATAAACACCGGTCACTCTGGAGCGAAAAGTTAACCAGCCAAAAACATAGGCCAATAGTCCTGGAATTAACACCACCATTATCATGGCAAACCAGAACTGATCAAATCCATACCAATACCAGGGCAGCTCTTGCCAATTAAGAAAAACCATAAAATCAGCCAACTCAGGATTACCATATACACCACGGTCACCTATCTGACGCATTAAATACATACCCATGGCATAACCACCCAAAGCAAAAAATGCTGCATGTCCAAGACTGAGAATACCGCAATACCCCCAAACCAGATCCAGAGCAATAGCCAGCAGTGCCAGACAAAGGTATTTACCCAGCAGAGTAACCATATAGGTAGGTAAATGCAGGCTGGATGTTTCTGGAACCCATAGATTAAAAATAACCACCACCACCAGCAAAAGAGCCAGTAGTAATAATAGAATTTTCCCACCCGTGTCTTTATGCATAAACTGTGGAAAAAAATGATTGATGAACATATTAATGTCCTCCTGATGAACGGCCTTTCTGTGGAAACAGGCCATTGGGTCGTTTTTGAATAAATAAGATCAAAAAAATCAGCACTATAATTTTTGCCATCACCGCTCCCGCCCAGGGTTCTAAAAATTTATTAGCAATCCCTAAAGTCATTGCTGCCACCAGTGTTCCCCATAAGTTTTCTACACCGCCAAAGACCACCACCATAAAAGAGTCAATAATATAAGCCTGACCCAGATTTGGCCCAACATTGGTAATCTGGCTTAAAGCAACACCTGCCACCCCGGCTACTCCAGAACCCAGCCCAAAGGTCAGCGAATCCACCCATTGTGTTTTTATTCCCATTGCAGTTGCCATACTGCGATTTTGTGAAACCGCCCGTACCTGTAAACCCAGCGAGGTTTTTTTCAGGATCAGAATTAATAGGGCAAAAACAATCAGTGCAAAAAAGAAAATATAAAGGCGATTATAGGTAATAGCAAAAGCAGGGTTAATAACTAAGGAACCACTTAACCAGGCTGGCGTAATCACAGCAACATTTTGCGCGGATATAAGAGTTCGTACCATTTGCTGTAAGATCAGGCTAACCCCAAAAGTAGCTAATAAGGTTTCCAGCGGGCGGCCATATAAATGTCGAATAATGCCGCGTTCAATAGCAACACCAAATAAACCCGCAACCACAAATGCAGCAGGAATAGCAACAATCAGAGACATACCAATATTAGCAGGCATAATTTGTTGAATAAGGTAAGTGGTATAGGCTCCAAGCATCATCATTTCGCCATGGGCCATATTAATCACCCCCATTACCCCAAAGGTAATCGCAAGTCCAATAGCGGATAATAACAGTACCGAACCCAGGCTTAAACCAAAAAACAGGGTCTCAATCTGACCATAAAAAGACATTTTTCCATTAATTTTTTTTAATGCTTTTTGAGATGCAGCGATAATTTCCTCATTGCTTTCAATAAACTCAGCCTTATCATTCTGAGCAAGTAACTGATTGAGTTTGCCTTTAGCAATCGGGTAGAGGCTATCACCTAATAATTTTATAGCCTCCAGACGTATCTGGTTATTTTTATGGTCAACTTGAATCAGAGCTATAGCCAGATCTAATAACTGAAGTTGCGAATTATCCTGTTCAGCAGACCGTGCCTGCTGCAATACAGGCAATAGGCCGGCATCCACTTTTGTAAGGATTTCCTTTATTGCTTCCTGACGAATTTTTAAATCACTATTAAGGATCTTTTTTTGCGCGATAAGGCTGCGAATATATTTGCGTAATTTATTATTGGTGGTAATTTTTTTAATAGTTTTTTTCTTAACTATGCCCATTGGTAAATTGTTAAGCGCATTGCTTATGGCATAATTTTTTTGTTTTTTTTCAATAATAACAAGAGTTTTATCTGATTTTTGATAGAACAACTTAGAAGCTACTAAGGCTTCTAAAATAATAGAAGTTTGTGGGTTATCTATTTCAGATAACTGCTGTACTGTTGTAGTTTTCTTTTTAAAGCTCTTAACTAGTAATTGATTGGTTAATTGTTTTAATAAAGCACTATTTTTTTCTGCTACTTTTTCTGCTACTTTTTCTGCTACTTTTTCTGCTACTATTGTAGTAGGAGGATTACTGGGATTACTATTGTTAGCATATATCGAGGCTGAAATTAACAACAAAATGATAAAAGATAACAGCCGCAAAAAAGTATTTTTTTTATGCTGGAGGGATTTCATAATTACAGCTCAAGGGTAAAAAAGGAAAAAGGATTGCCCCGAAAAATTAACTCGGAGCAAAGTTTACTAGTTTTCTATAACTTAATTAGCAGTACATTTTTTAGTTTTAGTATTGTAATTACCGCACTTAATAGGTGCTGTCCAATCAGATACTAAATCTTTACTTACAGGAAGAAAGTTTGACCATGCATCACCTGCAACCGTACCATCTGTAGACCAAACAGTTTCAATTTGACCATCATCCTGAATTTCACCAATTAACACCGGCTTGGATAAATGATGATTTTTATTCATCACCGCCATACCACCGGTTAAGTTTGCGACTTCCATACCAATCATTGCCTGCTCAACTGCATCGGTATCCAATGATTTAGCTTTTTCAACTGCCTTGGCCCACATTTTAAAACCAATATAAGTCGCTTCCATAGGATCGTTGGTAACTCGTTTATCATCTTTAATAAAAGCATGCCATTGCTTAATAAATGCCATATTATTATCATTTTCCACACTCATAAAATAGTTCCATGCAGCTAAATGACCCACTAAAGGTTTAGTATCTATACCTGAAAGTTCTTCTTCACCTACCGAAAAAGCAACTACTGGAATGTCTTCAGAAGAAATATTTTGATTGCCTAACTCTTTATAAAAAGGCACATTAGCATCACCATTAATAGTTGAAACTACTGCGGTCTTTTTACCTTGTGAACCAAACCTCTTAATATCCGAAACTATGCTCTGCCAATCAGAATGTCCAAAAGGAGTGTAGTTAATCATAATATCCTGTTTTTTTACCCCTTTACTTAATAAATAGGCTTCCAGAATTTTATTGGTAGTACGCGGGTAAACATAGTCCGTACCAGCTAATACCCAACGTTTAACTTCCATTTCCTTCATTAAATAATCCACTGCTGGAATAGCCTGCTGGTTGGGAGCCGCTCCAGTGTAAAATACATTTTTAGAGGATTCTTCACCTTCATACTGTACGGGGTAAAAAAGCAAACCATTTAATTCTTCAATAACAGGTAAAACAGATTTACGTGATACTGAAGTCCAACAACCAAATATCACATCCACTTTATCTTTTGACAGTAGTTCACGGGTTTTTTCAGCAAAAAGTGGCCAGTTTGAAGCTGGATCAACCACTACTGCTTTCAGTTTTTTTCCTAATAAACCCCCCTTTTTATTTTGCTCTTCGACCATCATTAAAACGGTATCTTTTAGAGTAGTTTCGCTTATAGCCATGGTTCCTGATAAAGAATGCAACACTCCTACCTTAATAAAATCTTCTGCCCAGGACAAACCTGAACCTGCCAGAGTTGAGACAGTAATGGCTGAAACAATTGCCAGTTTTTTTAATTTTTTGCTTAGTATTGTTGTTTCCACAAGATTTTCTCCTAGCTAATTTTTAGAGTTAAACTAATATTTTTTACCCCAGCACAAAATAAGTTGCCAGGCGGTATTCATTAACAGGTAGTTTAAAGCAGATGGATGCAAGTAAAAATTCGCTAAGTTACGCATGCTGATACGTTAAATGACGTATGGTGAAGAAATTATATATCTGTATTAAAATAGTCAAATATTTTGCAACTAGAAAACACCACCATGAAACACAATGTTCAACTAAATAGACGTAAGTATAACCAATGGGTTGCCAATGAAACTCTGGAAGATTATGCCTTACGTTACACCGCTAAACACGCTCGGCGCTGGTCTCCTGGCTGGGTTGCAAGTACCGCACTGGGAGTTATTTCTTTTTTAGCACTGGAAGCCATTGGAGGTGCAATTACTCTGGATTATGGTTTCACCAATGCCATGTGGGCAATTTTAGTAGTTGGTTTTATTATTTTTATGTCTGGCTTGCCCCTGTCCTATTATGCTGCACGTTATGGTGTAGATATTGATTTACTCACCCGTGGTGCTGGTTTTGGTTATATTGGCTCTACTGTTTCATCACTGATTTATGCTTCATTTACCTTTATTTTTTTTGCTTTAGAAGCTGCCATTATGTCAATGGCCATTCATATAACTACCGCTATCCCACTTTCATTGGCATATGTAATAAGTGCATTGATGGTTATTCCACTGGTTACTCATGGTTTTAAACGCATATCTCTTTTTCAGGCCTGGACTCAGCCCATTTGGCTGATTCTACAAATTCTGCCACTTATTTTTATTGCCATACATGAAGCTGCAGCGTTTGAACAATGGTTAAATTTTTCTGGACAAGTATCAGCAAATACCGCTAAAGGCTCCACACAGGGATTTAATTTGCTGCTTTTTGGTGCTGCTGCCGCTGTTATTTTCCCTCTTATTGCTCAAAATGGAGAGCAGGCTGATTTTTTACGTTTTTTACCAGAGCGTACCCAACAAAATAAAGTGCAGTGGTGGATGGCCGTAATTGGTGCTGGCCCTGGCTGGGTAATATTTGGGATGTTAAAATTATTTGTCGGCTCCTTTCTTGCTGTATTAGCTTTAAATCATGGTATTCCAACTGAGCTGGCAAGTGATCCTGCTCATATGTATGCAATGGCTTTTAGTTATATCAGCTCAAATCCTCAGCTAGCATTATGGCTGGCAGGTTTTTTTGTAGTTATTTCCCAGCTAAAAATTAATGTTACCAATGCTTATGCTGGATCTATTGCCTGGGCTAACTTCTTTTCACGCTTAACCCATAGCCATCCAGGACGGGTAGTTTGGTTATTTTTTAATGTTGCTATTGCTCTAATGTTAATGGAACTGGGTTTATACCAGGCTTTTGAAAGCATTTTAATTACTTATGCCTGTCTGGTTGTAGCCTGGATTGGCAGCATTGTTGCCGATTTACTTATAAATAAACCACTGGGTTTAAGCCCTGCACATATAGAATTTCGCAGAGGTTTTTTATACGACATAAATCCTGTTGGAGTAGTTTCCATGTTTTTGGCTTCCACTATTGGTATTGCTGCAAACCTGGGAATATTTGGATCAATAGCCAAAGCTCTGGCCGCTTTTTTATCTTTCTTACTGCCTTTTGTAACCGTGCCGTTAATTGCCTGGTTAAGCAAAGGACAGTTCTATCTTTGCAGAGAGCCACAACAATCGGAATGTAATAGTGAATCTTTACCGTGCAGCGTCTGTGAAAATAACTTTGATAACGATGATATGTTATTTTGCCCCAGTTATAATGGTCAGATCTGCTCCTTATGCTGTGCTCTAGATTCCCATTGTGGTGATCTATGCCGTCCCCATGCACATATTGCAATACAAGCTTCCGAACTATCCGGGAAACTATTACCCAGCATTATGAATCAACACCTGCACTCGGTAAGTGGACATTTTTTTGGCATGTTTCTAAGCACCTCAGCTATCATCGCAGCATTATTTACTATTGTTTTTTACGCTCAAAAAAATAAAAGCCCAACAGATTTAAGTTTAATTAGTGATACTCTGTGGCAAGTCTATTTTTTGCTGCTATTAGTTATTGGAATTTTAAGCTGGTTATACGTACTGGTTCAAAAAAGTGCCCGTTTTGCACTTAGAGAAACTCAATATAAAACCGAATTGCTCACTCAGGAAGTCAAAGCACATGAAGCAACCGAGGCAAAATTAGCCCAGGCTCGAGATGTTGCAAATACTGCTAATCGGGCAAAGTCACGGTATTTATCGGGCGTCAGTCATGAGCTTCGAACCCCATTAAACACCATTTTTGGTTATGCTCAACTGATGGAAGCAAATACTACTCTGGACAAAAAAACCCGCAAAGTGGCCAATGTAATAAAGCGCAGCAGTGAGCATTTATCTGATGTTATTGAAGGTTTATTAGAAATTTCCAAGATTGAAGCACGTAAAATGGATCTGCAACGAGATAAGATAGATATACATGCATTAATTCAGCAATTAGAGGATATGTTTCGCCCACAGGCTGAGGCTAAAAATATTAATTTTAATGTAATTTATCACAACCAATTACCTCAATTTGTTACTAGCGATGAAAAACGTTTACGCCAGATTTTGCTCAATTTATTGTCCAATGCAATTAAGTTTACTCCTCAGGGAGGGGTAGAATTTAATATCAATTATCGTAATCAGGTCATTCATTTAATTATTAAAGACTCAGGTATTGGTATTGCAATAGAAGACCAACAAAGAATTTTTGAACCCTTTGAGCGGGTACGAGATAATCAAACACAAAATATTACTGGCACAGGTTTGGGTTTGGCAATCAGTCGCTTAATGGTAGAAATGATGGGAGGCAGCCTGGAATTAAGCAGTCAATTAGGTAAGGGCACAGAATTCAGCCTAAAACTTTTTTTACCCAGCCTGGATGGCTCACAAATATCCAGCCCCGATCAAGCGGATATATTAGGTTATAATGGGCCAGCCAAACATATTATGGTAGTTGATGATGAAAGCAGCCATCGAAATTTAATTTATGATTTTTTACACCCCTTAGGTTTTGTAGTTCATCTGGCAGAATCTGCCGAACATGCTCTGGATTTATTAATACAACAACCCATTGATTTATTTGTACTGGATATTTCTATGCCGGGTTTATCTGGCTGGCAATTATTAACTAAATTACGCCAGTTAGGTTTTTCTCAGCCAGTAATTATTCTTTCAGCAGACCCATATTCATCTAATATGCCACAGCATAATATGGCAGATATTGAAGCCTATATGAATAAACCCGTTCGCCTGAAAAAACTATTAGAACAATTGCAGCACTGCCTTAATTTACACTGGAAAAGAGCGTCCAATGGAGCAAATCTTGCTAAGGTAGAACAACTTGCTAAGGTAGAACAACAACAAGAACAAGAACAAGAACAACCTCAACAAAAAACTCAGCCCAATAAACAAATATTAGAATCACTTAAAAGTTATGCTCAAATCGGTTATCTTAATGGTGTGCTGGAATGTATTGAAAAAATTGAAAGCTCAGCTTCACAGCAAAACGGCTTAGCACAACTGAAAACATTAGCTGAGCAATGTGATTTAACCGCAATCGTAAGACTTATTGATGAACTGGAGAGTAAAAAATAATGATGCAACAATTCAAAGATAAGTTAACCGTATTAGTGGTAGATGATTCCTCCGAATCTCTAGGCATGATTAATATGGCTCTGGATCAGGCTGGTATTGCAGTATTAATAGCTCTTAATGGCCAGCAGGCGTTAAACGTATTAGAGCAGATGACTCCGGATCTTATCCTGTTAGATGCGATAATGCCGATTATGGATGGTTTTGAATGTGCCAGAGAAATTCGGAAAAAACGCCCCCTTATCCCGATTATTTTTATGACCGGTCTTAGTGGGGTGAAACATATCGTTAAAGCCTTTGATGCAGGCTGTAATGATTATATTGTTAAACCCATCCGCCCCGAGGAATTATTAGTACGCATTCGCCAGCATAACAATAGCACACGGATGTTAATCGAAGCACAAAATGTACTGGATGCAATGCGCCAACATGTTTTTTGTATTGCTAAAAATGGCAGAGTTTTATGGGCAACACCTGAAGCACAGGTACTGCTAAACCAGTTCCTAAATCAGGCGAATACTAATGCCGCTGGTGATACACCCAGGCTGGATAAACTACTAAGCAGCTGGTTAGCAACTGGCCAAACAGGGCACGATCTGGCTTTGCCTATACAAGAGCAGCAGCTAATATTGACCGTACATTATTATAAACAGGCAGAAGAAGACGAATACCTGCTTAAAATCCAATCCCCGAATGTCGAAATTGATCCCGCCATTTTAGAAGAAAAATTAACTATTACCTACCGCGAAGCTGAGGTATTATTGTGGCTAGCCCATGGTAAAACCAATCGTGAAATTGCTCAAATTCTTGAAATGAGCCCTCGCACGGTGAACAAGCATCTGGAACAAATGTACCCGAAAATTAGCGCCTCGAACCGCACCGCAGCTGCTTCGATAGCCTTGCAAATAATTCTTGGGGGCAGTATTGGAAGGCCGCTGGGCTGATTAGCTTAGCCCAACATCATTGAAACAGCGAAGGCAAATAATATTGAACCCTATGCCTATTTGGTTCATGTGTTAAATAAAATTCCTCATGCTAATACGGTGGAATAAGTTCAAATGTTACTACCCTGGAATTACAAAAAATATCTGCTTGCTGCTACTGAAATAGTCAACGGAGCTATTCATTAATCGCTTACTTAACAAGGATTTAATAAGATAATCACCAAGCACCTTCATAGTTTTAAATCCGCACAAAACAATCCTTATACTATCAATGATGTGAGAAAAAAATTAACCATGGATGAGCGACTTAATCTTTATAAATCACAACAAAATGTAGAACGCGGTTTTAGGTTTCTTAAAAATCAAAAGAGAGAGGTTTCTTATATTTCATATAATGTAAATATAGCATATTCATTATCTTATACACAAAACTAAGTTTATCTGAGCAATAATATCCGCCGTGCACCATTTAGAACAATTAAACCAATCAAAAATCCAGTAATTAACCTATTCTTTACTATAAATTGATTGATAAAGAACCAGCGTATAATCTATACTAATTATAGAGCCTCAAGAGTATAAAAAAGGTAATGCTGAAGAAAATAAGAGGTAAAGTTATATTAATACACTCTTTAATCACAAAACGATAAATATAAGGGATACTTTTTATCAAAAAAATAGGGTAATTATAATTAAAGATAGTATGCTGCATACCGATAACACTTAAACAAGCTTGTATTAAAGTCCATACACAATGGATAAAGATATAATTGGAGATTTTAAATTATGAACAGTTTTAATAACATGAAATTAAGTACTCGTTTTTTAATATTAATTCTGTTGATGTTAACCATTGTTATTGCTCAGGCAACTATCTCCATATTGGAAAGCCGCCATATTACTCATACTGCTGATCAATTATTTAAAAATAAAATTCCTACTCTAAATAAGGCACATCAATTAAAACTTTCAGTTGTTCAGGTACAACAATGGTTAACAGACATAAGTGCCACACGTGCACAGGATGGATTAGATGATGGTTTTGATGAAGCAGAAAATAATAGCAAAATATTTCACCAATTAATTAATGAATTAATTCAAATTGACAGTCAGCATAGGAGTCATTATCAATCAATTATTCCAATATTTAACACCTACTATCATGTGGGTAAAAAAATGGCTCAAGCATATATTGACCAAGGCCCGGCAGGTGGCAATAAAATAATGGCTGAGTTTGATGAAGCAGCTGAAAAAATGACTCAGGGGGTAGATAAGCTGTTGAAAGAGGTTATTGAAAACACCAATACAACCTTATTAGAACAACAAAAAATTGCTAGTTCAACAAAAAGTTTTATTATGATGGGAACTATTTTTATGATCATTACGATTGCTTTTGTTTTTTTTGTCATGTCCCATTCTTTAGCCTATCTTCCCAAAGTAATCGCAGAATTAGACGCTATGGCAAAAGGTGATCTTACCTCTATTATAGACGTTTCTCGTCATGATGAAATGGGCAATTTAATGCATTCAATGCAAGTTATGCAAAAACAATTGGTAACTATGCTGCTAAAAATTAAAGACATGACCGTACAGCTTACTAACAATTCAAAAGGAATGTCTATTACAGCAACTCAAAACAGCAGTAATTCTCAGATTTTAGGATCTGAGACAGAACAAATGTCCGTAGCAATGAATGAAATGAGCTTAGCCGTTCAGGATGTGGCAAAAAATATCTCCATTACATCTACTTCAGCAAATTATGCCAACACAGAGTCTGAAAAGGGAAAAAAGGTTGTAGACGATGCTTTACAGGGAATAAAAATACTCGCTAAAGAGATTGACATTGCATCTGATGTTATCAATCAAGTGGAAAAAAATAGTGAAGATATTAATAGTTTTTTGGAGGTTATCAAGGGTATTGCCGAACAAACTAATCTGCTGGCATTAAATGCAGCAATAGAGGCAGCACGAGCAGGTGAACAAGGTCGTGGATTTGCTGTAGTGGCTGACGAAGTGAGAACATTAGCCGGGAGAACACAGGAATCTACAGCTGAAATTAACCAAATTATAGAAAAGCTGCAATCTGGCTCACAAAATGCCGTTGAAGTGATGAGCAATAGTCAGGAAAAAGTCCAAGCTGTTGTAGAAAAAACCAGCTTAGTGGGTAATTCACTGAATACCATTTCAGGAGCTGTTTCAAAAATTGATAAAATGAGTTCCGATATTTCCAGTGCAGCTGAAAAGCAAAGTGCCATGTCTGAAAATATGAATAATAATATTGTTCATATAAATGAAATGGCAAAGCAAAATGCATCAAGTGCTGACAGTACTTCATCTATGGGTCAGGATTTAGCTAATATGGTCTCTGAGTTGCACTTATTAGTTGGACAATTTAAGGTTCAATAACTACAGTAAACTTGCGGTTAAATGTTTTGAGACCTTTGCACCAGAGAATATTTAATTGATGAAAACTAACTTGTTTTTAGTCCGTCATGGACAAACTCAATGGAATCTTGATGGTAGAGTACAAGGTCAACTTGACTCTTCCCTGACTAAATTGGGGAAGGGTCAGGCAAAGCAAGTCAGAAAAAGACTCTTAACAAAAAATATTCATATTGCTTATTCTAGCCCCTTATATCGTGCAGTGGATACCACCGCTTTAATAATAAATAACAGGCCTATTAAAATACATATTCGACAAAACTTATCAGAGATACATCAAGGTTCATGGCAAGGGCTAACGTATAAAAAAATACAACAAATAGCCCCTGAAGAGTTAGATAATTTTATGAATAAACCAACTAAATTTTTTTTACCTGGCGCTGAATCATTTCTAGATTTCTACCAACGTGTGATTTCAGAAATAACACATATTTTTAATAAACATAAGGGTAAAAATATACTGGTTGTCTCTCATGGTATTGTTATTAAGGCAATATCGGCTTTTATATTACACCAATCTTTGACCAAAATTCCTCTTATCCCATTGTTAGATAATGGAGATTTTATTTGTTTAAAGCAGAACGCTAATGATCAACTAGTTATTTCTTAAAATATTTTTATAGATCATTTAAACTTTTTATAGTAACCTAGAGTTGCTTGGATTTCAGGAAACAGGTAATTCTTATTTTAAACAGTCGGTTTTGATTGAAATAAATAATAAAATCCCTGTGCTGCCCCCGCAACGGTAATTGAATTCAAAATAGTCTCAAATTGAGTATTTTTTTGTGACATCGTTTTGTGATAACAGTTGATACCACTGTATTTTATAATATGGGAAGGTTCTGTTAAATACTTCATAAGCCCGGATACTGGTCTAATGCAATTTTTATTTTAACCTAGTTGCGGAGGGCTTCCAGGGATAGCAAATTCTTGACTGCTTTCCACTGTTTTTCCTTCATACATCATAGATATTAAGGAAAGCAAATGTTATTTCAATTATTCCACTCTAAAAACTCATTTTATATAAAAACATACTATATCAAATATTTAAAATAAATTGATTTATTTTAGAGTTATATAGTCATGCGTTCTATTTTAATTGCAGGCACTCAGTCGGGTTGTGGTAAAACAACTGCAACACTCGCAACTATGCAGCATTTAATCAATCAAGGATTAAATGTGCAGGGTTTTAAGTCTGGCCCTGATTTTCTTGATCCCCTATGGCATAAAAAACTAACAGGAAATGTTTCCTATAATCTTGATACCAAAATGGTGGGTATCCTGCAAAGCCAAAAACTACTTTCTAGTGCTGTTGTTAATCAATGTGACACTGCTATTATCGAAGGTGTTATGGGACTATTTGATGGCCGTACAGGAATAGGAAAGCAAGGTTCCAGTGCTCATCTTGCTGTGTCACTTAATCTTGAAGTTTGGTTAGTTGTTGATGCGAAAGGAATGAGTGGCTCTATTGTGCCTCTGGTATCAGGCTTTGTAAATTTTGCTCAAAAAATGGATTTAAAAATCTCAGGTATCATTGCTAACCGAGTGGGCAGTCAACATCATGCAGGTTTACTGAAACAATTTTTACACGATGAGAATTTACCACCTTTAATTGCATGGCTTGATAAACAAACACCAAAATTACCAGAGCGTCACCTTGGTCTGATACAACCGAATGAATCCCCATTACCAGATTTCAGTGATCACTTTCATATTGAACAAACTAATTTAGTTAAGCTTATACCAAATTATAAGCCTCCATTAACAGTGAATATTAGCAGTCCTAAAATGAGGGGCAGTCAAAATCTTAAGGGATTAACAATTAGCATTGCACGAGATCAAGCTTGCTGTTTTATTTACCCTGCAAATATTAATTGGCTAAATCAACAAGGTGCAACTATCCAGTATTTTTCCCCCATAAAGGGTGAAGCTATAGCAGATAATACTGATGCACTCTGGCTGCCGGGAGGCTATCCGGAATTATATGCAGAGCAATTATCAAGCTCATCTACATTGGACTCTATTAATCATTTCATTACTAGTGGTAAACCTGTCTTAGCAGAGTGTGGTGGAATGATGCTATTAGGACAGTCATTAACAGATTTAGAAGGCAAGAAATGGTTGATGGCAAATATTCTCCCTATCACAACTCAGATGCAAAATAAGTTAGCTTCTTTAGGTTATAGAGAATGTATTAGTGGCCCTAATATGGGAGTTAAAGGTCACGAATTTCACCATTCTATTAGAACAGAGATAGGAACTAATGAACTTAAAACTGCTCCTGCATTTCCAGTCTCTAGAGGAGACTCTGGTATACAACAACAAAATATTCGTGCTTCCTATATTCATTGGTATTTTGCAAGTGCACCAGAGGTTGTTACAAGTTGGTTTATTGGAAAAAGGTCGTAATAAATGAAACAACAAGAACAAAAAGTTTGGTTTGTAGGTGCAGGTCCTGGTGATCCTGAGCTGATTACGGTAAAAGGTAAAGATTTAATTTCTGTTGCTGATGCCATCTTATTTACTGGCTCTCTGGTTAGTGGAACGGTCATGCGTTGGTCTAAATCAGGCTGTGAAATAGCAGACTCCAAAGGAATGACACTTGAAGATATTAATCACTGGTTAATTGATAAAGCACAAACAAAAAAAATAGTGGTTAGATTACAAACGGGCGATCCCAGTTTGTATGGTGCATTAATTGAAATGATCCAAGCTTTAGATAAACATGCAATTGCATCAAGTATTATTCCAGGGGTTTCTTCAGCTTTAGCATCAGCGGCAGCAGCTTGTGAAACTTTAACCCTGCCAGAACTCACTCAAACCGTTATTTTTACTCGTATTGAAGGCCGTACCCCCATGCCTGAAGGAGAGAGTTTAGAAGAATTAGCAAGTCATCATAGTAGTATCTGTTTATTTTTATCTATTACCTTAATTCATAAGGTAGAAAATAGCTTAATTAAAGCGGGATGGTCCAAAGACTCTCCTATTGTTGTCGTCCATAAAGCAAGCTGGCCAGGGGAAGAGAAAATCGTTCGTGGCACTTTATCAACGATTCGTGAAAAATGTAAACAAGCTGGAATTACCAGTCAATCAATGATAATTGTTAGTCCGACATTAGGTGCTAGAAACTTTAAAGATTTAAAAAAATCACGCTTGTATGCAGCAGACTTTAATCATAAGTTCAGAATTAACAATATAAAAAAAGGGGTTAGTTTATAGTATGAACGAGACTATTTTATTAGTAGGACATGGCTCACGAAATGAAGCAGGCAATACACAAATTGTTGACTTTAAAAATCAATTGGTAAAACGCCAGCCAAAATGGAATATAAAACTTTGTTACATTGAGCTGGCTGATTATTTAATTGAACAAGGCTTAAATGATGTTGCTAAAGATGCTAAACGTGTCATTGTTGTTCCTTTAATTTTAAATGCAGCAGGCCATGTCAATGAAGAAATTCCTGAGTTTATAGCACAGGCAAAACAAAATAACCCTGATACAGATTATATTTATGCCAAACATCTGGGAGCTAATGATAAGTTGCTGCAAATTCTTGTTCGTCAGCTAAAAGAAGCAATGGAATCACTGGCTATGGCCGATCCTAAAACAACTGGTGTGGTGATTTTAGCAAGAGGATCATCCAATGCCAATGCCAATGGTGAAATGGCAAAAATGGCTCGTTGGCTTTTTGAAACAAGTGAGCATGAACTGATCGATCTTGCTTTTACGGGAGTGACCTATCCCCGTTTAGAAACAATTGTTCAACGCCAAGTATTACTGGGGATGAAACAGATTGTAATTTTACCCTATTATTTATTTGATGGTGTTCTTATTGAAAGGATAAAAGAGCAATACGATCGTTTAATTAAGCAATATCCTCAGGTAAGTTTTGCAAAAAATAGTTACTTTGGTTTTGAAGATGAAATTTTTCAATTAGTTGAGGAGAATATTGCTAAAGCGGGAGAAAATGGTTAATGCAAGCTAATAAACCGTCACCAAATAAGTTCTCATCTAATAACGCAACCGAGCAATTAACAATAGCAGGAAGAAAAATTGAACATGCCTCTTTTGCTATTGTTGATCAAGAAGTAGGCTCTCATAACTATACGCAAGAGCAATGGAATATTGTACGAAGAATGATCCATGCGACTGCAGATTTTGAGTTTAATGGTTTGGCTCAGTTTCATCCACAGGCTATTGCAGCCGGTATCCATGCTATTAAACATGGTAAAGCAATTATTGCCGATGTTGAGATGATTACGGTAGGGCTATCAAAGCCAAGATTAAAACATTTTGGTTTATCAACTTATCATTTTATCAGTGATGATGATGTGATTGATAAAGCAAAACAGGAAGAGACGACTAGAGCCGTTCAAGCCATGAGAAAAGCAGCTCAACAAGGACTTATTGATGGGGCTATTATTGCTATTGGTAATGCACCTACTGCATTACTGGAAATTATCCGATTAATTAAAGAAGAGAATTTTAAGCCAGGCTTAATTATTGGTATGCCAGTTGGATTTGTATCCGCTGCTGAATCAAAACATGAATTATCTCAATTAGAGGATATTCCATGGATTATAACTCAAGAACGTAAAGGTGGAACAACATTGGTTGTTTCTGCCATTCATGCTTTATTTGCAGTGGCTGAAACTAAGTAAGTTAGCCAAGGGTTATTGAATTGCGCAAAAAAAGAGGTAATCGCAAAGGATATACAACAGGAGCTTGTACTGCTGCTGCTGCACATGCTGCGGCAATTGGTTTAGTCTGTGGTCAAATCCCCAAAGTAGTTAGCTGCTTATTACCCAATGAAACAGAAGTTGATTTTAAAATTGAGTCTAGTTTTTATGAACAACGGCATACAAGAGCAGTTGTTATAAAAGATGCAGGAGATGATCCAGATGTAACGGATAAAGCACATCTTACTGTCGATCTCTACTTGCTTAATAACAATATAGGGGAGATTATTTTAACTAATGGCGTAGGTGTTGGTACTGTTACCCAGGCTGGTCTTGGATTAGAAGTAAATGGACCTGCCATTAATCCTATACCACAAAAAAACATAAGGGATAATATTTATGCGGTAGCAAAAGATTTATTAAATGACTACGGCATTAAATTAGTTGTTTCTGTTCCAAATGGAGAGCAAATTGCCAAAAGAACGCTCAATAGCCGTTTAGGGATTATTGGTGGTATTTCTATTTTAGGCACCAGTGGTATTGTTCATCCATGGTCAACAGCGGCATTTCGCTCAAGTGTTATACAGGCTATTGATGTAGCAGCTAATCAAGGACATAAACTTATAGTGCTTACCACCGGTGGTCGAACTGAAAAATTTGTTATTTCTCAGATGCCTGATTTAGTACCCATTTGCTTTGTCCAAATGGGCGATTTTATAAAAGTAGCCCTTGATAGTTGTGTTAAGCATAAAATTAAACGGGTAGTTATTGGTGCAATGGTAGGAAAACTTGCCAAAATGGCACAGGGTGAAAATATAACCCATGCTCGTAAAAACCCTGTTAATATGCAAATTGTTGCTGATATTGCTAAAAAAGCAGGAGCAAATAAGGCTGTTATTGAGGATATATTAAATGCTAATACAGCGCGATATGCCAGTGAAAAAATGCAAGAAATAGGTCTTATTGATGATTTTTATAAGCAATTAGCTCATCAGGTTTTAGAGACTCTATTGACTAAATACCAGTATCAATTTTCTCTTAAAATCATGATCTGTGATTTTGAAGGGAATAAACGTTTTGAATTGGATAGTGAATAAATGAATAGAAGTAATATCAATAGAACCAAGCTCAATAGTTCAAATAAATGTTGTGTTATTGGTGTACTCGATAATGCTATGTCTGGTTTACCAGAGGCATATCAACAAAAAATCCAGCAGGCTGATTTAATTGTAGCAGCAACACGAACAATTAACTTATTTAAGAACAACTTTAAAAAAGAGGCTGCAATATTTGATTTAACGGCTAAGTTCATCGAATCAGTAGATGTTATAAAAAGTGCATTAAAGACCGAACAACAAGTCATTGTTTTAGCAACGGGTGATCCACTTTGCCATGGAATAGGTGCTTTTTTAGTTAAAAAGATGGGTAAAGATACAATTGATATCCTGCCAAATCAATCCATGGTTCAAGTTGCTTTTTCACACCTTGGTGAATCCTGGCAAGATGCTAAAATTTGTTCAATTCATGGTGCTGACACAAAGGAGTGGCAGATTGGTTCAACGCCTGAACATAAACTATACACCTTACTCAATAATATTAAATTCAACCATTTATTGGCTATTTATACCAGTGAAAGTAACTCTCCAGAGCGAATAGCTCGGATGTTAATCATGGAAAATATGGCAAAGGATTTTGAATTTAGTATCTTTGAAAAATTATTACAAAAAGAGCAAAAAGTTACTTTAAATATTGATACAAAGACAGTTAGTAAGGGCAAATATGCCAGCCCAAATTTAGTTGTTTTAAAACGAAAAAGCAAGCTGAATAATCCTCTGCTATTTGGTTATGATGATAATTTTTATGCCATGAGAAAACCAGAAAAAGGACTCATTACACGAGCAGATATTCGAGCCGTTGTTCTTGCAAAAATGCAGTTAAAACAGAATAGTATTGTCTGGGATATTGGTGCAGGATCTGGTTCTGTTGGGCTTGAAGCTGCACAACTATGTCAGCAAGGACATATTTTTGCTATTGAAAAGAACTGTGATGATTTACCTCTGATAGAAAAAAACCGTCAACAAATGGGCTTAATTAACTATAGTATCATTTGTGGAAAAGCACCTGAAATAATAGATAACTGGCCTTCACCAAATGCTGTTTTTATAGGCGGCTCTTCAGGTAATTTAGAGAATTTAATTAAACTGGTCTTAGATAAATTAACCATTGGCTCATCCTTAGTAATGAACTTTATTACCTTGGAAAATTTAACTCATTGTTTAGAAATTTTAAAATCGATATCTCTTGATTGGAATTTAACACAAATGCAGTCTTCCCATAGTAAACCCATACTACATATGAATCGTTTGCAAGCAGATAACTTAGTATGGATTGTTAGCACGATAAAAAAATAAAGAAAAAGGTAACCAGAGTAACAATGGATAAAAAAGAAAAGAAAATAGGAAAACTCATTGCAGCTTCTTTAGGGCCTGGTGATCCTGGTTTAATTAGTCGTGCAGCATGGGCTGAATTACAAAGTGGCAGTTGTTGGTTATACCCTACTAAAAAAATAGGGGCTAGCAGTTTTGCTCTGGGTATCGTTGAACGAGCAGGTCTTGAAATTCCAACAGATGCTATGGCACTGGTTTTTCCTATGACACATGATGTGCACATATTATCAAAATATTGGGTAGAAGCAGCACATAAAGTATTAGAGCTCCTTCATAGTGGACAAGATGCTGTATTCTTAGTGGAAGGTGATGCATCGACTTATTCAACTTTTGGGCATTTATCACGCACTATTCATGCTTTGGATGAGAGTATCGAGATTGAAGTCATTGCAGGAGTGACATCTTATTCAGCAGCTGCTTCTTGTGTTCTACAACCATTAACAGAAGCTGATGATACCTTAGCAGTTATACCTGCAGGTTATGGTATCGAAGTGATTGCTAAGTTACTCAGTGATTTTGATACTTTAGTTTTAATGAAAGTAAAGCCTCTAATTATTGAGATAATAAACTTAATTGAAGATAAAAAATTGCTCAGTAAAAGTTATTTTATTGAGCGAGCTGGTACACCGGATGAGCGAATTATCACTGATTTGCTACAGTTACGTGATAATTGTCACCAACTTGATCATCAAGCTAATACAAAAGATAAAGTACACTATTTATCCTTATTGGTGATACACAACCCATATCGAGAACACCCTGAAATTCAACGAGGCTGTGGTCGTAAACCACAGTCAGTGTAAATAAAGACCATGATTCAAGCAAAACAGACAGTTTCAACGACAACAAATCAGGCGAAAAAGATGTGCAAGCCTTCGATTGCAATGGTTGCTATTACCGTACATGGCATTACTTTGTTAGCCAAGTTTTCTAGACATTATCCACAGGCTGATATTTATTTACCTGAAAAATTTAGTCATCTAATGGAACAATTTCCACTAGATAACCAACCTTTGATGATTAAAAAGCCTCTTAAGCAAGTGATGGGAGATTTATTTGAGCAATATGACTTTTTATTGTTTGTATTTTCTATTGGAGCGGCAGTACGCTTGATGGCTCCCTGGCTGAAATCTAAGCGAGAAGATCCTGGAGTTGTAGTTACGGATGATAATGGGCAATTTATGATCCCCATCCTTTCAGGTCATATTGGTGGTGCCAATGACTTTGCAAGTGAGATGGCAAAGCTGATTAATGCAACACCTGTATATACAACCGCATCAGAAGCACGTCAAACAATTGCAGTTGATATATTGGGTAGAGACTTAGATTGGATAGTTGAAGCCTCACATCGTTGTCAGATAAAAGTGGCAGCACAGCTTGTCAATGATGAGGAGATTGCCTTTATTCAAGATGCAGGAAACCCAAATTGGTGGCCTAAGGATAAAAAGTTACCTAATAATATTCATTTATTTACTGACTTTAAATCTATCGATACAACAAAGTTTTCAGGTTTTTTATGGGTTACTCATAATGATATTGAACCATCTATTTTAGATTTATTGGCAGAGCGTTTAATTATCTACCGACCACCAAAAATTGAAATACAGGATGAAAAAATAGTCTTAGGTATTGGCTGTGATCGCAATACACCGATTGAAAGTATTGAAACAGCTGTTTTACAGGCTTTAAAAAGTGTTAATTTAAACATAAAACAAGTCCTTTCAATTGCTAGTATTGATAAAAAATCTGATGAAATAGGACTGCTTAATTTTGCTAAACAGTATCAGCATCAAATCATTTTTTATACCGCACAAGAACTATCGGCAGTCACTGTGCCTAATCCTTCTGCAGTCGTTAAAAAACATGTGGGAACAGCTGCAGTTGCAGAAGCTGCAGCACTCTTATCAGCACAAACAAAAATGCATGACTTAATGGTAGAAAAATATAAGTTTAGGGGTGAAGATAATCGTAATGTAACGGTTTCTATTGCTCGATATCAGTCAGTACAATAAATATGAGTAAAATATGGAAAAAATAGGAAAAATATTTCTAGTGGGTTTTGGCCCAGGTAGCCGTGAACATATGAGTGCAAGAGCGGTACAAGCAATTGAAGACTCTGATGTAATTATCGGTTATACCACCTATATCTCGCTGGTTAAAGATTTAATTAAAGACAAGCAAGTAATACGCAAAGGCATGACTGAAGAGATTGATCGCTGTGTTGAAGCTTATGAGCAGGCTAAACAAGGAAAAATTGTTGCTATTGTATCATCAGGTGATATTGGTATTTATGGTATGGCGGGGCCAACATATGAGGTACTTTTTCAGTCGGGCTGGACACCTGAGAGTAAAATTAGCATTGAAGTAGTTCCGGGTACAACGGCTTTATCTGCTTGTGCGGCTTTAGTTGGCGCTCCTTTAACTCATGATTTTTGCTCAATATCTCTTTCAGATTTATTAACACCATGGCCAACCATTGCACGTAGACTTGAATCAGCGGGTAAGGGAGACTTTGTGATTGCTTTGTATAATCCTAAAAGTGGGCGTCGAACTAAACAAATACTTGAAGCACAAAAAATTCTATTACTGTTTCGATCTGCAGAGACTCCCGTCACTATTGTTAAGTCAGCATATCGCAGGAAACAATTTATTCAGCATACCACACTGGAAAAAATGTCGGACTGTGATATAGGTATGCTTTCTACCGTTTTAATTGGCAATAGCTCTACTTTTGTGCAGCATCAATTAATGGTTACCCCAAGAGGGTATGCAAATAAATATCAAAACCTGACAGGAGACATTCATTCTGGTGAAAAAGCCGGCCATTCTCTGAGTATGGGGCTAGAGTCCTGGCATGACTGTGTTATTTATTATGCAAATCAGCACCCTGAGAAGCCTTTTACAGAACTTGCTGATTATTTTGATACATCTGAGGCTCAAATCTATTCAGCCTTACAATACGAATCTGGTTTGAATCAACCTATAAAAATTAAAGAGATCAGTAAAGAAATGGGTTTAAAAGACTTGATTAGTCAGGTAAAAATCCATGACAACTTTAATATAGTCATAAAAAATCAGTCTGCTGAATTATCCCTAAAAGTTAATCAAGGTGATTTATCATTAACGGCTGAAGGTTTACTAGCTATTAATAACTCACATGGCTATACAGAGATTAAAGGCACAGATATTGAAAAAATTTGGTCTGTTAAAGGAGGAGATAAAGACAAATTTATTTTTACAAATAAACAAGGAAATATGATATTTACTATTATTATTTAAATTAAGAGGAAATTATTATGCATATAGAACCTGGAATGGTAGAAGCTGGAAAAATTGGATTATCTTATTTAACTGCAGGGGGAGCTATAACACTCAGTGCCAAATTGTTACTAGAACACATTAAAGAAAATAGTTTTTTCTCGCTACTGATAAAATCACTATTAGCAATTGTGTCTGTTTTTATCTTTTTTGAAGTATTCCCTCATCATCCGATAGGGGTATCCGAAGTTCATTTAATTATGGGCTCCACTTTATTTTTACTTTTTGGGGCTGCGCCAGCAGCTATTGGACTTATGCTTGGCTTATTAATACAGGGACTGTTTTTTGCCCCATTTGATTTACCACAATATGGTATGAATCTGAGTACTTTAGTATTCCCTCTATTTGCAATGTCTTATATTGCTAAAAGAGTGATCAAACCCGATACTGCCTATAAAGATTTATCTTATAAACAGGCATTAACACTCTCGACTACATATCAGGCAGGTATTGTTGGCTGGGTTACTTTTTGGGCATTTTATGGACAAGGTTTTGGGGCTGAAAATTTAGCATCGGTTGCCTCTTTTGGAGCAGCCTATATGAGTATAATTATTATTGAGCCTCTGGTTGATTTATCTGTATTAGCTGTGGTTAAGTATTTTTCTAAATTTGAAAATTCTCTTTTTATCTCCAATAGAGTATTTCTTGTAGACCAGAGAGTATAAATAATATGAATATTTCCAAAAATGAAAGAGATGCTGTTTACAAAACAATATTTTCTCGCAGAGATGTTCGATCTGAATTTAAGCCCGATCCTATTCATGATGATGTATTGATGCGTATTTTAACTGCTGCTCATCATGCTCCCAGTGTTGGATTTATGCAGCCATGGGATTTTATTGTTGTCAAACAAATAGAAACTAAACAGCGTATAAAAGACGCCTTTACCCTAGCCCATACACAAGCTGGTGAAATGTTTGATAATGATAAAAAAGCAACCTATCAATCTCTGAAATTGGAAGGGATTATGGAAGCTCCCATTGGCATTTGTATTACCTGTGATCGAACTCGAAATGGCCCGGTTGTGATTGGCCGTACAGCTATTCCTGAGATGGATTTATACAGTTCGGTTTGTGCTGTACAAAATTTATGGCTTGCTGCAAGAGCTGAAAACTTAGGTGTTGGATGGGTGAGTATTATTCATAATGATACATTAAAGGAGATATTGAATATTCCCGATCATATCATTCCCATTGCCTATTTATGTGTGGGTTATGTGAGTCATTTTCATAACAAACCAGAACTTGAAGAAAGTGGATGGTTACCACGAGAATCACTTGATTCTTTGATACATTTTGATAAATGGGGTAAAAAAGATCAACTCTCATGATTAAAGGGCTGATTAATACTGACTCGTAAAATCCGTCCTAAATTAAGACCCGTTCCATTATCAAAAAGTGCAGCTCTAATTCAATTAGGGATCAATAATTTCGTTACTACTTCCCCCCCTTTAATAAAAGGGGATCAGGGGAGATTTTGTTTTTATTTGTTATTCTGAACACGATTAATCTTTGCTTTGCGTTGTAGATCGCTAATCAGTGATTTTATTTTTAATAAATCGCCATCCATTGCAGGTTGTCCGTGCCACCATTGATAATCAGGTGATTGATGTGCAATACCCAGAGACACATTATGATAATGTTTTTGCATGAGCTTATACTGCTTTTTGATCTCAGATAAATCATCAATTGTATATTGTTGAGTGGTATTGTTAATAAGTTGTTGTGCTTCATTGAGTTTTTTTTGTGCAATCTCCAGCATTCTTTCACCATTTTCAAATAAACTGCGGACATATCGTAACGAGTGACAATTAAAACAAACCCCGACCGTTTGCTGCATTAATTTCTCTAAAGCAAACTTATTTAAGGTTTTGTTATGCTCCTTTTTCTGCTGATTAAACGTTGTTTTATGAATCATTGTTTTACGAATCATTGTTTTACGAAT
>JASFYQ010000191.1:0-4838 GCA_045047105.1 Pseudomonadota bacterium | reverse complement strand
AACCAATGATGAAATTGGTCAAATTGCACAAGAACTTAACTTATTAATGGATTGCCTTAGTGATGGTTTTGCTCAAATCAATAAAAGTGTCTCACAATTAATAGACTTTAAACCAACCAATGGCACTAATTCACTGGCTAATACCGTCAGCATGATTGAAAGCCTGGCTGATGCTTCATTGTTTAAACAGTCTATTGAAGAAGATGAAACCAAAGAAGAAGTTTACGAACGTTTAGGTCGAATTTTACAAGAAGACTTTTATGCACGTGAATTTTCTATTTACGAAATAAGCAGTGATGCAAAAAATAAAATGCAAGCTGTAATAGTTGATGGCATTGCCGGAGGAGAGTGTAAATGGTGCGATCCACAAATTTTAATTCGTGCTGATGCTTGCCGTGCTAAACGAACCGGCCACATTATCAATAGCATTGAAACTCCACATATTTGTAACTACTTTAGTGGCAAGGGTGACATAAACAATCATATATGTATACCCATTATTCAGTCAGGTGCGGTAGGAAGTATTGTACAAATTGTTTCAGATGTAGCTGAAGGTAAACACTATCAAGAGTTAGTACCTTTTATGCAGCCATACTTACGAGAAGCATCCCCGGTAATTGAAACAAAACGGCTAATGGCAACTCTAAAACAATCTAATCTACGAGATGCTATGACAGGTCTAAATAATCGCCGTTTTCTGGAAGAATATATTGATACCATGGTTGCAAACTCTGCTCGTACCAATACATCAATATCTATATTAATGCTTGATCTTGATTACTTTAAAAAGGTTAATGATACTTATGGTCATGATGTAGGAGATAAAGTTTTAATTGAGTTATCCAAAACTTTGGTTAAATCTGTAAGAGCGTCAGATATGGTAATTCGTTATGGTGGTGAGGAATTTTTAATAATTTTGCAAAATACCACTGAGCATTATGGTGATAAAGTTGCTGAAAAAATCAGGTTAGCTGTTGAAGCAATGAAAATACCAATCTCAGGAGGAACAATACAAAAAACCATATCAGTTGGTATCGCAGATTTTCCTGATGATAGTGAAACCTTTTGGCAGGCACTTAAATTTGCCGATGTCGCATTGTATAAAGCCAAGGAAAGAGGTCGAAATCAATCCGTACACTTTAGTCCAGAAATGTGGGATGATTCTGGAGATTTTTAAATTCGTAAACTCATTTGAAAAATACGCTTATACTTTTCACTAAAGAACCTATCGCAGGCTCGGTAAAAACTCGTCTAATCCCTGCATTAGGTGAACATGGAGCCTACCTATTTTATTGCCAGCTGATTAAGTTAATGCTTAAACGCTTTGCAAAATCACATTCCACTGATTTTGTAATCTATACGAATCAAAAAGATTCATCAAAAAATATAAACTTACCAAATCCAGACTCTTATTTTAAACAATATCCACAGGTCAAAACTCAATATGGTAAAGATCTGGGCGAAAAAATGTATAATGCATTGGCTCGAGAATTGCATTTAAAAGAAAAAATTAGAGCTAAAAAACTCCCAAGTTCAAAAAAAACAGGGCAATATAAAGTATTATTATTTGGGGCAGACTGTCCTTTTTTAACAAAAAAAATAATCCAATACGCTCTAAATAGTTTGGATACAAAGGATATGGTTTTTGTTCCTGTTATTGATGGAGGTTATGTTTTAATTGGAGCAAAAAGAATCTGTCCAGAAATATTTCAAAATATAAGCTGGAGTACATCAAAAGTAATGTTACAAACACTGCAAAATCTGGAAAAATTAGGCTATAGTTATCAATTATTAGAAACACTCAATGATATTGATGAACCTAAGGATTTAGAAATACTAAAAAACAATTATTTAGCTAAACTATTATTAGCTAAATAACTTAATTTATAAAAGCAACTTGCTAAAATCACTATGAAAAAAAATATTCACCTTTATATCCTGTTTTTTGTTGCTAGTTTATTTTCAACTTCCATTGTAGCAACCACTATAGAAGTTCAGGGACATGCAATCATAAATGACAGTATAACTCAGGCTAGAAGCAATGCTTATCAGGACGCATTAAGACAGGCTGCACTCTCTGCCGGTGTTCAGGTATCATCGCTTTCATCCATTGCTGTTGATGGACAAATAACTGATAGCTTACAAATTCGTAGCTCTCAATTTATTGAATCTTCAGAAATTATCAATGAGAAAATTAAAGATAATATACTCACACTAACTATTCGTGCTGAATTGAATAGTTATGGGACTTCATGTAATTTTCCTGCGGCTCAGTACCGAAAAAAAATAGCTGCAACATTTATTCCCATGATACATCCAGAACATTTAGGCGTAATTGACTTTTATGATTTTGATAAAGCAATTTCTACAGAAATTCTTAAACGATTATCAAGAACAGGTAATTTTTTAACCCGCGAAGCAAATGACATATCACTCTATGAAGATCCCAATCAGGCACCTTTTATTTCAAAAACAAGCATCAGTAATGACACCTTATTATCCCAAATTGCAGACAATAGAGACGTACAATATGTTATTTCTGGAGTCATCCGAGATCTGAGTTATGAGCTAGAAAGTGAACGATTAAAACAGGCTCCATTTTTCCCCAGTTTTACTACATTTTGGGGCAACCAGAGAAAGGCTAACAAAAGAAATTTATTAATAGATTTTTTTCTTCACGATACACTAACGGGAGAACTCTTATCTAAAACAAGTTATTCCCACTCAGTAACAAATACCGATGTGCTCCCTGAGCGAGCCATTGCGTTTGGAACCAAAGCTTTTTTTGATACCAGTTATGGTCAATTATTTTCTCGGGTACTAAATCAGGAAGTAGCAAATATCCAACGTATTTTAAGTTGCCGCCCATTTACCATGCGTATTATTGATCAAAAACAAGGAAAAATTTATTTAAATGCTGGTTTAAGCAATAAAGTAAAAGCGGGAGATATTTTAACGGTTTATTTTCCGGATAAACCAGGAGAAGTTTTTGGAGTTAAAGGAACAGTTAATCAATTTGGACAGCCTAAAACCAGCATTAAAATTGATAAGGTATATCCCGCCTATTCAACTGCTATTCCTGAATCAGGAAGTATTAGCTATCAAGATATTATTAATGGTTTTTTAATTGCCTGGTAGCAACATTTTTTATTAAATAAAAGGAAATGAAAGGAAATAAAATGAGCAGAAAACCTATATTACTAATGGCAATTTTTTGCCTATTAGCTTTTTTGTTAGCTTCGCAAAGTGCTTTTTCAACAAGCAAACAAAAAAAAATGCAGAACAAAATCAAACAACAACAAGATACTATTGACTTATTAAAACTTAAGTTAAAGAAAAAAAATAATGGCAATTATTCCATTATGGGTAATAGCAATAACTACTCTTACCCGACAAGTGGAACAGGAAAAGCAATTATACCTGCTGATGCAATAACCTACCCTTAGAAATTATAAAGTCAAATAACAAATTCCTTACAAACTAATATTTTTTAAACAAATGCATTTTTTTCCCGCTATGGGTAATTTTCAGGTGGCTTAAAAATGTCATTCCTAATAAAATTTGTTTTGAACGAGTACCCTGAATTACAATAGCCTGAACATTATGTAATTTAATTTGTCCAAGCTCAACTTTACGTAAGGTAACCTGCCAGGTATTAACAATACCTGAAGCAGTTTGAGCTATACTTTTAGGTGCATTTTTATAATTAACACCTAAAGATCGGGCATGACCTTCATTCATAGCAATAGCGGTTGCTCCCGTATCGACTAAAAAATGAACATTTTTACCATTGATTTTACCATTATGAGTATACATATTCTGGTTATTTGCCCATAAAACAAGCTCTGCATGTCCTCGTTTAGTATAACTTGTGGAAATAAGCATATTTAGTTTATAGACTTGCTGTTGTCCATTTGCTTGTATTACAGCCTGTTCGCTATCTGCACTTAGCAATAAAACCTTATATCTATTTTTTTTATTTTTATGTAATAAAACTTGCTTACCATTGATCTTAACCATAGCTTTATCTTTAAATAGAGCTATTAATTTAATTTTATTCGCAGCAAATAATACTGAATTAGATATCAGACCCAACAATAAAACAAAAATAGTTGCTTGTAGAAAATATTTAGAGATAGTTAAACAATGAATAATTTTTAGCATACTTGACTCTTGCTATATTTTATCTATTAGCCTGATACTATACTAAGAAAGAATTGGAAAAATTGCAGTGCTAAGCCAGAAGTGTGAAATTAGCATTAATATAACCCAGGCAAAAATACCAGCCAGCACATCATCCAGCATAATACCTAAACCACCAGAGAGTTCTTTATCTAACCAACTAATTGGCCAAGGTTTTAATATATCAAAAAATCGAAATAATAAAAAGCCTAATAATATTAGCTCCCAGGACAAGGGTAAAAACATCATGGTAATTAAATATCCCACAATTTCATCCCATACAATTCCTGAAAAATCATGTGTTTGTAAATCGTTTGAAACACGATCACAAATACCTATACCAATAACTAAAAAAACAATCGTTAGAGTAATATACATCCACTGTGGTAATAATAACACCATTATTAAATACAGTGGAATAGCTGCAAGTGTGCCCATAGTACCGGGGGCAAAGGGAGACAAACCACTACCAAAACCAAAAGCTAGAAAGTGATCAGCATTTGAGAATACTTTGGCTTTGTTACGAATATCTTTTTTATTAGTTACTTGCTTGGTCATAGTTATTTGATCTTAGTTATTTGATCTTAGTTATTTGATCTTAGTTATTTGATCTTAGTTATTTGATCTTAGTTATTTGATCTTAGTTATTTGATCTT
>JASFYQ010000190.1:0-3951 GCA_045047105.1 Pseudomonadota bacterium | reverse complement strand
TTCTCAATTCTCAATTCTCAATTCTCAATTATTCAGCTTAGGTTCAGCTTAGCTCTCGTATACTTCATATTACTAATTAAGCATATCTTTCACAATTTAGTAATTATTAATACGGAGTTTATTATGAAAAGCTATTTAACTATTAGTCTTTTAATTATCAGTTTATTTTTTAGCCTGAGTACATCTTATGCTAAACCTCACCATAGACATGGTTTTAATGACCAGGCTCGAGTAATTAAAGTCAACCCCATTTATGAAACCGTAGAGATCCACCGCCCCGTGCAAAAATGCTGGGACGAGGAAATAGTCTATCACTCTACCCAACAACAGCATAATAACTATGGTGGTTTAGTAGCAGGGGGAATCATTGGTGGTATTGCTGGACATCAGGTAGGAGGAGGACATGGCAAAGATGTAGCCACTGTTGCAGGAACACTGCTAGGAGCTATTATTGGTAATAATATTACCACTCATCATCGCCCCCAATATCGTCCAGTTAAAAAACATATTCGCTACGAAACACACTGTGATACAATTGATAATATTACTAGCCGCGAAGAAATTGTAGCGTATAGAGTTAAATACCGTTATAAGGGCCATACTTATTGGACCAGAACTAAACATCATCCAGGTAAGTATATTGATGTTAGTGTTAATGTAAAACCATTGTAAAATTAGGATAGGATCATGCTAATTCGACTGTTTTTAATTATTTTTTTGCTCTGCCTGGCAACTATAATAAATGCCAGGCCACAAAATAATTTTAGCCTTGGCCAGGCAGTTGAACAGGTAAAACAACAACAACATGGCAAAATACTTTCTGCAACAACAAGGCGCGACAAACAACAAAGAAATATCCATAATATTCGTGTACTCACCCCTCATGGGAAAGTAAAGCGCTACCAATTTAATGAAGCCAATGGGCAATATATTCGCCCACACCAACGTTAAGCACTGATGAAAGCGCTGCTAGTTGAAGACGATTTAATACTTAACCAGCAATTGCTTAAGCAGTTAACTCAACATGGTTATATTGTTGAAACAGCATTGGATGGTAAAGAGGGTCTATTTTTAGGACTGGAATATCCTATTGATATCGCCATTATTGATTTAGGACTTCCCCTACTCTCAGGAATTGAAGTTATTCAACAACTACGAGCAAAGGGGAAAAACTTCCCTATTTTAATTTTAACAGCCCGTAGCCGTTGGCAGGAAAAAGTAGAAGGATTAGATGCCGGGGCAGATGATTACCTGGTTAAACCCTTTCAGATAGAAGAATTAATAGCCCGCTTAAATGCTTTACAGCGACGATTTGCGGGTTGGGCATCCCCTGTTTTAGCTTTTTCTGAATTTACTCTGGATACAAAATCTCAAACCCTATATAAAAATGAGCTATCAACTACACAGGGAAAACTCAAAATTGAGTTAACCGCCTATGAATATAAGGTATTGGAATATTTACTTTTACATGCAGGAGAAGTCGTTTCTAAATCTGAGCTAACCGAGCATATATACGCCCAGGATTTTGATCGGGACAGCAATGTTATGGAAGTTTTTATTCGTAGGCTGCGTAAAAAACTGGATCCTGATAACCATCTAAAACCTATCACTACTCACCGTGGCAGTGGTTATTCTATTAGCATTCAAGAGTGTGCTAATACTACTGCAAGCAGTAATAAAGCCAATACATGATATCCATTCATCAACGTGTATTTGTTTCAGCCTTAGTGACTTTATGTCTTTTTTTAGGCTTATCCGCCTGGGTATTAGATAGTTTTTTTAGCAACCATGTTGAAAAAAATATACATGAGCAATTACAAAATATGGTCTACTCTTTATTAGCTTCTGCTTATGAAGATAAACAAGGCCGAATGCGTTTACCTGAATTATTAGCCGACCCCAAATTAAATCAACCAGATTCCGGTAGTAGAGCATATATACAAGGTGAAAATAAAAGCTATCAGTGGTTTTCTGCATCCACTATAAATTCAAACTTTACTCCACCCAAAGTAAAACCCCTTGTAGCGGGAGAAAAGCAATTCTCTATTAACAAAAATAATTATTCCCAGCTGATTTTTGTAGTCAGCTGGGAAGATTACCAAGCCATAGAACAAAATTATACTCTGGTAGTTGAGATTCAACGTACTGAAATATTACAACAAATTACCAATTTTCGTTATCAACTGGGGATTTGGTTAGGAGGCTCAGGATTACTTTTGTTAGTTGGGCTTTCCTTATTATTAAACTGGAGCTTAAAACCCTTACGCCAGGCTAATCAAGAACTTAAACAGATTCAGCAAGGTAAACTACCGCAATTATCGCAATCTTATCCGCAAGAATTATTATTGCTAACTAATAATATCAATCAATTAGTCCAACTTTCCATCAGCCGTTTACAACGTTACCGCAATAGTTTAGGCGACCTTACCCATAGTTTAAAAACACCTCTGGCAATTATTCAGGGAGCTTATGATAGTAAAAATAATCAGCAGCTGCGTATAGCTATAACAGCACAGTTAGGCAGGATTAATGAGCTGGTGCAATATCAATTACAAAAAGCCTCTATTGCAGGAGAAAATTCTGATTTTTCCAGTATTAAGGTACAACCACTACTGGAAAAAATTATTCGCTCTCTAGATAAGGTTTATGCAGAGAAACAGGTAAATTGCCAATTAAGCCCATGTGAAAGCATTTTATTTAAAGGTGATGAGGGCGATTTAATGGAGCTTATCGGCAATCTTTTAGATAATGCCTATAAATACGGTAAGAAAAATATTATTATCAGCTTGCAGCAAATAGAACAACAATTGTTATTAATTATTGAAGACGATGGCAAAGGAATAAATCAGCAGCAATACGCTCAATTATTACAAAGAGGAAAACGAGCCGATAGCCAGTTACCAGGTCACGGAATTGGTCTGGGAATAGTGGTTGATATTATAAAACACTATAAGGGCAATGTAGAACTTGCAAAATCAGAGCAATTAAAGGGTTTAAAAGTTATTATTACATTGCCCAATCAATCCAGTTAAACATCCATATACTTTTCTATATAACCTAATCATCTATTTCCCATAAAAAATATTTTAAATTATCAGTGTTTGTTATGCATGCATAATACAACTATAATATAAGCATGCAACAAGCTAATTAAGGTGGTATATGAATATAACTTTAGGTGATGAATTTGAGCGTCGAATTGCAAAAAAAATTAATACCGGATTGTATACTTCTGCAAGTGAAGTAATCAGAGAAGGGTTGAGGCTACTTTTTGAAAAAGATTTAATGAATGAAAGACAAGCTGAATTACTCAAAGAAGAAGTTTCAAGAGGATTTATGCAATTGGATTCAGGAAAAACAAGTAATAAATCGGTAGCTGAAATTTTCCAAAAAGCACTCGATATGCATGGGAAGTGAAATCAATAATAATTATAAGATATCGGAGCTTGCAGAAGACGATTTATTGTCTATATTTCAAATAGGCATAGATGGAATCAATAATTGCAGACACCTAACAATAATTGCACAATAATTGCAGACACCTGCACAATAATTATTAATTGCAGACACCCATCTCAATCCACCAGTAATAATTGCAAGTAATAATTGCAGACACCCATCTCAATCCACCAGTAATAGTAATTGCAGGTAATTGCAGACACCCATCTCAATCCACCAACCAAGACTATCATCACAAAAAAAATATAAATACCTCCAAATGATGTTTTTTGGCAACAAATTTCATTAAATTTTAAAAAAATTGATATAAATCAGTTATCCAAGCAATTTCGGGTACTTGTTTTAATACCCAAGGACACCCAAACCGTTATTTTTAATTTACAACTACCACAAAAAATAAATCCAAAATATCAGATTAATCTGACAGACACCACTATTCAAGCGTTATAGACTGTTGGTATTGTAATCAACAAGTGTTTGAAACCAATGCCA
>JASFYQ010000189.1:0-5217 GCA_045047105.1 Pseudomonadota bacterium | reverse complement strand
GTAGCTGATGAAGAAAAAGAACTAAATTTTTCAAATTCTATTGCAGAAGTATCTGATATTAATGCAGATAACAATAAAGAGCCTATGGATTTAGTTGAAAACCCAATAGAAAATTCAGCTGAAATGATTAAAAAAGATGAAGTTCTAGAAGCCCAAAAGAATAAACAGGCTAATAATGATGTTGATGAACAAGATATTGCTCTTCAAATGGCAGAAAAAAGAACGGCTGCAGAAAAAAAAATAGTTACTCTAACTAAACAACTTGAATTTGTTTTTACTAAAAATTCCTGGATCTCAGTTAAAGATGGTAAAAATAAGTCACTAATTTACGATTTGATTCACAAGGGTGAACAGCTTACACTTTCAGGTGTTTCCCCAATAGATATATTTTTGGGTGATGGAACAGGAGTAGCATTAACCGTTGATGGTGAACCGTTCAACTTTTCTACGCATATAAATAAAAAAAATATTGCTAAATTTATTGTTAAATAGAGAGATTATGAGTTTTAGGAGAAAAAAGCTTGGCAGATAAAATTCAATCAATAAGGGGTATGAATGATATTTTGCCCGCAGAAACCGTGTATTGGCAGTTTTTAGAACAACATCTTAAACAGTTGATGTTAGCCTATGATTATCAGGAAATTCGTTTTCCTTTGCTTGAAAGTACTTATCTCTTTAAGCGCTCTATTGGCGAAGTTACCGACATTGTAGAAAAAGAAATGTATACTTTTCTTGATCGTAATGGAGATAGTTTAACCTTACGTCCAGAAGGTACCGCTGTCTGTGTACGTGCAGCTATTCAACAGGGAATGTTGGTAAACCAGCAGCAGCGCTTATGGTATATGGGGCCCATGTTTCGCCATGAACGTCCGCAAAAAGGTAGATATAGACAATTTCATCAATTTGGAGTTGAGGTTTTTGGGCTAGCAGGGCCAGATATTGATGTTGAGCTATTATTATTATTAGCCCGTTTTTGGAACCAAATTGGTTTAGCCGATAATATTTGTCTTCAGATTAATTCATTGGGAGATAGCCAGTCCAGAGAAACCTATCGAGGTGTTTTAATTGAATATTTTAGTGCCTATAAAGATCAATTGGATGATGATAGTTTGCGCCGCCTGGATTCAAATCCACTGAGAATTTTGGATAGTAAAAATCCTGCTCTAGAAAGCTTAATTGCAGCCGCTCCAAAATTGATTGATTATATTGATGACGAATCAAAACAGGATTTTGATCATTTATGCAATTTATTAGATCAATGTCAAATTAAATATGAAGTGAATTTGCGGCTAGTCAGAGGATTAGACTATTATAATAAACTGGTTTTTGAATGGGTAACTGATCAACTCGGTTCTCAGGGGACCGTTTGTGCTGGAGGTCGTTATGATGGGCTGGTTAAACAATTAAATGGGCGTGCGACTCCGGCAGTAGGTTTTGCTATGGGAATGGAGCGATTAGTTAGTTTATTGCAGGACAAAGAAAGTAATCCAGGCTCGAAGCCTCACGCAGTTTTGCTTATGGTAGGTGACAATGCTAGAAATAAAGGCTTATCAATTGTAGAATCTTTGCGTGATTCATTGCCCGAACTACGACTTAAAACTTTATGTGGTGGTGGCAGTTTTAAAAGTTTAATGAAAAAAGCAGATAAAAGTGGAGCCTCGATAGCTTTAATTTTAGCGGATGATGAAATTGCTCAAAATAAGATCAGTTTAAAATATTTACGCACAAAAGAAAATACTATAGCACAACAGCAAACACTAAAATTTGATCAAGTGATTATAGAGTTGGCTAAACTTATTACACTTTAGAGTTAAAATTTAAAATTTATTGAAATAGGAAAAGAGTATGGAAGCTTTTGAAACAGAAGAACAACAAGTTGAAGCGATAAAAAAGTGGTGGAGAGAAAATTTTAAACTGGTCATTCTGGTGACAGTTCTTGGAGTAGGTGGAATTCTAGGTAGCCAGTATTATCAGCAAAATAAAATTATTACTGCTGAAGCAGCTTCCGATAACTACAATGCAGTTTTAGATGCAGCAACCCAAAAACTACCAGAAATTATCAACGACCGCACCAGTTTATTACAAAAAGATTTTTCAAGCAGCCCATATACTGCTCAAGCTACTTTATTATTAGCTAAAAACTTAGCAGAATCTGATAAAAAACAGCAAGCGATTGAAAAATTACAATGGGTTGAAAAAAATTCATCTGACTCATCATTACAACAAATAGCTTTAATTCAAAGAGCACAAATACTGGCATCGATTAAGCAGGAACAACAGGCACTAAACATATTAAACCAGTCATCTAAAGATGGTGCGTTTAATGCTATTAAAATGGAAACAAAGGGAGATATTTTAGTAGCTCTGGGTAAACAGGACGAAGCTAAAAAAGCCTATGATGATGCCATGGGAAAATACCTGCTATTAGGAGCAAATGTTGATATTTTACGTATTAAACGTAATGATCTTGGAAACTAAGCTATGATAAATTCTTGCATAATTGCACATATAGGTAAGCAGAAAAATAATAAAAGTAAACATATTATTGGGCAAACCGTCTCTATTTTGCTTTCATTACTCGTTGTTTTACTGCTTCAATCGTGCTCAACAATTGATGACTTTTTTACTGGCGAAGATAATTCCAAGCCACCAACTGAACTAGAAGAAATTAATCAGGTCGTTTCACTTTCGACCCAATGGAGTAAAGATGTTGGGGCAGGAAATGACGAAGCATTTGTAAGGCTATATCCTGCTATTTCAGGTACGACTATTTCATTAATAGACAGGGATGGAATGCTCAGTGGACTGGATCGTTTTAGTGGTAAAATACTCTGGCAAAAAGATTTAGAAATGACTATTACTGGAGGTTTAGGAGTTACTGATAACTTCTTATTTACCAGTAATGATAATGCTGAGTTAATTGCTCTGGATATTGAAACAGGTGAGCAGTTATGGAAAAAAACACTGAGTAGTATTTCTTTGTCCAAGCCTCTGGTTTCTGGTGATGTATTAGTAGTGCGTACTCTGGATGGCAAATTATATGGTTTATTAAAAGAAAATGCAGAACAAATCTGGATTTATGATCGAGGTGTGCCGGTTTTAACTTTTCGAGGCAATAGTTCCCCTGTAATTGGTGGTGAAGAGCTGGTCTTTACTGGTTTTGATAGTGGCAAAGTTGCGGCTATAGGATTACAACATGGGCGTCTATTATGGGAGACAACCGCAGCAGTTCCCAGAGGGCGTTCCGATATTGAACGTATGGTGGATATTGATGGCGACCCTATTTTGGTTGGACGCAGTTTATTTGTGGTGACCATTAATGGCCGTGTAGTGTCAATTGATGCAATTACAGGAAAACTGAACTGGGCTAGAGATATTTCATCCTTTGTGGGAATGGGAGTGGATAAACGTAATATTTATATCACCGATAGTGACAATAATATCTGGGCTTTTGGACAAAAAAATGGTGAGATATTATGGAAGCAAGATAAACTAAAATATCGCCAGTTAACCTCTCCAACTATAATTGGAAAAAATTTATTAGTATCTGATTTTGAAGGTTATGTACATGTTTTATCAACAATTGATGGTGAATTAATTGGCAGAAAACAATTTGATTCTGAGGGTTACTTAGTTTCACCAGTAGTTTATAAAGATGATATTTATCTGTATGGCAATAGTGGCAGTATTACTTCCATAAAGTTAACACAATAGCATAAATTTAGAGTATAGAAAGCATAATGAAACCCGTTGTAGCAATTGTTGGTCGCCCTAATGTGGGAAAATCCACTTTATTTAATCGTCTTACCAAAACCAGAGATGCTCTGGTTGCAGATATGCCTGGAGTAACTCGTGATAGATTATATGGCGATGCTGAAATAGAAGGCAGAGAATATATTGTAGTTGATACCGGGGGCTTAAGTGGCACAGATGAGGGCATTGATACCCTGATGGCACAACAGGTTTTTATTGCGATAGAAGAATCTCATATTGTTCTATTTTTAGTTGATGGCCGATCCGGTTTAACAGGTTATGATCAAACTATTGCTCAGCAATTACGAGAACTGGGTAAAACAGTTCATGTATTGGTTAATAAAACCGAAGGCATGCTCACTGATCTGGTTGAATCTGAATTTTATGCATTGGGTTTAGGCACCCCTTATGCTATCTCCTCCTCTCATGGTGATGGTGTTGCGGACTTGCTTAGTGAACTTATTCTGTCCTTGCCAGAGGAGCAATTTCCACAGTTACCAGAGCAACTTGAAAATTCAATAAAACTTGCAATTGTTGGTCGCCCAAATGTGGGTAAATCTACACTAATCAATCGTATGATGGGTGAAGAGCGTGTGGTTTCCTTTGATTTACCAGGCACTACACGAGATAGTATTTATATCCCTTTTCAAAGAGATGAACAAAACTATACTTTTATTGATACTGCGGGAGTAAGAAGAAGAAGCAGGGTTAGTCAGGCACTGGAGAAATTCTCTATTATTAAGGCATTACAAGCTATTGAAGCTTCTAATGTGGTTATTATGGTAATGGATGCCAGAGATGGTTTAACTGATCAGGATTTAACCCTGCTGAGTTTTGTTATAAAATCTGGAAGAGCCGTAGTTATTGCGGTTAATAAATGGGATGGCATGGAAACAGATGCCAAAACAATAGTGAAAGAGCAATTAGAACGACGCTTGCCTTTCCTTGATTTTGCTAAAATTCACTTTATCTCTGCATTACATGGCAGTGGTGTAGGACTATTGTATAAATCAATAGATAAAGCATATAAATCAGCAATGACAAAACTCTCAACTCCAGATCTTACCAGAATGCTGGAGGATGCGGTACAGATACACCAACCTCCTCTAGTACATGGACGACGGGTAAAATTACGTTATGCTCATCAAGGTGGGCAAAATCCTCCCGTTATAGTGGTTCATGGCAGACAGGTAGATAAGGTTCCCGATATTTATACCCGTTATTTAATTAAATATTTTAGAAAGTGGTTAAAACTAGAAGGAACTCCACTGCGGGTAGAGTACAAAAAAGGAGATAATCCTTATGCCGATAAAAAATCTTCTGATAGCCGTACAACTAAACAATTAAGAAAGAGACGTAGACATACCAAACAATTGATTAAAAAGTATGGTGGTAAGAAGAATAAACGTAAGTAGCCAAACAATTGATTAAAAAGTATGGTGGTAAGAAGAATAAACGTAAGTA
>JASFYQ010000188.1:0-11099 GCA_045047105.1 Pseudomonadota bacterium | reverse complement strand
ACCAATCATAGCAGTTGTAGTCATACCGAGTTACACTATATTGATATACTAATAAGCTGGACTCCTTTTTAATAATGAAAATAATTCTCGTAGAAGATGATAAGCTAATTGCTAATGCAATAACGCAAACCTTAAAAGATGCATCTTACGCAGTTGATTGGGTAGATAATGGAAAATCAGCTCTGCACAGTATTGAACTACAAAGCTATGAATTGATGCTATTGGATATTGGCTTACCTGATAAAAATGGTTTTGAAGTTTTGCGTCTATTGCGCTTATATAAGCATAACTTTCCAGTCATTATTATAACTGCACGAGATGCAGTTGATGAACGGATTAAAGGTCTTGATTTAGGGGCAGATGATTATCTGGTTAAACCTTTTGTGATTAATGAATTATTAGCACGTATTCGTGCCGTTATTCGTCGACATGAAAGCATAACTCAGCCAATATTAGCCACAGAACATATTAGCCTAGATCCTGCCAATAATACGGTTTCTTATCAAAATAAAAACATTTTATTATCAGCACGAGAGTATGCTTTATTGCGTATTTTCTTGTTACGACAAGGAAAAATATTATCACGTGATGAACTGGAAAATGCAATATATGGTTGGAATGAAGAAGTTGAAAGCAATGCTATTGAATATTTAATTCATTCAGTGCGTAAAAAATTAGATAAAAGTGCCATTAAGAATATTCGGGGGCTGGGGTGGATGATAGAAAAAACAAGCTAAAAGGCATCTCTTTACAGCGAAACTTAAATCATTCAATTATGCTGGTTTGTGGTCTTTTTGCTTTACTTGCCAGCCTGGCTTCAGGCTTTGCAACCTTTATTGAAGCAGAAGAGGCACAAGATGTTTATTTACAACAAATTGCAATGTTACTAAAAACAGGAGTCATCCATGAAAGTATCAATGTTCCAGGCGCTGAAGAAGCATCAATTATTATTCAGTGTTTACAAAAATCCTGTACCGCTCATCTAGCCATTTCTAATGATTATAGCGATGGATTTCATACGGTGATATTGGGTGATATAAAATGGCGTGTTTTACTATTTTCTGATTTAGCTTCTTCCCGCTTTGCAATTGCTCAAAAAACTGAACTTCGTGATGAGTTGGCAATGGATAGTAGTTTACGTAGTTTTTGGTCTATTTTATTATTAGCTATTTTATTAATTTTGATTCTTCGCCTCGTTATTAATAATAATTTTAAACCATTACAGCAACTATCAATAAAAATAGATCAGCGATTAGATACTGATCTCACACTATTACCCACCCAAAAGATACCCCAAGAAATTATCCCCTTTGTGCACTCTATTAACCAGCTATTACATCGTGTTGATACGGTTTTAACCCAGCAGAAACGTTTTGTATCTGATGCCGCTCATGAATTACGTACACCATTAACCGCCTTATCTTTATTAGCCGATAACATACAACAGGCTGATGGCAAAGAACAAATACAGCAACGCTTACTTCCCTTGCAAACGGCAATTAATCGTATGCGAGTTTTGGTTAATCAATTACTCAGTTTAGCCCGAATGCAGGGCAAGCCACCTTCAAAGCCACAATTGATTCATTTACCCGGCTTGTTAAAAGAGATAGTAGCTAGTTTGTACCCACTGGCAGAAGCTAAATCCATTGATTTGGGGATTGTTCAGCAACAAGAAATAAGCTTATTAGACAGCGAAGAAGGTTTATCTATTATATTTCACAATGCCTTAGATAATGCTATCCGCTATAGCCCCAGAGATGGACAGATTGATGTCAGTTTATTTATTGAAAATAAATACGCCATTTTTCAAGTATTAGACAGTGGCCCAGGCATTGCGGGCAAACACCTGGAAAAAGTATTTCAACCTTTTTATCGAGCAAATAATACTGAGCCAGGCAATGGTTTGGGCTTGACTATCTGTCTGGAAATTGCCAAGCGTTTAGGTGGTACGATTAGTTTACATAGTCAGCCTCAAGGTGGCTTATTATTTCGTTATCAACAAAAATTATCTTAAACCTGGTGTATTAAAAGTCCCTCCCCTAATTTTCTCCTAAGTTTTCCTCCGTATAATGTAAGTCATGCATCTTTAACGATGTTTATTTCTTTAACTTTATGGAGATTATCATGAAAACACTATCAAAAACTATTGCAGTGATTAGCATCACTGCTTGTATTGCAGGTACTTCATTTTATGTTTATGCAGAATCTGAAAACAATGATGCTTTAGCAGTTAAAAATGCAATAGTTAATTTGTCTCAAGCGCTCTCTACTGCTTTAAAAACGGTACCAGGTGTTGCATCCAAAGCAGAATTTTCCAATGATGATAATAATTTTGTTTGGGAAATAGAAATCATAGGTCAAGATCAGCAAGTTCACGATATTGAAATTAATGCCAATAGTGGTACTGTTGTAAAAAATAGTATTGATAACAACGATCAATATGAAGAAGATGATGCCTAATGAATGTAACTATCTGTAATTTTAATCAAGCCGCTTTTATTTAATTAAACCTAAAAAACTCAGTTAAAAGGGGCTTGGTTTTTTTTCTAAGCATAAAGTATACAAAAGAAAGCCAATTAACTGGAGCTATAATTTGTTAGAACAATTTAATCTTACCTTATTTTTAGCACTGAATCATATCAGCAATAAGAATATTTTAATTGATAAGACACTTATTGTTCTTGGAATTATAGGTGGCTTATCAAGAGTCGTGGCGGGTATTCATTATCCAATAGATATTATAGGCTCGCTAATTATTTCATTAGGTTCTGGTTTATTAATAATCTCACTTAAAAATAAATTGATGCCAATAAATCAATATTTAAATAACTTCTATTATCATGCTTTTAATAAAATAAATAACCATTAAAATGCACTCAAACGGTGAAATATGATTCTCCTTCGACACTCTTTTTGTCACCTGTTATTTGCAAATTAGATCCTGAAACCAATGATGAACTTTAAGCAAAACTACCAGGTGGTGATACGCTGCCATGATCTTAAAAAGACCTATGGAAAGGGAGATGCTATGGTTTTTGCCTTACGTGGAGTTGATCTGGATATTTATCAAAGTGAATTACTCATGTTGGTTGGTCCTTCTGGTTGTGGTAAAACAACTTTTGTTTCAATTATCAGTGCTTTATTAAAGGCAAATAGTGGAGAAATCACTGTTTTAGGAGAAGACTTGAGTCAATTAAATGATGAGAAAAAGAATTATTTCAGAAGCCATTCAATTGGCTTTGTTTTTCAATCTTTTAATTTATTGCCTGCCTTAACTGCTGTAGAAAATGTTGCTATCCCCTTATTGATTCAAGGAGTGAAACGTACAATAGCATTACAAGAGGCAACAATAATGCTTGATGCGGTTGGTTTAGGTTCACGTATTCATGCACTATCAGCTAAGTTAAGTGGTGGTCAACAGCAAAGAGTCGCCATTGCCAGAGCATTGGTGCATAAACCTAAAATAATTATCTGTGATGAACCAACAAGCAGTCTGGATCATGAATCTGGACAGCAGATCATGGAACTTTTACGTAGCCTGGTAAAACAGGAAAATAAAACTCTGGTAGCTGTTACTCACGATAACCGAATATTTTCTTTTGCAGATCGTATGGCTTATATGGATGATGGCAGAATTATTAAAATAGAAAATACTATCGGGAAATCCCAATGAAAGCTTTTTTTAAATTGCTATTGCTCTCATTTCTAGGCTTCTTTATTGCTGGGGCTTATATTGCTTATGACAATCAAACAACTTTTGATATAACCAAGCCAATTGATAAGCTAAAGTCTCCTTATCAATCCTTTATTTATGCTACAGGTATTATAGAAAGTGAAAGCACAAATATCACTATCGGATCAGCGATACCAGGTATTGTAACAAAACTATTTATTCATACAGGGCAAAAAATCAATAGGGGTGATCCCTTATTTAGTATTGATGCACGGGAGACTAGAGCAAAAATTGAAGTTGCCCAGAGTAAAATAAAGGTTGCTGCTAGCCTATTAACTAAAACACGACACCAGTATAAATTTGATAAAAAACTTCATGATTATTCTTCTGCTTCGATAAGTAAGCAGAAATATCTGGCATCAGTTGATGAACTTGCTTTAGCTAAATCTAATTTATCCTTAGCTAAAGCAGAATTAACACTCTTAAACAAAGAATTAAAACGACATACGGTTTATTCACCCATAATCGGGAAAATCTTACAGTGCAAAATAAGAGTGGGGGAATTTATTGATAGTCGTCGTATAACGACAAGGGCAATTGTTGTAGGCAGTAATAAATTAAGGCTACGTGTTGATATTAATGAAAATGAATTAAACCATTTTAAGCCAAAAACTCCAGCAATTGCCTTTGTTCGTAAGCAGCCAAATCTTAAAATACCGCTGCATTATCAATATACAGAGCCCTATATTGTACCTAAAACAAGCTTAACAGGTTTAAGCACAGAGCGTACCGATTTGCGTGTATTGCAAGTTCTTTATTCTTTGGATAAATCCATATTTCCACTCTATGTGGGACAACAATTAGATGTTTTTATTAAAGTACCTGCTAAGGATGTTTTATAATGTTTCGTATCGCCCTGCAAATGCTGATGGGAGACAAGGCAAAATATATTGGTTTACTGTCAGGCATTACCTTTACTGCTTTTTTAGTGACTTTTGCACTTGCCTATTTTGCTGGTTTTATGACCTGGGGATTTGCCCTTATTTCGGAAAATCCATCGGTTGATATTTGGGTAATGGATCCAGCTGTGAACTCTACAGAAATGACCATTAATTTACCTTCTTCTGCCTTAAGCAGGGTACGAGGTGTTAAAGGGGTTGCCAATGCAGTTCCTTTATCATTAAATGATGTTATTGCCCGTTTTCCTAATGGTCGTTTTCAAACGTTTCAAATGATTGGTGTAGATGATGCAAGTTTGACAGGAGCGCCTTTATTAAAAGATGCTCTTTTACCCACAATACTATACAAACCTGATAGTGTAATTGTTGATGCGGGAGGAACAAGTGATAAATTACAAACACCTATTTATGCTAAAGACCAATGGCCTTTTGATGGTGTGCATTTAAATGTTTCCACAAGGTCGTTAGCTTTTGGCGATGAATTATTAATTCACGACAAAAGGCTTGTTATTGCAGGTGTGTCCCATGCCCTTCCAAGGTTTCCTCCTCATCCTTTACTTTACACCACGTACTCGAATGTGAAACGCATTCTAGCATCAGAAAATAAATTGTTAACCTTTGTTTTGGTATCAGCCCAGGAAGGGATTTCTGCTCGCCAATTGGCAAAACGTATTGAACAACAAACACACTTACGAGCAAGAACATCTGCAGATTTTAAAGAAGATACCGTACGTTGGTTTCTTATCAATTCTGAAGATGTTGGTGATATGGCAGCTATGCTGATTTTAGCAATGACTGTAGGTTTTGGTGTTACCGGGGTAATGCTGTATATGTTTACCTATGAAAATCTAAAACAATATGCTGTGCTTAAAGCAATGGGAGCTTCAAATTCCATACTCTTAAAAATGGTATTTATACAAGCAGGCTCTAGTGCTTTTTTAGGTACAGGAATCGGTACCGGTTTATGTGCTATTATTGGAGAGTTTGTTTCTACAATTGCATTTCCATTTCGGTTAATGTGGTTTACGCCTTTGGTTGGTGTCTTTGGCGTTTTAGTTGTTAGCCTGACAGCGGCAGCTATAAGCTCAAGACCGGTATTAAAATTAGAGCCCAGTATGGTTTTTTCAGGTCACTAATTCAGTCATAATTAGCGTATCAAAATATAAATCAGTAAGAATGACTAATAACAATTTAATAGGAAGCTAAATACTAAATATCATTATGAAAATTAAAAATGAAATAACACCCCGAAAACTAATTATTATTAGCTCTATTTTCTTAGTATTTTTTGGCAATATAGCCTTTTTTAAGAATATTTTGGTCATTTACCCTGCCAATTTAGAAAATATATTGTTCTTGCTATCACTCGTTATTTTATTTGTTTGTGTCAATATTTTTCTATTTTCCTTGATTTGTTTTAAACAAACCATTAAGCCTGTGCTCATAACCGTGTTACTTATGTCCTCATTGGCTGCCTATTTTATGGACTCTTACAATGTCATTATTGATGATGTAATGATAGACAATATCATTAAAACAGATATAAACGAATCTCTGGATTTACTCTCTTTTAAGCAGCTACTTTATTTTATATTACTAGGTGTTCTTCCTTCTGTACTGGTTTACAAAGCTAAAATAACGAGCCTGGCAACTAAAAAGGCCATCATATCCCATTTAATATTATTAGCTGGTTCATTACTGTTAGCTGTAATTATTATTCTTAGTTTAAGTAACTTTTATGCTTCCTTTTTTAGAGAGCATAAGTCACTTCGATTTTATGCCAACCCCTCCTATTACCTCTATTCAAGTATAAAATATGTGAATCATTTTTTTAAAAATAACAACTCAGTACTCAGTACCATTGGCTTAGATGCTTTTATTCCGCCTAGTGATGAACATAGAGAACTCATTATTTTTGTGGTAGGTGAAACGGCTCGCGCCGATCACTTTTCATTGAATGGCTATAGTAAAAAAACCAATCCTTATTTAGAAAAACAGGATGTTATTAGTTTTGATAATGTATCAGCATGTGGCACATCTACCGCTCACTCTGTCCCTTGTATGTTTTCAATTTATAATCGTACAAGTTTCAGTAAGGGCAAAGCACAATCCACTGAAAATGCACTGGATATTTTACAGCGTGCAGGCGTTAATGTTATTTGGTTGGATAATAACTCTGATTCCAAGGGGGTCGCTGACAGGATCCCCTATCAAAATTTCAAACTGGCTGAAAATAATCCTATTTGTGATAGTGAATGTCGGGATGAAGGTATGTTAACAAATTTGCAAACCTATATTGATGATCATCCAAAAGGGGATATATTTATTGTATTACACCAAATGGGTAATCATGGACCTGCTTATTATAAACGTTACCCTAAGCGATTTGAGAAGTTTACTCCCACTTGCCAAACTAACCAGCTAGAACAATGTAGTGAGGAAGAAATCAGTAATACATATGATAATGCTTTAGTTTATACCGATTATTTCTTGTCAAAAACCATTCAATTATTAAAAAACAATAATAAAAATTTTGAATCCGCTTTGTTTTATGTCAGTGACCATGGAGAATCACTGGGTGAAAACAATCTCTATTTACATGGTCTGCCTTATCTGATTGCACCCGATGCACAAACCCATGTGCCTATGGTTATGTGGTTTAGTGATAGTTTTGATGCACAAGATATTAACTTAGCAAAATTAAAAACACAAATACATAAAAAATTATCGCATGATAATTTATTTCACACCATACTGGGTTTAATGGAAATCAAATCCAGTGTGTATAATGAGAGTCTGGATATTATTGAGCATGAAGAGTATGAGTAGAAAACCTTTAATTATAGTCTCTATTTTATTGCTCTGTTTTTTAATATTTGAACTTAGCTCAATTGATGTTTATATTCAGGATTTTTTTTACAACTTTGAAAGCAAGCACTGGCTTTTGAATAAAAATGCAGTAATACCTAAGTTAATTTTTTATGATGGTATTAAGAAAATCTTTATTGCCTTTGTTATTAGCATCTTAATTATGCTGCTTTTTTTTCGTCATAAAGCAATCATAAAGCCGTATAAAAAGGGACTTCTTATCGTATTGTTATCCTGCATTATAGTGCCTTTATTTATTAGCTTTCTAAAAGCTACAACCAATATTCCCTGCCCAAAAGATATTCAGCGCTATGGTGGTAATTATCCTTATGTTAGGGTATTAACAAGCTATCCAGATACCTTCCAACAAACAGGAAAAATAAAATGCTATCCAGCAGGCCATGCAAGTGGTGGTTTTGCATTAATGTCGTTGTATTTTTTATTTTTTTCACGTAGAAAAAAACAAATTGCACTTATTGCTGCAATCAGTATTGGCTGGGCTATAGGAGATTACAAAATGATTATTGGTGACCACTTTTTCAGTCATACCTTAATCACTATGATAATTTCCTGGTTAATTATTTTGTTTATTGCACGAATGGTTGACAGGGCTTGGTAAGTTTTGTCTGGAACACCATGAAAAGTATTAGCAATAACAAAAAAAATAACTGGCTGTTTGATTTGTTTCGGTAGTTCTCGTGCATCACCAAGAGTAGCATGAAAATTTGTATTGTCTTTGCAATTTTGTCCAGCCTGAGCAAGCAACTCAGCATCCAGATCAAGAGCCCATATATTTCCCCGGATAGACCAGTTGGCACATGGGTTTGGTGAAGTGTCCATCGCCACAGCATAAATCGACAACTTCCATACCCGGTTTAATTCCAACACTACTATAGTATTTCATCATTATCCTAATTCAATCATCAAACGGACAGATTTTTTTTAGGTTAAAGGTATGTATACAGAGGAGATCATGACAATAATGGATATTAACTCTGACAAAGTATGAAAAAATAAGTTTAACTTGACTTCTCAAGGTTTGATGATATTCTATAATTCAATTAATCAATTGAATATTATTTTATAAAAGTTTTATTTCCATATTTTAATGACTCGTATAAGGAGAAGTCTATGTCCATTTCAATTATTATCGCAGGTTTAGCCACAGGTCTGTTACTTGGGGTATTTGGCAGTGGTGGTTCTATTATAACCATGCCGGCACTACTTTATTTACTTAATGTGGAGCCTAAATCTGCTATTGCCATGAGTCTGGGTATTGTTGCAATTACAGCTACTATTACAGCCATGCAACACTGGCGGCATGGAAATGTGGATCTCAGAATCACTGCAGTTTTTGGTTTTTTTGGCGTAATAGGTACTTATTTGGGTGCCTTAGTAGGTGTAATAACCCCTGTGGTAATTCAGTTGACTGTCTTTGCTCTGGTGATGTATGCAGCTGCCTGGAAAATGCTTAAGCCCAGTGAACAGAGTATACCCCAACAACATCATCGTTCAGTAGGTGCAATGGCTGTTAATTTAACAGTAGCTAACGCAGATGAGCTGCAATATGGCCATATTGCCATTCATGGTATTACTGTGGGTATTCTAACGGGTATTGTTGGTGTAGGTGGTGGATTTTTAATTGTACCTGCATTGGTTTTATTATCTGGCCTTTCCATGAAAAAAGCAGTAGGTACTTCGTTAAGTATTGTTGCACTCAAATCCTTTGCTGGTTTTTCCGGATATGCAGGCTCAGTCACAATTGATTATCAAATGATGGGTATTTTTACGATTATAGCAGTGATTGGTAGTGTTGCTGGCAGTCAGTTAGGGCATCGTTTGCCTGCACAGTTACTTAAACGGGGGTTTGGCGGTTTTCTACTTCTGGTTGCCAGTTATATTATTTTTAAAAGTGTTCTATTTAACTAATTATTATTTAGACTATGATTTTTTATTTTGATATATTTTTTGTATCTATTTAGTAATAGATGATAGCATAGTTTAAAGTCCCTAACACTAATCCTATTAAACGGGCTAAATCATAGCAATAAATTTGTTCATGGATATCTTATGAGTAAAAATGCGACACTATTACATCAAATTCACTATCAATATGTTGATCTAAAAAACGTACTCGAAAAATCCATATCGCACTATGTCCCGTCAAATAAAAATATCAGCATTAAAACCTATAAAGATTATCGATTACTTATTTTTAATCAAGATGTGGTGCAAACACTTATTGATATAAAGCAACCAAGCTCCTTACCATTTGTTCTCAATCAAGCCATTTTAGCTGTTATTTTATTTTTAAAGGAGATCAAAACAGTGTGTTTAGTCGGTACTGGCGGAGGAGCAATAGCACGCTATTTATATGCAATTAACCCAACAATTGAAGGTGATGCAATTGAGTTTGATGAAGCCGTTATCAAGTATGCAAAAACCTTCTTTGATTTTCCAGAGCAGTCAGGGGAAAAATTCAATGGAAAAAGCAATTGGTTATTACATCATGCAGATGCAAGGCGTTATGAATACCGAAAAAGCTATAGTTTAATTATTATTGACCTCTCAGAGGATCATAAAACACCCAACTGGATTACCTCTGGAAATCATTTGAAAAAAATTTATGCCAGCTTAAAAGATGATGGTATCGCGGTATTTAATTTTATTTTTGAAAACAAAGATATTTTTATGCAGCAATTATTGAAAATTCGCCAACAATTTGGTCAAAGGAGCTTATGTTTTCAGGTACCTAGTTTAAACAACATTGTGGTTTATGCATTTAAATCCCCTTTGAATCAGGAAATAAAAGAAAATATCACTGTCTCGCTAGATAAAAAGAGTAAACGATGGGGTATAGATTTTAACTTTTTTTACCAAGAGATTATTTCAACTAATCCTATTGGTAGTGGTATTTTTTAATCTGCATGCTGAACTGGATTTTGCCCTAAAATAGCCGTAATTGATTTTTTTTGGCTTGGCTTAGTCATGAGAAATTCTTACTCTTGGTTCAATGAGATGAGCCCATGATTCGTCACTGGGATGTATATCATCCGTATCTCCCTGATCGTTTACAAGCTGAAGATGCTCATTATACCAACGGAAAATTCCCCCTGCCAGATTATGCATTTTATTAACACCTACCGCTTTGGCTTGTTTTTCAATTCGCTCAATAAACACTGAGCTTCGATAACCCACTGAGCAATAAAAAACGAGTTCTTTATGATTAAATTTATTTCCAAATTTGCTGATAAAATCTTCAGCTTTCATCTCTGGATCCACTTGAATACTGCCTTTTATTCTACTTCGTTGGTATTCTTCAGGCCGCCTGACATCAAAAACTATGGTATTGTTCTTAGCTTTGTCTAAAATAATTTTTTGCAGGTCTTGATGGGAAATATTCTCTACATCAAAACGCAAATTTATCATTGTCTCTGTCATCCATAATGTAGATGCAGCAAAAAGGTTTAAGGGCATTAATAATACAGCAAGGATTAATCGTTTAAATATCATTTAATTTCCAGTCATATTCAAGAAAGCCAATTTCTAACTTTTTATTTGCCACTAATTGTTGTGAATTCTCATTATCACTCAATTGC
>JASFYQ010000187.1:0-13604 GCA_045047105.1 Pseudomonadota bacterium | reverse complement strand
TGGAGTATCGTTCATTCCATGAGATCACAATACGAACTTGAAATCAAATCAGAGCTAGATATAATCTTACGGGATAAGAAGCTAAGTACATTATTCCAGCCTATTGTTAATATTACTAAACAAAAGATTTACGGCTATGAAGGATTAATCCGTGGCCCGTCTAATTCAATATTACATTCACCAACAAAACTCTTTGAGGCTGCTTATCAATTTGGTCGATTGGCAGAACTGGATTTCCTTTGTCGCTACCAATTAATCAACCAGTTTAAACAACTATCGCTACCAGGAAAATTATTCCTTAATACCAATCCAGAATCATTATTAGAAAAGGATTATATTGATGGCGAAACCATAAAATACGTACAACAGGCAGGTTTATCTCCCAAAGATATTGTTATTGAAATTACTGAATCTTATCCTATTGAAGATTTTTCACTACTTACCAAATCTATAAATCACTATCGTAACGCAGGTTTTTCTGTTGCTATAGATGATCTGGGTACAGGCTATTCTGGCTTAAAATTATGGTCTCAAATGCGCCCGGATTTTGTGAAAATTGACCGTCATTTTATTAGCTCAATAAATGATGATCGAATAAAACGACAGTTTGTTATTTCAATTTATGAAATTGCTAACTCTATTGGTTGCCAGGTCATAGCCGAGGGAGTAGAAACAGCAGAAGAATATGCCACGATTAGAAAACTAGGTGCGGAATATGTACAAGGCTTCTATTTTTGCCATCCTGAGTCTCTTCCTCCTAAAAAAACCAGTAAGTTTTTATTTCGCTCCAAAGATCGTTTTGAGCAAACAGAGGTAAATCATACTGCTGGAGAATTGCTCCTGCCCATGCCTATGGTATGTTCTTCTACTACTCTGGCTGAAACTGTTGATTTATTTCTAAACAATCCATCTGCTCTATCTGTAGCAATTGTTGATAACGATGAGCCACAAGGTTTAATGACACGGGTCAAAGCAATGGATATTCTAGCCAGCCGTTTTGGCCGGGCATTATTCTCTCGTAAATCAATTTATCTTTTTATGAATAGAAATATCTTAGTTGTAGATACCTCTATGCCACTGGAAATATTAAGCCAACGAATTACCAGTTCAATTGATACCTATATTGATGAATTTATTATTGTAAAAAAAGGCCATTTTATTGGTAAAGGAATATTGCTTGATCTACTAAAAGAAATTACCGACTTACGTGTAGAAATGGCTCGTTATGCCAACCCTCTTACGCAATTACCAGGTAATGTACCCATTCAAAAAAAGATGACTGAATGTTTAGCGGCTGATACAGATTTTACTGTTGCTTATTGTGATTTGGATCACTTCAAGCCATACAATGATTATTATGGCTATAGCCAGGGAGATAAAGTTTTAAAGCTATTGAGTCAGATTTTTAAATCACAATTAAGTCATGATGCAGGATTTATAGGCCATATTGGAGGTGATGATTTTATTCTCTTTTACAAAAGTAAAAAATGGTATAAATCCTGTCATAACATTCTTTTAAAATTCAGTAAAAAAATCACTGAAATGTACAATAGCAAAGATCGCAAACAGGGTTATATCAGTGCCAAAGATCGCTATGAAATTACAAAAAAATATCCCATTATGTCCCTATCTATTGGAGTAATAGTCATTAAACAGGGGCATAACCTATATAGTGATGAGATTTCCGATCTTGCCAGCAAGGCAAAATCTGAAGCAAAAAAAGCAGTAGGAAACTCCATTAGCTTTACTCAACTTGATGGCCAGAAGCAAATTACTTTTAAAACCATTACTTTATAAAATTAGCTATAACTACAGACAGGTAAAAAAGTGAATGCATAAAAAATACATTTTGGTAATTGATGACGAAAAGGTAAATCAAATCATTTTACAGGAAATGCTGGAAGAAGATTATGAGACACTTTGTGCAGAAGATGGTGAAAATTGTTTACGGCTAATTAAAGAACGTACTCCAGATCTAATCTTATTAGATGTAAATATGCCAGGATTAAATGGCCTTGAAGTTTGTAAAGAGATACGAAAAAATCCACAGCATATCAACATTCCTATAATATTTGTATCTGCTTTAGCAAGTGCTAATGAACGTCTACAGGGATATAAAGCAGGTGCTGATGATTACATTACTAAACCATTTGTAGAGCAAGAATTACTCACAAAAATTAAATTGTTATTATCACACCAGCATGAAAAAATTACCCTGAAAAAAAGCTCTGATGAAACAATGCAAGCCTTAATGACCAGTTTGACCAACGCAGGTGAACAGGGAGAGATAACTAATTTCATGCGTAAAAGTTTTAGCTGTTCTGATATAGAAAATTTAACTGAGTTGGTTTTTAATACTGTAAAACAATTTAAATTGTCTGGAAGTATTATGATCCTGGCATTTGAGGAACCCTATTATTTTTTTAGTGATGGCGTAAATCGCCCCTTAGAAAAAGATATTTTATTTTATCTTCATAATGGTGAGCACATTATCAGCTTTAGTGATAGAACCGTTTTTAATGGTAATAAATTAGCCTTACTGATTCGTAATATGCCTGAAGATGAAGAAATTTCAGGTCGATATAGAGACCACCTCGCGATACTGGTGGATGGTTTAGCTGCCAGAGTTACCGCGATAAGAAATGAACGGGAAATGTTAAAGCGCAAGCAGATGCTGTCAGAGATTATTCAAGTAACTCAAAAAAAATTACAATCTATTGACCTGCAACATCAGTCACAGCGCGTAAAGCATACACAATTTCTTTCTGATATGGCTCAGAATATTGAAGAGTCATTTTTACACCTTGGACTAAGTGAAATACAAGAACAGAAGCTATTAGAATTAGTATCAAAGACTGAATCAGATACAAATAATTTATATGAGGAAGAATTGCAAACAGATGATGAATTTAATCAAATTATGAAGCAACTCAATATTTCACTCACAGAATAATAATTTTCAGCTTATCTACTATTGGAAAAAATGACTAAAAATATATATCAACAGGAAATTGCAGAGTTAAAAGAACAAGTAAGCATTTTAAAAAAAAAACTAAGAGTAAAAAAAAACAAAACTAAGCAACTAAAATATAAAACCAAAGCATTTGAAACAATATATAAACATTCTAAGGATGGCATCTGGTTACTAGAAAATGGAAAATTTATTGCTTGTAATAAAGCAGTTATTAGCATGCTCGGTTATGATTCTGAACAACAAGTGCTTAATCTCAAACCATCTCAATTCTCCCCTGAATTTCAAGCTAATGGAAAGCGTACTTCAGAATTAGCAATTAAAATGATAAATATGGCAATGAATAAAGGCCAACATCGTTATAAATGTGAACACACTCGTGCCAATGGAGAAGATTTTTTAGTGGATGTAGTATTAACTCGGCTGGTATTAGATGGTAGTGAGGTTCTACATGTTGCATGGAGAGATATATCCAAACAAAAAAAACTGGAAGAAGAAATAATTAAAGAAAGAGATATTGCAAACCAGGCCAATAAGGCAAAATCTGAGTTTCTTGCTAATATGTCACACGAATTACGCACCCCAATGCATGGCATTTTAAGTTTTGTGAATATGGGATTAGACAAACCCAAACGTTTAACACAGGACAAAACACTTATGTATTTTAGCCATATAAAAAGCAGTGCCGACCGTTTATTAGCCATGTTAAATGATTTACTGGATCTATCCAAGCTAGAATCAGGTAAAATGGAAATGAATTATTCTGAAAATTCGCTGATGCAAATTGCAAATGATTGTATAACAGAACAACAGGCACGACTATCCGATCTAAAAAAACAAATAATATGGGAACCAACAAGTATTATTGGCAATGGAGTCTTTGATCCTGTGCGCATAGGGCAAGTAATAACCAACCTTATTTCTAATGCAATCAAGTTTTGCCATACTGAAAAAACGATTCAATTGTCAATTACAGAAATTACCCATAACCCAACTACTGGACAAGAGCATTGTTCACTATTGTTTTCAGTACGAGATTATGGCAGAGGTATTCCTAATAATGAACTGGAATTAATTTTTGATAAATTTTCACAAAGCTCTACCACTAAAGTTAATTCATCTGGAACAGGGCTGGGGCTTGCAATTAGTAAAGAAATTATAGGCGCACATTCAGGTAAAATATGGGCCGAAAATCATTCTCAAAGTGGGGCAATATTTAAATTTACCATACCCAAACAAAAATTGGCTAAAGAAATTAAAAAAATGTAGCAGAACGAGCTATAAGAATAGAGATAGCTCAATCTGCAACTATAAAAAACATGGTTTTATAACCATGACTAAACCGCGTACTAAAATTGCTTTAAATTAATAAGGGAAATATTGGACTTTACTCACTATTACTACTAGTCTATATCACAGTACTAATTATATCTTTTTATTCCCAAGCAAGCTATTCCGTCTAATACATAAAGCAATAAAATGAAAAAAATATTAATTATTGATGATTCATCATCTATTCGACTTTTATTACAGGAAATCCTTGAAACAGAAGGTTTTTTTGTTACCGCTGCTATAGATGGCAAACAAGGGCTAAGCTTAGTAAAAAAGCAGGAATTTGATTTAATTATCAGTGATGTAAATATGCCTCTAATGGATGGTATAGAGTTTACAAAAGAAGTACGAAAATTAAACGAACACCAGTTTACTCCCATACTTATTTTAACCACAGAACACGATTTTGATAAAAAAATGGAAGGTAAACACGCTGGAGCAACGGGCTGGATAGTTAAACCTATTGTTGCTGAACAACTCATTAATACTATTTCACGCGTGTTATAAATTTATACCTTGGAGTCAGGAAGATATTTAAAGCTTGGTATATTGTATTGATTTTTACTTCCCACCTTTAATACAAGGTATCAATTTTTGAATACGTTATTATATCTCGTTTATCATCACCGAAAAACTAGCTTTATAGTCTTGTTTGTTATGGCTAGCCTAATTGCTATGCTGATTATATTTTTAACCAGTCAAAGCAAAAACCATCTTACAGAACAAAATTTAATCACAGAGGCATCACACTATAGCCGCTTATTACACTCTAAATTTATTTCCAGTCAAGTTATGGGAGCTACAATTGGACTTGGACTAAGCAATTCTCAACTGAAGCAATCCATCAAAATAGAAGCTTTACAAAATAATAATTCAGCACAACAAATCAGTCATAAGGTATTAGTCGTTGTACAGCAACAATTTAATGCTGATGCTGTTTTTATTATGAATAAAACGGGAGTAATTACTGATTATTATACCCAAAGAAAAAAAAACTCAAAAGGGAAAAATGTATTCTGGCGCCCCTACTTTTTCCGGGCAATGAAAGGGAAAGCTAATGTATATGCGGCTATTGGATCTAATAGCAATAAAAGAGGATTATACTTTGCAGCTCCAATTTATGAAAAACTATCCACTGATTCAAAAATAATTGGAGTGGTAGTAATAAAAATTAAAGCTCTCGCAATTGACCAATTATTATCATCCTATAAAGGCTTTGCTTTTTTACTCTCCCCTCAGGGTATTGTATATGCAAGCAATCAACAACAATGGCTATACCACACCTTATATGATTTAAATAATGAGCAACTGGATAAAATTAAAGCTTTAAAGCAATTTGGACAAATTTTTGCAGATAAATCTCCCCAACGTTTACCCTTTATTCTAAGTCAGGAGAGTTTAGATAAAAGCGGAAAAAATACCCAGCTCAAAGCAAGCTATTCAATAAAAAATATAGATTCCATTCTAATTGGAAATAAAAGTTATTTTAATTTGCATGATCCCAATGGATACTGGAGTTTATTGTTACTACAAAAAGAAACAAATACCAATATATTTTTTCAACTCATCACAGCATTGCTGGTTTTTATATTTTTCTTTTTATGCTTTACCATTTTATTACTGATTGCCAAACGTCGCGTGCAAAAACAATTAAATCAGGAGCAAATTGTCCAGTCTAAACAACGCCTGGAAGAAATGACTAATAATATCCCTGGCTGCATATATCAACTCATCCATAAAAAAGATGGAAGCATTCATTTTATTTATATCAGCAGTGGGGTAGAAAAAATACTTGCTTACTCTGGCAATTTTGTCCTCAAAAATTTTGAACAATCATTAGGTTTTCTTAATCCTCAGGACAGAGAAAATTTTATAGCAAAGATAAAATCTATAAAACTCCAGGATAATATCTGGGGTAAAAAAATAAACCTGTGGAACCAAAACTTTATAGTTGAGCACCCCAAACTAGGTAAAATATATATTACTGGACAAGCCAAGGCCAATAAAACCGAAGAAGGCATTATATGGGATGGTTATTGGAATGATAATACCATTCAAAAAGAACTAGAACTAAAACTCGAAAAACAGTCCAAACAACTGCTTTCTGAAATTGCCGATAGAAAACAGTCTGAAAATATGGCTGAGCATACCAAACAAAAGCTTATAAATATTACCAATAAAGTTCCTGGAGTCGTATATCAATTACAGGTCAGTCAAAAAACTATTTTTTATACCTTTGTCAGCGATAGCATAGAAACAATCCATAATGTGAGCAAAAGTGATGCTTTAAAAGATTTTAATTTTTTTCTTCAGACTATTGAAAAAGAGGATCAACAAGACTTAGTAGAGACTATTTTTAATTGTGCTCAAAAATTGGAAAAGCTAAAAGTGGAGTATCGAATCCACCTTGGTGATGGAAGTATTCGCTGGATCCTTGCAGAGGCCACTCCAAAAATAATGGAAGACTCAGAGAACGATACACTACTATTTGGAAAAGATAACGCTATAAAAGACATTGTTTTTTATGGTAATTTAATTGATATCAGTGAAATAAAAATAGCTCACCAACTAATGCAGGAAGCACAACATATTGCCGAACAAGCCAGCCAGGCAAAAAGCAATTTTCTGGCCAATATGAGCCATGAAATCCGTACCCCTATGAATGCAATTATTGGTATGTCATTTTTAGCGCTGGAAACCAATCTGGATGACAAGCAACGAAACTATATCCATAAGTCCTATTATGCTGCGCAATCACTCTTACACATTATTAATGATATTTTAGATTTTTCTAAAATTGAAGCAGGAAAAATGGAAATTGAGTCCATAGAATTCAATTTAGATGACGTATTAGAGCATTTATCCAATTTAATATTAACTCAGGCCAATAAGAAGCAAATTGATTTTATCTACGATCTTGCACCTGATGTGCCGCTACTATTAATTGGAGATCCCTTAAGATTAGGCCAGATTCTAACTAACTTAACCAATAATGCTTTAAAATTTACCCAACAGGGAGAAATTATTGTAAAAATTAACCGGTTAGATTTAGACCAGAAAAAACAACAAATAAATATCCAGTTTTCAGTTACGGATACGGGTATCGGAATGTCAGAAGAACAACAATCAGGTCTATTTGAATCATTTAACCAGGTAGATAACTCTATTACCCGAAAATTTGGGGGAACCGGTTTGGGGCTGGCTATTTCAAAACAATTAACACATTTAATGAATGGCGACATTAGCATTCAGAGTGAATTAAACAAGGGCAGTACTTTTACTTTTAATGCTCAGTTTAAAATGAGTCAAAAAATAATCAAACCCGATTATATTAACTCCCCGGTAGATATGCACAACCCCCATATTTTGGTTGTAGATAACAATGCCAGCTCACGTAATATCATAAAAACTATTTTAAATTCTTTTGGCTGTAGGGCTGGCATGGCCTCCAGTGGAGAAGAAGCCATTGAAAAAATAGAGCAATACATCAATAAAACCCCTTATACCATTGTATTTATGGATTGGAAAATGAACCTATTCAATGGTGTTCAAACTATTAAGTATTTACAACAACGTTATAGCAATAAACAATTGCCTAAATTTATTATGGCTACAGCCTACTCCAAGGAAGATGTTTTTAAAGATGAGCCACAGCTCCATATTGATGGATTTTTATCCAAACCCATTACCCCATCGGCACTTTATGATTGCCTAAACAATAGCTTTAATCTTGATTTTGAATATGATTCTACCTTTACCACAAAGCTATCACCTCTTTCCGAAATCAATCCAGAAATATTACAACGGTTACAAAACTGCCAAATCTTATTGGTTGAAGATAATGAAATAAACCAGGAACTGGCTTATGAATTACTAAGTAGTAGAGGACTATTGGTAGACACCGCAAATAATGGCAAGGACGCAATAGAAAAGCTGCAACAACAGGATTATGATGCAGTTTTAATGGACATTAATATGCCAATAATGGATGGATATAGCGCTACAAAAATTATACGTAAAGATCCGCTGTGGAAAGATCTACCCATTATAGCAATGACTGCCAATGCTATGTCAGGTGATAAAGAAAAATCTCTGGCTGCAGGTATGAATGCACATATCAACAAGCCAATAGAAATTATTAAGCTATTTAAAGCCCTAAATAAATGGATAAAACCATCTTCCTCATCACATCCAAATAAAGTTGCTCCTAACCTTATAAAGAAAAAAAAATAGCAACAGCAGAGCAAATAGAACAAAAAAGTTTAGCAAACTGGAATAAGATAGCCACTTTAAATGCAATAGATAAAGATAAGGCCTTCACTATATGTGCTGGAAACTATGAACTTTATTTGAGTTTATTAGGAAAATTTGCTCAAAATTATAAAAACTTTGAACAACAATTTATTCAATTATTAGCCCATATTGATAACCATAAGCCTGAATCATCTGATGCCACACGCCTGGCTCATACGCTAAAAAGCGTCGCTGCAAATATTGGAGCAACCGAACTTCAACTGGCATGTAAACAACTCGAACAAGAATGTAAAATTGGCAACCCCGATCTTAGTTCTCAAATAATGACTGTAAATGAAAAGCTCATTCCCGTGCTGGCTTCAATACAATCACTTAATTTAATCAAGCAGTCTAAAATATCACCCCTCTCAAATAAAAGTGATGATGAATTAAAAATTGAGTTAGAACAATTGGTCAATAAAATTTACCTATCTCTATTAGATGATAATACCGCAGCAATTAAAGAGGTAGAACAACTTATTTTGTATGAAAAGCAACTCAAGAATACTGAACAATTAAAGCAATTAACAGAAATAATTACAGAGTATGATTTTGAAGGGGCTATTGAAATAATTACAGAAATCGCGGATACTAATATCATCACTTTAACTGCAAGTTAATCACTTTGTGAATAAAAATAAACTAAACATTGATAGAGTATTACAAACTATGAGCTTCAATCCCACTATTTTAATTGTTGATGATTCAACTGAGAATATTGATTTGCTCAGTAATATGTTACATGCAGACTATAAAGTTAAAGCTGCACTATATGGAGAAAGAGCAATTAAAATTGCTCAAAAATCCCCCCATCCTGATATGATTTTATCAGACATTATGATGCCAGGAATGGATGGTTATGAGGTATGTAAAAAACTAAAGGATGATCCCTTAACTTCCCATATTCCGGTGATTTTTATTTCCGCAATGAACGAGCTGAGTTATGAGAAAAAAGGATTGGAATTAGGTGCAGTTGATTACATAAGTAAACCCTTTAATCCTGATATTGTATTAAGGCGAATTAAAACCCATATTGAGCTGTATGATCAAAACCGGGCACTGGCATATCAAGTAAAAGAATATACCGATGAAATACTGGAAACCCGTATAGAAATAATTAATCGCCTCAGCCGAGTTTCTGAACTTAAAGATAATGAAACAGGCATACATATTATTCGCATGAGCCATTATAGCCGTTTAATAGCAGACAAGCTCGAAGAAACCGATGAATGGAAAGAGTTAATCTTTCAGGTTGCCCCCATGCATGATATTGGTAAAGTCGGCATTCCCGATCACATTCTTCTTAAACCAGGCAAACTAGATGCTGAGGAATGGGAAATAATGAAAAGACATTCCCAATATGGCAATGATATTATTGGTAGCCACCATTCTGATATTATGAAAATGGCCAGACAGGTAGCCTTATACCACCATGAAAAATGGGATGGAAGTGGTTATCCTCATGGTTTAAAAGGGGAAGAAATTCCTCTTGCTGCTCGAATAGTAGCTATTGCAGATGTGTTTGATGCACTGACCTCGGTTAGGCCATACAAAAAAGCATGGGATTTTGATCAAGCAATCGATTATATTAATCAACAAAGTGGCATTCATTTTGATCCCAATCTAATACCATTTTTAAATCATCAACAAGCTAAGGTAAAAGCAATAATGAAAGAATATCAGGATATAGAAGCAATGAATATTATTCAAATAGTTACCTGATTAGCCATAAAACTCCGCCATTTTTTCAATGGTATAAATTTTTAAACCCTGTAATAGCGGCAAATATGACTTCACACACTCTGGCTTGCAGGTATTTAGTAACAATTCTTTGCTTATTTTGTAAAAAATTAAATTAGCTGTAGCGCTGTTATTTTTACTTATAACAGCTTTTCACCTTAAATTAATTTTCTCAAAAGTAATCTCTTTAAAAGGCGGCTTTAAGCTCATTTAAAATCCTCTCATTAATGCTTCGCAACAAACAAATTAAAAAATTTATAATTTGTTTCCTTTTTCTAACTTGAAAAAAACATTTTTATTCCTAACCTATACTAAGTTGTTACAGACAGTTATAACAAGCACTTACAAATACAGCAAGGCCCTTCTCTAATAAGGAATAAACTATGCAATATTTCAGAAACTTATCCATTGCAATTAAATTATTGATTATAAGTACATTTTTTATGGCTTCATTAATTGCTATTGTCGCCTACACAGTAACTACCATCAATCAACAAAAAGAAGATGCTCTGGTAATTAATATTGCTGGCCGCCAAAGAATGCTCACTCAAAAATTTACCAAAGAAGTATTAGATGAACTAAATCAGGAGCAAGTGATAGCATCATCCTTACAACTCACCAAAGTTTCTACCAATCAAATAGTTGCTGATCGAGCCTATTACACTAAAAGAGTGATAATAAAACTAAAAACCGAATGGAATAATTTTAAAGCACATATTAACCATGAAAAAGTACCTGGAGCTATTCCCTTTCCCGCAACGTTTATTCGTGAAGTATCTGATAATTTAAGTAAAAATGCAGGTTATAGTTATCGATTATTAAGTAAATGGAATATCAACTCTAACAAAGGCTTAAGCTCAGATTTTGAAAAGCAAGCATGGCAGGCATTAAGTGATAACCCATCCAAACCTTTTTATAAAGTGCTGGGCACTAAAGATAATTCAGCTATTTTACACTATGCAACCGCTGATATTGCCCATAAAGGCTGTGTATCCTGCCATAATAAACTAAGTTCCAGTCCTAAACAGGACTTTATTAATGGCGAATTAATGGGCATATTAATTGTTACTACACTGGTAACAAAAGATAAATTATTAGCGGCTAAAGTAGTATCACCTAATAAATTCTACCCATCAGATAAAACCTGGGAGTTATTTACTTTATCCCTGAAAGCTATTCAACAAGGTGGAAAAACCTTCTCTGATTTAGCCATGAAAACAGCCATTCAAATACCCAGTAATAACAATCCTCAAATTAAACTTAAATTAAATGAAGCCTTGAATTATTGGAATGAGCTGCAAATTGCAGTTAAAAAGATAAGAACAGCAGAAGTTAATTCAGATAATTACTTTAAACAATTAAATCTTATTCGCAATCTTAACCTTAAGACCTTACAAACAATGAACCAGATAGTAGAATCTCTAGCGGATCAATCTACAGGAAAAATTTTAGCAATGATTAATATGGAATGGATCATTCTTGCTATTACATTAATATTCGGTATTTTATTAAGCATTGCTATTTCAAGAGCTTTATCCAAACCACTTAAAGAAGTAACAGAGCACGCTGAAAAAATCGCCAGTGGTAGTCTTACCAGGCGACTAAACTTTAACCAAAAAGATGAAATTGGGGTTTTAGCTAATACCCTGGATAAAATGCAGGATAATCTGGCCGATATAGTATCGGGTGTAAAAAACTCTTGTTTGCAACTTACCAATAATACCAACGTATTGAGTAATAGCATCCAGGACTTATCAAGCGGCTCATCCCAACAAGCTGCCAGTGTTGAGGAAACATCCTCCTCTCTAGAGCAAATGAGTGCTACTGTAAATCAGAATGCTCTTAATGCAAAACGAACTGAAGACACGGCTGAAAAAGTTGCTCAGCAGGCAAAAGATGGAGGAGAAGCGGTTCAGGGGACAGTTAAAGCAATGAAGGGTATTGCTGATAAAATAGGAATTATTGAAGATATTGCTTACCAAACTAATCTTTTAGCTTTAAATGCAGCCATTGAAGCTGCTCGGGCAGGTGAACATGGCAAAGGCTTTGCGGTGGTTGCAGCAGAGGTAAGAAAACTGGCCGGACGTAGTGAAGAAGCCGCTGGAGAAATAAGTGAACTGGCAAAAAATAGTGTATCCATCTCTGAAAGAGCAGGAATACTACTTGATGAAATCGTACCCAGCATCCAAAATACCGCCGAACTGGTGCAAGAAATTTCAGCATCCAGTGAGGAACAGGCTCATGCTATCACCCAAATAAATAGTGCTATGACACAATTAGATACAGTCACTCAAAACAATGCAGCTCTATCTGAAGAGCTTGCCTCTACAGCCGAAGAAATGAACGCCAGTGCAATGACAATGGAAGAGAGTATGAACTTTTTTCAATTAGATAGCGATACGGAGAATAATCCCAATAGTTAAACAACGAGCAAGTTAAGATTAAACTATCTGGTAATGCTGATACAAGGACAAATAAATATCCTCAATGCGTTCTTTCCACAGGCCCTGCCATTGCGGGACCTGTTGCTCATTATCCGACCAGAACCATTTTACATATGGCTCACTGCCCAGGCCCTGAGTCTGAAAATCATCTAACCATAGAGCATAAAAAGCTTTATTATCTAGTGGCTTTTTGGCATTTGCACAGTGTTTTTTTCCTAAAGAAGAATGTAATAATAATGGCTCTAACATGCCTTTTTTATAATATTGAATTAATTGAGATAATAATTTCTCTGCATTATCAACCGCTTGTATTTTAACAACCTGCACTGGCTGTTGCTTCTCTCCACGAAAAACACCCTGAGTAATAAGTGAGTTATTTTCCCTTTCCATATTATTTTTTTCTAAATAAACCTGCGCAATAAGGTGGTGGATCCACATGCGCATATCATCCTTGCCTTTAGCATTAGCTAAGCGCCAGAAAAATAACTGCTCTTCCAGCCAGGGTAAATCCGCCTGTAAATTAACCCCATCAAGTGATATATCTATAGTTTCCACAGATAATTGTTGTAGATCGGAAAAATCAGTTTTTAAATGTAAGGCAAACTCTTCTGCCTGTTGCTGCCATTCTTTTAAACTGTCGCGACTTGTGGGAGTATCTGGATATTTGCCACTCAACTCATATGCTAATAATAAATTATCCCGATCTACTTCACCTGAATTTGTAGATAAGCTAAGTTTAACCATCTCATCCTGAACAATATAACGATCTAGGTGTGTGCTAACAAAAGGCTCACTATCTTCAACCACAAACTGCTGCTGTTGCT
>JASFYQ010000186.1:0-17186 GCA_045047105.1 Pseudomonadota bacterium | reverse complement strand
AAAGCAAACAAAAATACTATAATGAGTCCATGTCTAAATTGAAAAAAAGAATCCCCTATGGTATCAGTAATTTTAAGAATCTTATCTTAAATAACTATTTATTCATAGATAAAACTCAATTTATTGAAACGCTTGAAGAACAAGTAGATTTTGCTGTTTTTTTACGCCCCAGACGATTTGGTAAATCCTTGTTTATCTCTAGCCTGTGGTATTATTATGATGAATATTACAGTGATATCTGGCAGGATATTTTTGGTAAATTATCTATTGGCAAACACCCTACTGTACTGAGAAGCCAGTATAAAATTTTATTTTTGGAGTTTAGTGGGATTGTAACCGATAGTATCGACAATATTTATCGTGATTTTGTCACTGGGCTTAAATTTTCCTTAAAAAGTTTTATACAAAGATATGATTATAGCGAATCATCACTCGAATTGCTTTTATCGTATAATGATCCTGAAAACTTAATGAAAGCCTTTTTTGATATTACTCAAGATGCCAGAATTTATATTTTAATTGATGAATACGATCATTTTGCCAATGGTATTTTGGCTTCTGATTTTATACTGTTTAAAGAAATTATTGGTAAAGGTGGCTTTGTTCGTAGTTTTTATGAAACCATTAAAACAGCCACCCAAAAAGGAATTGTTGAGCGACTATTTATGACTGGTGTTACGCCAATAACCTTAGACAGCATGACCAGTGGTTTTAATATTGTTGAGAATATCAGCAACCGAAAAGAATTTAATGAATTAGCTGGTTTTACATTGAATGAATCTAAGCAAGTTTTAGCGCATTTATTTCAAGCCTGCCCAGAATTACCTCCAGAACAATTAATCCAGGATATTACTCATTTTTATAATGGCTATTATTTTGCCATTGATGCAAAAAATAGTATCTACAATGCAAATCTGCTTATGTATTTTGTTAAAAACTTTGATGAAGAACTTTGTAAGTATCCTATAAAAATGCTGGATAGCAATGTTGCCAGTGACTATACAATAATTATGCAACTATTCCACATTGGTAATAAAGAAAATAATTATCAGGTATTGAGTGAATTAATCTATAACGGGGAAGTAACTGCAACACTTAAAGATAAATTTGATTTTGCCAATATGGGCAATGATGGTTTTGATTTTGATGAGTTTGTGACATTATTATTTGCCATGGGTTTTATTACCATCAAAGAAAAGGTATTCAATAAAATAACCTTTGTGATCCCCAATTATGTGATTAAACATTTGTATTTTAATTATTTTCAAAAAGAAATAGAGCAAAGAAATCAATTAACATTTAATACCCGAGCATTGGAAGAAAGCTTATTTGAGTTAGCCATTAGTAATAATATTTTGCCTTTTACCCAAGAATTACAAAAAATCATTCATATTCTATCCAATAGAGACATTCAAAACTTTAGTGAAAAGCATTTACAAACATTAATTTTAACCATGCTAAATATCTCTGACTTTTATTTTATTAAATCAGAAATGGAAGTAAATAAAAAATACCCTGATATTATGTTATTGCAAAGAAACCCTTTTGAGGTCAATTATCAATATTTATTTGAACTGAAATTTTGTAAAAAGAAAAACAATGACTGGGAGCAAAATAAAAAAGAAGGTATTGAGCAAATACAGGGTTATTTAAAACTTGATGATATCAAACGGTTGGAAAATTTAAAGAGCTATCTGATAATATCTAATGGGGATGAATTAGATATGGTTTTGGTTAAGCTTTAAAAAATATCCTTTAAAAGAATCCCAAATCTCCTATACCCAATTGACCTGAAGATGTATGCTATACCGTATCCCTACTTCTCTTTTTTCTCCTCATGAAGCCTACTTTCTTTGTTAAGCCTACTCTTGGTGGCCCGTTCTCGATTACCATTGAAGTGACTTTTAACTCAGTACTTTTGAGTCCAGACGTTCACTTCAAAAAAGAGAAGCAGGGATACTCGGTGTGACGCACCTTGAAATATCATGAGTATATACCTATCCTCACGAATTCATCACCATTTTATCCAATATTTCTTCGCTGTGTTTTATAATTTTTACCAGATCAAAAAATAATTCCTTACTCAATAGCGTATTTTCATCTCTTATTGTTTCCGCCATAAAAATAATTTCATCATCCAGATCGGTTTTTGGGATCAAGATCTGCTCTATTTGAATACTGGCAATATTTTCCTTGTTTTTACCTGTAACCGCCAGATAAAGGCAGGAAAGAGTAATTTCTAATGCTCTAGTTAAAGGAGATTTTGTTTCATTAATAAAGTTTCCATTAAATAAAACTTCAGCCATTTTAAGCTGATAATCTGCTTTTGAAAATTTTTCTCTGGCTTTTTTTATCCACACACTATTTTGGCTGGCTTGCTGAGGTATTTTCTTTTCTGTTTGAAAGATATTTTGACTCGGATCATTAAAAGAAAGAATGCCTGCATCAACTAATTTTTGAATTTGTAACAGAGTTTTTTGATCAATAGTTTCGACTTGATCCAATTGATAATTTTCTTTATATACTGTTTTTTTAACCAGGCTATCTAATTTTTCTGGTTGTGATGATACCACTGAAAATAAAGTTTTTTTACCCTGGTTTTCAAAAACATCCATTTGGATTAAATTATCGGGGTAATGCGCTTGAACATCCTGAGCTATATTATTTATATCCTGCGTTTTAGCTTCTGTTTTTGATAAATCCTGATAGCCTGATGTTTCATCTGCAACGACTACTTCAGTATCAATTAAAGAACCCAGGCGTTCAATTAATACTTTACGCCCTGAAGGCAGGTCCATTGTCTCGGCACCACCACCATCCAAAACACTATCAGCCAAACTACTTTTTTGATCCAGCAAATGTAAAATACGGTGCTCAATACTGTTTTCACAAACCATATTAATCACGCTAACATGGCGTTTCTGGTGCTTTCTCCAGGCTCTTGCAATGCGTTGTTCTAATTTTGCAGGGTTCCAGGGTAAATCCAGATTAATAACCACATTGGCAGCTTGCAAATTAAGTCCTGTTGCTCCTGCATCACTGGAGATAAATAGTCGACATGCAGGGTCAGTTTTGAAACGATTAATTAACTCTCTGCGCTTTTGCTGTTTTACTTTACCTGTATGCAAAACATAATCAGTCGATTGTTGATCCAGATGCTCTGTTACTAAATCAAGCATTTTTGTCCATTCTGAAAAAATAATAATTTTATTTTCAGGATCCTCCAGTAGTTCTTCTAAAATCTTCTTAAGCTCATCTAACTTAGGGGATATTTTACACTCCTGATCCAGGATATAGGGCGTGTCACATAACATCCGCATACAGGCAAGATTAATCTGCAGGCTTTGAAATTCATCAGGGGAAAGAGGTCGGCGCTTGGCTTTTTGCATTATTCTTGCAACAACAGAGCTGTATTCATCATAACGTTGTTCTTGTTCTGGATGCATTTCAACAAAAAAAGTATTTACCGTACGTTCAGGCAATTGATCGGCAATATCTCCCTTACGTCTTCTGAGTAAGATGGGTTTTAAGCGTTGGTGTAATTGATGAATATTTTTATAACCTTCGGGCCTGCCTTTTTCATCTAATTGATAAAACTCCCGATTAAATCGAAACAGTGGACCAAAAATATGCGGATCCAGAGCTTGGGCCAAAGAATAGATCTCATCGATACGATTTTCTATTGGAGTACCTGTAAGCACAAACATAAAAGGACTTTTGAGTTGTTTTACCACCTGTGCGGTTTGTGTTTGCCAGTTTTTAATACGTTGTGCTTCATCCAGGATAATCAAATCAGGAGCCAGAACCTGCTGGATTTCATCTTTGTCATAGCGAATTTGCTCATAATTGGTCAGGTAGAAAAAATGCTTATCTTGCTGATATAAAGCAAGTCGTTCTTTGCGATTGCCCTGAATAATCAGTGATGATAAATCAGTAAACTTATTAATTTGCTCTTCCCATTCAGTTTTTAGTGAGACAGGACTCACTACCATCACTCGCTTAACACCTCTAATTTTTGCCAATAAAATAGCAGCGGCAATGGCTTGAACCGTTTTTCCCAAGCCCATTTCATCCGCTAAAATTGCTCGCCCAGAAAAAGCAAGATGATACATGCCTAATTGCTGATAATTATACAAATCGTACTTAAGAAAATCGATGGATCGTTTCCCTTCAGCAACATCTGAAAGGTAGGCAGAGCGACTAGTTTGTTTATTTTTTTCAAATTGCAGTCGTTCCAGATAGGGGCTAATATGTGAAGATATTCTGACTTGCTCTATGCTAAAACCTTTGTTTAAAATAATTCGTTCAATGCTTGCGATACCATCCAGTGGATTAGATAACAATTCATTGTTATTTGAAAACAAAGAGTTAATCAATTGGTATAAAGCGGATTGTTTATCTATCTGCTCTGACCATAAAATACAGATAGTGGGTTTATTGGTCTGATTTATCCTACGGTCAAGGTAAATATCAGCGAATGCAAGCGATTTTAATTTCTTTTTATTATGGAATAAAATAGCTTTTTCTATGTGCTTGCAACTTCCCAAACCATTCATCTGATAATCAGGGCAGTCACATGAATTAATCCGCTGTGTTTTTGAACGTAATTCAACAAAATAAGCATTTTTATTAGCGGATGTAACCTGATAATTATGCAGATTTATGCCATCAGGAGAAATTACATGGCTAACACTCATATCCTCTTTTAGTGCACGCTGATACCTTCTTTGTATTTCATCTGCATCCGTTGTTAACCAGCCCTGACCAATATTTTTTCTATTGGAGCTTTTTTTTGTTTTTTTAGTCTCTTTTTTTTGCATTAACTTCCCCCTAGCATAGCTTTATTTCTATTATAACTCAAACTCCACAATCTCAAAATCATGGGTAATTTCAGCTACTTTAGCTAACATAATCGAGGCAGAGCAATATTTTTCAGCCGATAGGTCAATGGCTCTTTGTACCTGTTTTTCTTTTAGGTTTTTTCCAGTCACTTTAAAATGCACATGAATTTTAGTAAATACTTTGGGTTCGGTTTCAGCTCGTTCTGCTTCGATTGTTGCCACGCAGTCAGTTACTTGCTGGCGAAGTTTTTTTAGAATCATAATTACATCAAAGGAAGTACATCCTCCTAGACCCAGTAATAACATTTCCATGGGACGTGCGCCTTTATTTTGCCCGCCATGATCAGCTGGGCCATCCATAATTACGCTATGACCACTGTCTGTTTCTCCAACAAAGCTTACATTATCTACCCATTTTATAGTTGTTTTCATCTGTTTATTAATTCCTCAATTTTAATCTATGTCTTATTTTTATTTTCTACTTACTCGCCTTACTTGTCATTATTGGCTTTAAATTCATTTAAAGTATTAACTATTTGTAAGTATTGTTTTTCTTTTTTAGCAAAGGATAACATCATAAAAGCAATCACCACCAAAAGAACAAATAGAGCAGTTACTGCGGTTGCTCCTGTTACAGCAAGTTCTGCCAGTGGAATAAAATCAATAGCCTTATCGGTTATTAATTGTAGCAGATGAGTTGAGCTCACCAGACTGGGTTTAAGCCAATACAATAATAACCAGGCCGTAATGGCTGAAGTAGCAATCCCCCAGGCTGCAATGCTGCTTATTGATGAAAAAAATATTCTTTTATAAAGAAATTGTTTTTGATTTTGATCGAGACAAGAGATGGTGGATAAATTTTCAGATAATGTTTTCATGTTTATATACAATTAGTTGCTATTCATTGCTAAATAAGACTAATTTGTTCAACTACAAGCCATCAAATTCAACTTTATCTTTTAATTATCAAAAAATAAATAAACATTAATAAGCCAGTAATTGTGCAAAAATACGATTTAGGGATGGATACTGGTTGAAGCTGTTATATAATACTTAGATCTTGAAAAACTGCAACTAAACCCCATAAAATTACCACTGTTATTAAAGACAAGGTTATTAAAGACAAGAGGTTTAGAAAAGTTAAGCAGATAAGCCTTTTTTAAATTTTTTTTAGAGTACAAGAATTCAAATAAATATGCCTACAGACTATTATAAAATACTTGGTGTTGATCGTAATGCATCAGATGATGAAATAAAAAAACAATACCGGCGCCTTGCTCGTAAATATCACCCTGATGTAAGTAAGCTAAGAAATGCCGAAAAACGCTTTAAAGAAGTAAATGAGGCATATGATGTATTAAAGAACAAAGAAAAACGCAATAATTATGACCGCTTTGGCAGTGCCGATGGTAATCCATTTCAAGGCGGAGGGTTTACTCCCCCCCCTAACGGTGGTGCGGGTTTTAATAGCGCAAACAGAAGCGATTTTGGCGGCTTTGGTCAAGGCAGTTTCAGTGATATCTTTGATAAAATGTTTAACCAGGAAGCACCATCAGGACAGCCTCAGGATGGTTTTTCCAGAAGCTCAGGATTTACAGGCAACCCTCAGGCTTCTACTCAGCCAGAGCAAACTATTGAAGTCTCTGTTTCTTTAGAAGATGTATTCAGTGGGAGTGAAAAAACTTTTCGCCTTAGCTTGCCCGGCCTAAAAGAGGCAAAACGTCTAAAGGTGAAAATTCCTAAAGGAATAAAAGAAGGACAAAAAATTCGCCTAAGTAAACAAGGCAGCCAGGGTGCAGATTTATATCTAAAAATAAAGTATAAAAAACATCAGCTATATACTATTGAAGGCAATGATATTCACCTTAACTTGCCCATTACCGTCTGGGAAGCAGCACTGGGTGGCACGCTTTCTATTCCAACTCTTGGTGGCATAGTAGAAATGAAGATTCCCGCTGGCTCACAAAGTGGTAAAAAATTACGTCTAAAAGGACGGGGACTGGGTATTGTTCCAGGTAATCAATATGTTACTTTATTGATAAAACTGGAATCCGATCCTGATAGTAAAATGCAAAAACTCTATCAACAAATGAAAGAAATTTCTCTGTTTAACCCTAGAGAAACATTTTTATAAAAAAGCTGGAGACATTTATGATAATAGCAAAAAAAAACTTCTTAGAAAAAACTATTTTCAGATATTATCTGCTTGCCTCCTTAACAGCAATTCTATCTTTATCCTGCCTGTTATTTTTAAATTCTAAAGCATCTCTACCGAGTCATGACAGCCAGGGGGTGGTGATTCCATCACTGGCACCTATGTTAAGCAAAATTACCGATGCCGTGGTAAATATATCCACTAGCTCTAAAGTAAAACCTTCTCGTACTTATCAACGCTCTGATTTTTTTGATCAATTATTTAACCAGAAAGAACACCAAACCAAACCCAGACGTAGGCAGCAGAACTTGGGTTCTGGAGTAATTATCAATGCAACATCTGGATATGTTATTACCAACCATCATGTAATTGCCGATGCAGATGATATTGTAGTTACCCTTAAAGATGGTAGAAAATTTAGTGCTGAACTAATTGGCTCTGATGCAAAAACGGATATATCTATATTAAAGATCCCTTCAAAAAATCTTACCGCTATTAAAATGAGTAACTCAGATTCTCTTAGAGTGGGTGATTTTGCAATTGCTATAGGCAACCCTTATGGGCTTGGGCAAAGTGTTACTTCAGGAATTATCAGTGCTTTAGGTCGTAATAATTTAGGCATAGAAGGTTATGAAGATTTTATTCAGACCGATGCTTCAATTAACCCTGGCAATTCTGGAGGAGCATTAGTTAACCTGTACGGTGAATTAATTGGCATTAACACCGCAATTTTATCCAAAAGCGGTGGCAATGTAGGAATCGGTTTTGCTATACCTATTAATATGGTAGCAAGTGTTAAGCAGCAACTAATTAAACATGGTCAAGTAACTCGGGGAATACTTGGCGTACATATTCAAGATTTAACTCCAGACTTAGCTTCTGCACTGGGTATAAAACAAACTCATGGAGCAATTATTGCCAAGATAGTAACAAATTCAGCGGCAGAACAGGCTGGCTTAAAAAATGGCGATATTATTACTAAATCTAATAATAAGGTGGTTAAAAATGCAGCCGATTTACGCAATAGCATTGGTTTAATGCGCCCTGGAGAAACCGTAGTATTGCAATTGTTAAGAGGTGATAAGCAAAAAACCATCCGCGCCATTATAAGCAGCGAAAATAATCTATCTAGCCTTTCTGATAGTGGTTTTGATGCAGAACATCTACACCCTGCTTTAACTGGTGCAATATTAGGCAAGCAACAATCACAATCAGGTATTGTTATTGCCGAGGTTGAAAAAAACTCCCCAGCCTGGGAAACAGGATTACGAGCGGGAGATATAATTGTTTCTATTAATCGCTATAGTATGGATTCTCTTGCAGACATTGAACAGTTTAGCAAGCAACAACAACGCCGCATTGCTATAAATATTCAAAGAGGCAATATGGGCTTATTTCTGGTTTTAGAATAAAAAAAAGGCGTTAACCATTTTATTAGTTAACACCCTCATTATAAGGAACAATAAATACGTGTTGGCGTTTCTTTAAAGTTCTTATGCTCTTTTCACTAACAAGAGACTGCAAGATTAAGGAAGTGTGTTGACCTCCTGTTTATCTTGCAACAATTAAGACTGGTTGTCTGCCAAACAGTTCACATTAAAATGATTTTGAAACAGTTAAAATAACTTTATTGTCAAAAACATCATCATTGCTATCATGGTCATTTCCAACATAACTTAAATCTAAATCAATCCCAGCTAATGACTTGCTTACACCAATTTTATAATCTGTATATTCATTATCACCATAAGCATCACCCATAGAGCGTCCAACACTTGCTGACAGAGCAAATTCTGCAGGCAATTCATAATCTAGACCCGCATGAAGATAGTGAGACTCTTTATCTGAAAAGAATTTAGGGCTATAAGCATAACCTACAGAAAATATATTAAAGCTACCATTTACATAAAATTCTACGGGTCTACTACCCGTGCCAGATACATCATCATACCAATAATAGATCAACCCAAGATCATAACCAAAGTTAGCTGCTTCTCCTGAAAAACCCGCATAAAAATCTGTTTCGATTGTAGTATCATCACCAAAATCGACATTAGATGCCCAAATACCTGCATACACTCCACTGTCGTGAGCCCAGTCAAATCCACCTTGAATAGCTGGGTCATTCATTGTTTGAGATACCCCTCTAAAATAATAATCTGATGTTAAAGCCACATTTGCTGAAATACCTTCTGCCTGTACATGTGTTGACAAAAGTGCACTTGTTACAACAACAGATGAAACTGCCAACGAAAGCAGTGATTTTTTTGATACATTACGTGATTTATTCATAGTTTTCTCCATAATTGAAATTGTATTTAATCGTTTAAATGCCTACTTCAGTTATAAAGCAAAATAAAGGCCAAATTAATATTTTATTTATATAACAACAACATAAAAATATAAAAACATTTAAAAATTAGTCTGGAGCACTATTTTAGTGCATGTAGTTATCAAATCTACACTATCAACAATATTGCTGCACAAAAAAAGGGCAACATAAAATGTTGCCCTTTTTTTGTCGTTAATAGCAGTATAGAACTTTATTTAGAACCTGCTGCCACCATGTATTCAACAATCGCTTTTACTTGAGCATCAGACAAATCTGCGGATCCACCTTTAGGTAACATCGCAGGGTTTACCTTACTACCATTTAGTGCGGTATCATATAAGGCATCCATGCCCTTAGCTATACGAGCAGCCCATTGTTCTTTATTCCCAAAAATAGGAGCGCCTGCAACACCAGCGGCATGACATACTGCACATTTTATTTTATATATGGCTCCACCATCTATTGATGCTGAATCAGAAGCTGCTTTAGCAGGAGCAGCCACTTCTTTTGCAGGAGCCGCTTTAGCAGGAGCTTTTTCTACTTTAGCAGGAGCTGCTGCTACTTTTGCTGTAGGAATAACCTCTCCAACTAAAGACACTGTATCAATTGCTTTTAAACGATCATTTATAGCACTTTGATCCATCTCGTTAGTTGATGAAAAAGCGCCAATCACCATACGAATGGCAAGTACTATAACAATAGCAACAACCCCCATGCCCAACACTAATTTAACCATTTCTGTAAAATAATCCTTATTGGAATTAGCCATATATATTTCCTTATTTATGATAGTTACTAGATACTTTAAATTTTAAATTCGGTATAGTATAACATCTTAGCCAACAGAGCTGGACAAATATCAATTAAGATAATAATTTTATATATTAAGGTTTACCTTAATAACAAGCTCAACCATATTAAAACCTAATGGCACATTTTTAATGTCAACTCAGAATTTATATCAGCTCAATTATTATGTTCCCGAAAAAAACCACGAAGAGCTGAAACAACGGCTATTTTCAGCTGGTGCAGGAAAATTAAATAATTACGATCAATGCTGTTGGCAAATATTAGGCGGTGGTCAATTCAGGCCTCTAAAAAATAGCAAGCCCACTAGTGGAAAACTAAACCAACTGCAAAAACTTAAGGAATACAAAGTCGAAATGATTTGCCAGGAACAATATCTTCAAACAGTGTTAGAAAATTTATTAAAATACCACCCCTATGAACAACCCGCTTATCATATTGTAAAAATAGTTAATACCAGGCTGCACAAAAAAAATAAGCTACAGGATAAATAATGGCGATTTATGCAATAGGAGATATTCAAGGCTGTTATGATGAGCTACGCCGTTTATTAGACAAAATTAATTTTCGTTTCGACCAGGATAAACTATGGTTTGCTGGCGACATTGTGAATCGTGGCCCCGATTCATTAAAAACCATGCGTTTTATAAAATCAATGGGAAAGCAAGCGGTTACCGTTTTAGGCAACCATGACCTGACCCTGCTGGCTATAGCAGCAGGTTATAATAAACCCAAGAATCACACTTTAGACGAGATATTAAATGCCCCCGATAGAGATGAACTAATTAACTGGTTACGCCATCAAAAATTACTTCATCATAATGAAAAACGTGGTTATACCATGATTCATGCAGGTTTATACCCTCATTGGAGTTTTGAACAGGCCAAATTATATGCTCTAGAAGTAGAACAACTACTACAATCTGATAACTATCAGGATTATTTTGCCTATATGTATGGGAATACTCCTATCCGCTGGAACGAACAATTAGTTTCCTGGGATAGAATACGGTTTATTACCAATGTCTATAGCAGAATGCGTTATAGTACCGTATCTGGCCAGTTAAACTTTAGCGACAATAATAGCCCTGGTACCCAGCAGGAAGGTTTTTATCCCTGGTACACACTGTGCAAAATTCAGTCCCTAGATAATAAAATTATTTTTGGACACTGGTCTACACTTTCTGGTGATACACAAACAAATAATATTTATGCTCTTGATACGGGCTGTTTATGGGGAGGCGAACTCACTGCAATGAAATTAGGCAAGAAAAAACAAAAAGGCACTGATTTTACTCATCAATTTTTTAAGCTAAACTGTTAAAACACTAAAATGGCAACAGCTCTTGAAATACTAAATACTACTTTTGGTTATGATAATTTCCGCCCTCCTCAGGAAGAGATTATTAACCAGTTAATTGCCGGATTTGATTGCCTGGTAATTATGCCCACGGGCGGAGGTAAATCTTTGTGTTTTCAGATCCCTGCTTTAGCAAAACCTGGGATTGCTATTGTTATTTCACCGCTAATAGCACTTATGCAGGATCAAGTTGATGCATTACAACAATTAGGCATACAGGCGGCCTTTGTTAATTCCAGTTTATCTTACGCAGAAATTAATATGGTTGAACATCAGCTAGTGAATAACCAGCTCGATATTTTATATATTTCTCCAGAAAGGATTTTACAGCAACATAGTTTAAATTTATTGCAGCAATCACAAATTTCACTCTTTGCCATTGACGAAGCCCATTGCGTTTCCCAATGGGGTCATGATTTTCGCCCCGATTATGTTAAGCTAGAGCAACTCCCCGAACTATTCCCTAATGTAGCCCGGATTGCTCTAACCGCAACAGCGGATCATAATACCCAAAAAGAAATTATACTGCGGCTAAAGCTGGATCAGGCCAAACAATTTATTTGTGGTTTTGATCGCCCTAATATCCGCTACCAGGTACAGCTTAAACAAAATCCCAGACAGCAATTATTACAGTTTATTAAAACTGAATTTCCCAATGATGCAGGAATTATCTATTGTTTATCTCGTAAGCGTGTGGAGGAGACAGCCAAGTGGTTGCAACAACAGGGATTTAATGCCCTGGCTTATCACGCTGGCATGCCTGCATCTCAACGCCAACAAAACCAGCAGACTTTTTTGCAACAAGAAAATATTATTATGGTCGCAACCATTGCTTTTGGAATGGGTATAGATAAACCAGATGTACGCTTTGTTGCTCATATGGACTTACCTAAAAGTATTGAATCCTATTATCAGGAAACAGGACGTGCTGGACGTGATGGAGAAGCAGCAATAGCCTGGATGGTTTATGGTTTACAAGATATTATTTTACTACGGCAAATGGCTTCTGAATCTACCGCACCAGAAGAAATTAAACGCATTGAATATCAGCGACTAGAGGCCTTATTAGGTTTTTGTGAGGCCACAACATGTAGACGAAATATTATCCTCAATTATTTTGGAGAATCACATCAACAGCCCTGTGGCAATTGTGATACCTGTTTAACCCCCGTTGAAACATGGGATGCAACCATAGTTGCACAAAAGGCACTTTCCTGTGTTTATCGCAGCGAACAACGCTTTGGCGTAAATCACCTGATTGATATTTTATTAGGCAATGAAAATGATAAAATACTTCGCTTTGGACACCAAAATATCTCAACTTTTGCTATTGGCAAGGAACTTAACCAAACCCAGTGGCGTTCGGTTTATCGACAGTTAATTGCTCTGGGAATGCTGCATGCAGATATGAATAATTATGGCAGCTTAAAACTCACAGAAAAATCACGAGCCGTTTTAAAGGGCCAATCTGATATTCACTTACGCAAGGACTTAAAACACCAAAGCAGTAAAATACTCCGCCATAAAAAATCATCCATAGCTCAACTACACAACTCTGACTCCGATTTGTGGGAGGATTTACGTAATTGTAGAAGCCAACTTGCCAAGCAGTTAGATATTGCCCCTTTTCTGGTCTTTCATGATGCCACCCTAATGGAAATGATCAGCCATCACCCATTAAATAAGGAACAATTTAGTCAAATTTCTGGAGTAGGACAACACAAACTAGAGCAGTATGCCGAGGCATTTTTAGAGGTGCTAAAAAATGCAGATAAACAACCCAAGCCCGGCAATTCATCTGCCCCAGTTTCTGATACCGTTTCTGATACCATAGCAGAAACTCTTTTTACTTTTAAAAGCCAAACCACTATAGATAAAAACCTATTTGAAAATATTGCTAAAATTAGAGGTCTTAGTATATCTACTATTTTTGACCACCTCAGTATAGCTATTAAATCAGACCAACTTGATTTAGATGAAATCTCAAACGCTCTTAATATTAGCGAAAGTGATATTAACTTAATTCACCATTATTGGTTAGAAATAGATAATAAAATCAATCACCCACTTAAAAATCTTTATAATTTACTTGATAAACAATACTCTTATCCTATCTTAAAAATTGTCACCGCTTCTTTTGTATAAATAAAATGCTATACTCTAACAACTATGTCTAGTTCTGAAATTCAAAAATTTAAATTTTTACATATTGACGATTTTGCTAATTATAGATCTATGCTTAAATCTATACTTTTAAGCATAGGAATTACCCAGGTTGATGATGCTAAAGATGCCCTAAGCGCTATGGATAAAATCAAGTCATCCCGTTATGATGTAATTTTATGTGACTATAATTTAGGTGATGGTCAAAATGGCCAGCAATTTCTTGAAGAAGCAATGAGCCGTAAACTGTTAGCCTATGGCACTGTTTTTATTATGATCACCGCAGAAAATACTTCTGATATGGTTATGGCAGCGGTTGAATACCGCCCTGATGCCTATCTGAGTAAACCCTTTCCTAAAGAAATACTCATTAAACGTCTAGAAAAATTAATGCTAAAAAAAGAAGCCTTTAGGGCTATTTATACGGCATATAATAAAAACCAATATCAACAGGCTTTAGAATTATGTGATAAAAGCATGGCCAGCAATCCCAGGCTAGCAATTGATATTGGTAAGTTAAAAGCTGAAATTGCCATTAAAGCTAAAAATTTTGAACTTGCCGAATCTATTTATAATAAAGCATTGGCTATTCGCCCTTTTGACTGGGCACAATACGGTAAGGGGAAGACACTATTTGAAAAAGGAGATTATTCACAAGCTCTGCTCATATTAGAGCAACTTATCAAGACGAATAAAAACTATATTGAAGCCTATGATATTCTTTCTTTAATTTATGCAAAGAATAGTGATCCCCAAAAAGCCCAGCAGATTTTACAAACTGCAACCAAAATCTCTCCACGAGCCATAAGCAGGCAGCAGAATCTGGCTCACATAGCAACAAAAAATAGTGATTTTAAAGTAGCAGAAAAATCATTACGCTCCTCCATTGGTTTAGGGAAGTTTTCCTATCTGGGAAGAATAGACGATCATACTGAATTAACCAAACTCTATCTGGATAATGGTAATACATCAAAAGCAGTTAAAACTCTTAATAATGCAAAAAAACAGTATAGAAAGGATAGTCAGAGCCTATACCATATAGATGTAATGGATTGCATGGTTCAGTTTAAACTGGGTCATGAAGAAAAGTCCCGAGAAATTTTTGAAAACATGATTCTTAATATGCCTGATGGTATTCAAAATCTACCTAAATCGTTGCAAGAAGATTTGCTTACCAATGGTGAATTATTAAATGAACATGAAATGGTGCAGTCATTAAAAGAAGAAATTAGCAACCCTAACTCAGGTTCAGAAGAAGATAATGAAAACAAGAAAAACCGCTATAAGTCTTTATTGCTTAATGGTAAAGGCATGCGTATCTACAATAAAAAAGTGGCTGATTCAATCAGTTTATTTGAAGATGCAGCTAAAAATTTACCTGAAAATATTTCCGTTAATATGAATGCTGCTCAAGCTATTATTATGATGTTAAAAACAGCTTCCAACAATAACTCAAGTCTAAAAGAAAAAGCTCGCATTTATCTTAATGTAAGTAAAAGATTAGATGCAAATAACGCTAAATATCAAAAACTTGAGGTCTTATATTCTCAGCTCAAATAATAAGAGAGGTATATTCTTCCTATGAAAAATACTAATCCAATTAGCCCGACTGATTTAAATACTATAATTATGTCGGTAATACATGAAGTAAAAAATTCATTATTATCATCTACAGCTTCTCTTGATAAAATTAGCCTGGAACTTTCATCCGCACAACAAACTGAAATAAATACCGTTCAAAATGAAATAAAAAACATTAATCAGTCATTAATGCGAATGCTAACCCTGTATAAGATGCAAACTAATATTTTTTCTCTTAGCTGTGACCAGCATAATGTTTATGATTTTCTTGAAGAATTAGTGTTTACTAACTCCTCCAGTCTATCCTCTAATAAGATAGAACTATTACTGCAATGTGACGAGGATCTGGATTGGTTTTTTGATTTAGAATTAATAAGTAATGTTATAAATAGCACAATTAATAATGCCCTTCGTTATGTAAAACAGAAGATTATTATAAAAGCAACAATTAAAAACGATCTATTATCTATTTCTGTAGAGGATGATGGGCCAGGCTATTCACAAAAAATGTTAGATCAAAATCAGACTCCAGCAACTGAAATCAATTTTACTATGGGTAAATCAGGCTTAGGTTTATTCTTTTCTTCAACCATTGCAAAATTACACCAATTTAAAAATAAACAAGGCTTCACCCGCATCAGCAACCTGGAATCTGGCGGCAGTTGTTTTACAATTTATCTGCCTTAGCAACAAGGGATAAACCTTTCATCTGGAGAACAAAATGGATATTACTCCCTTCTTAAAACTAATGGTTAAAGAGTCGGCATCAGACTTATTCTTTAGTACAGGAGCCCCGGTTACAATGAAACTACAGGGCAAACTCACTCCTGTTAGCAAGCAATCACTTACTACGGAACAAATAAAAGCAGCCACCTATACTTTAATTGATGAGGAACAAAAACAAGAGTTCCATGATAATCTGGAGTTAAATTTTGCTATTTCTATCAAAGGTGTGGGGCGTTATAGGGCCAACCTATTTTTACAACGTGGAAATATGGCTCTGGTTATTCGGCATATTAAAACTGAAATCCCTAGAGTAGAAGACTTGCAATTACCTTCTATTTTAAAAGAGATTGTTGAGCATAAAAATGGCCTGATTTTAGTTGTAGGAGCAACTGGTTCTGGAAAATCCACTACTTTAGCTGCTATGATAGGACATAGAAATGAATATATAGGCGGACATATTCTTACTATTGAAGATCCTATTGAGTTTGTACATCGTCATAAAAAAGCCATCGTTAATCAACGAGAAGTTGGCATGGATACACTTAGCTATGAAAATGCCCTAAAAAATGCCATGCGTGAAGCCCCTGATGTTATTTTAATTGGAGAAGTAAGAGATGCAAAAACCATGGAACATGCACTGGCATATGCAGATACAGGACATTTATGCCTGACCACCTTACATTCAACCAATGCTACCCAGGCATTAGATCGCATGTATAATTTTTTTGATGATACTGCCCAGGCTCAATTACGTGACGACCTATCCAGAAACCTGCGAGCAATTATTTCACAACGCCTGATTCCAGATGTGGATGGAAAGCTACTGCCCGCTATAGAAATATTGCTTAATACGCCATTTGTTTCACAAATTATCAAAAAAAATGAACGTGAAAAGTTAAAAGAAGCTATGGATCAAGGTGTTAAGGAAGGCATGCAATCCTTTGAACATACTCTTTTTCATCTGTATAAAAAAGGCCGCATAGAAATGAAAACAGCCCTGGATTTTGCTGATTCAAAAAATGATTTACAATTAAAAATACGTATGGATGGAGGAACTTTACCCGATGATATAATTTCTGGTGTACAGTTTGAGTAAAGTCTTTATTTAGAAAGTTAACTTATTTGTAACTACTCAGCGTATTCATCTTTTACCACAGAACTGCGTTATTTTTGCCCTCAAAATGGTCACATATTCGTATATGCTCACATTTTTCGGTCAAA
>JASFYQ010000185.1:0-34999 GCA_045047105.1 Pseudomonadota bacterium | reverse complement strand
ATCAATATCAAATTCAATGCCATGTTTTACACCTGTGGTAGTAATTCCATTACCGTCTAGATCAAAGGCCAGAGGATCCGGTTTTTTTATAGGTTCTTCTATTACTTCTACTTCGCTGGAAAAAAACAAACTATTCTTTAAGCTTTGTACAAAAAATAGATTATTACTTTGATTTTTGTTTTCACTATTATCTTGATTTCCAGTAGTTATTTCTATTGCAGAGGATGATAAACTGAGGCTATCTTTGTGGCTTATCTTTGAAGTTTCTGCAATGCTTGTAATTGCTATAATGAAACTCCACATTAAATGAGGATAATTACTATTCTAGCGTTATAGCTTGAAGAAACTTTAGCCCATATAGCATATCGGTAGACTTGGAAATTTGTTTAGAGTAAGCTGATAAATAATTACTCCCTGTTAACTTTTTACAAACTGAATATTGAAAAATACAACAATGACAAAAAACCTACCCTTCACAAAACAACAATTAACCGACATTAAAAAAACTTATCCCACTCCTTTTCATTTATATGATGAAAAAGGTTTAAGAGAGCATGCGCGTAAGTTTAAAAAAGCATTTAGTGTTTTTCCAGGATTTAAAGAATATTTTGCGGTCAAGGCTACTCCTAACCCGATTATTATGAAGATCTTAAATGAAGAAGGTTTTGGAGCAGATTGTTCTTCCATTGCAGAATTAATCCTATCTGAAAAAGTGGGAATTATTGGGGAAGATATTATGTTTACCTCAAATGATACCGAGCAAAACGAATATCAAAAAGCGCGGCAACTGGGAGCCATTATTAATCTCGATGATATTGCTCATATAGACTATTTAGAACAGGCTTTAAATAATCAGGGCGGATTACCTGAGTTGATTTGTTTCCGTTATAACCCCGGCCCGGAACGTGAAGGCAATGCTATTATTGGCGACCCTAAAGAGGCTAAATACGGTTTTACCCGTGAGCAATTATTTGCAGGCTATAAAATGTGTATGGAAAAGGGTGTTAAACGTTTTGGTTTACACACTATGATTATTTCCAATGAACTAAATGCTGACTTTTTTGTAGAAACCGCCACAATGTTATTTGAACTGGCGGTGCAGTTAAAAGAGCAACTAGGGCTTAAGTTAGAGTTTGTAAATCTGGGTGGTGGTATTGGAGTACCTTATTTACCTGAAGAAAAAGCAGTTGATTATGATTATGTTGCAGAGCAGGTAATGAAGCAGTATCAGCTATTAATTGCCGCTAATGATCTCGACCCGCTTAAGATTTATATGGAATGTGGCAGAGTAATTTCCGGGCCATATGGTTATCTGGTAACTGATGTAATCCACATGAAACATACCTATAAAGACTATGTTGGAACGAATGCCACTATGGCTAATTTAATGCGTCCTGCATTATATGGTGCTTATCATCACATTAGTGCAATGGGTAAGGAGCAGCAAAAAAATGCTCACCTTTATGATGTAACCGGTTCATTATGTGAAAATAATGATAAATTTGCCATTAATAGAGAGCTGCCAGAAATTGTAGCAGGCGATATACTTGCTATTCATGATGCAGGAGCACATGGGCACTCGATGGGATTTAATTACAATGGTAAACTACGTTCAGCAGAATTATTATTAAGAGAAGATCAATCTGTAGTTGAAATTCGCAGAGCAGAAACATTAGATGATTATTTTGCCACTCTGGATTTTGAACAAATAGAAAAATTTTAGATTAGACTAAGCTATGTCTGTCTCTAAATGAGTCGGATAGCATCTTAATACTTATAGCGTTTAGTGCTTTTATAAGGAATAAAAATGGTACAAAGAAATAAAAATTTAGCAAAATTACAAGCGGGATATCTTTTTCCAGAGATTAACCGTAGAAAAAATGAATTTATAGCAAATAACCCAGATGCGCAGATTATTAGTTTAGGCATTGGCAATACCACTGAACCACTTCAACCCAGTGTTGTAAAAGCATTAAAAGATGCGGCTGACAGCATGGGGACTCAGGAAGGTTATTCTGGTTATGGTGATGAGCAGGGTATGACTGCATTAAGAGAGAAAATTGCAGAAAAAATGTACTCCAATGGCCTTATTGATGCGGATGAAGTATTTGTTTCTGATGGAGCTAAATGTGATACCGGTCGTATTCAAATGTTATTTGGTGAAGATGCAACGGTTGCAGTTCAAGACCCATCGTACCCAGTTTATGTAGACAGTAGCGTAATTATGGGGCAAACAGGTTCATATAATTCGGATAATGATCAGTTTGATAATATTGTATATATGAAATGTACGGCTGAAAATAATTTTTTCCCCACTTTTGAAAAAGCCGACCTAATCTATTTTTGTTCACCAAATAATCCAACTGGAGCAGTGGCAACTAAAGAGCAGTTGACTGAACTGGTACAATTTGCCAAAGACAATGGTTCGATAATTATTTTTGATGCCGCTTATGCTGAATTTATTAGCGATCCGGATTTGCCAAAATCTATTTATGAAATAGATGGAGCTAAAGAAGTTGCTATAGAGGTTTGTTCTTTCTCTAAACCCTTTGGTTATACAGGTGTTCGCCTGGGCTGGACGGTTGTTCCTAAAGAACTAAAATTTGATGATAGCTCATCAGTACATGCAGATTGGAACCGTATTATGACTACTGTTTTTAATGGAGCGTCGAATATTATCCAAACTGCAACTATTAATATTTTAAATGACCAGGGCATGAGTGAAATGCGTGAATTGGTGGATTATTATATGGAAAATGCCAAAATTATTAAAACTGCATTAGATAGTTATGGATTTACTACCTATGGTGGAGAAAATGCTCCTTATATCTGGGTAAAAATTGAATCTATGGATTCATGGCAGGCATTTAGCTTTATTTTAGAAAATGCTCATATTGTTACTACTCCAGGAGCGGGTTTTGGCCCTGGTGGAGAAGGTTATGTACGCTTTAGTGCCTTTGGTCATAGAGACAATGTAATTGAAGCGACTAAACGGATGGAAAAATTAAAGATTTAGCCGATTTTTTAGCAAAAAATAAGTAGTTATAGGTTAATTTTTTCTTTTAATAAATTTAGTATGTTCAAATGTCTAATAATGATCAAAATGACAAAAAAATAGCCTCTTCTGATGTAAAACAAGAGCAGGTTAAATCAATAATTGAGAAAAATATTTTCCCAACTATTGCAAGAATACGTATTGCTCTTCAAAATGTTTTAAGTACTCCCTATGTGGAAAATACAATGAATATTCTTCGGGATATGGGAGTTAGTTTTCCAGAAGTGAGTTCAGAAGAACTGTTCTTAAAGGAAAAATTCCTGGAGCAGCTTAGCAAGGCTGAATTCCAGGAAGAAGAAAAACTGTATACAGTAATAAACTCCAGTACCCGTGAATTTTTAAGAGAAATAGCAAGGGACAAACCAAGAATTAGAATATTTTTGGCTGAGGCAAGAAAGCATAATGAATTGCAGAGAAAAATTAACGAACTGATTAAAATAAATAAAAAGGATCTAAATAAAGAAGAAGATGAACAACAAAGGGAAAAAATTCAAACTAAATTAAAGCGCTTAGATGAAGAGACTAATAGTTTGCTTTTTCCAGGTTTAACGGAGCAAATACGATGGGATATGCTAACGGGAATAAATTTAAACTATAAAGAGTTTAGAGATATGTACCTTGAGCTTGAGGATGATATTCCTCGTAGAAGAGAAGAGGGCTGGATGAATGAAATATATATTAATTCCCTGGAGAAAGAGCGGCAAGCAAGCAAAACTCTTTTACAGCTTGAACTGGTGCGTGAAAATTTTGATCATATTAAAAAACTGAGAGAGAATGTTCTTTTTTATCATGAAGGAATGGGTGGCATTGTAAATGCAGAATTTTTGATTGGAATAAAAAAAGAAATCGACCTGGCAAAAAGTGTAGAAAAAATTAATAGTATTACCCTAAATTTTAAGCAAATGAAAAAAATTGTTCCTCTTATTATACAAAATCCGATTTCTTATCGTAATGAATCAGGAAAAAAAATATCCAATACAACTCAACTAAAAGATTCGGAAACCTTTAGTGAAATTGTAAGTATTGCCAAAAAAACCAAAAAAATCCTTGATGCCCGAGATAAAAAGCGAAAAAAAGAACTTGAAGAACAGAATAATGAAATGGGTTTTGGGAAAAAAATCATAAATTTATTTACTGGATCAAACTCATAGAATAAAACTTTATATTACTACTTGCATGCGAGTAGTAATATGTCAGTAAGTAAACTGCTTTATCAAACAACCAGAAATTAAAAAGCGCGCGGCATGCTTTGTTTTTTATAACCCGCAGGTATAGAAACCATACCACTACTTATAGCCTGGTTAGAGACTGAAACCAAAATAGTTTCAGACTCTAACTTGCCTATTTCATTATACTGCCTGGTTCTTATAGGTACACCATCAAATTGTTTTGTGGCAGATTCTTGTCCAGATAAAGAGCTGGCTTTTTGTGCCATTTTATTAATGAATATTTGCATTTGTTTTATGGTTTGTTTGTCACTTGCATCAATTGCAAACTGGTTTTCGTTAGCTATGCATAATTCTTCTATTCGCTGCGAGCCAATTCTCATTTCAATAATATTACATTTTACTCCTGCAATTACATCCGTTTTATTGGTATTATATTGCTCTTTTTTAGGCATTTGTGGCATCATTCCAGGCATTTTACCAGGTGTTACCCCACGCTGAGCCATCATTTGCTCCATCATTTTGCGCTGCTCAGGAGGCATATTTTTCATTTGCTCTTGCATCTGGGCCATCATTTGTTCCATTTGTTGTTTCATGGACGACATTTGTTGATCTATAGTATTTTGATCCACTTCAATATAAGCGCGCTGAGCAGGATTAATATGAATTAATTTATTGTTATTGCTATCATAAATACTATATTCACTGTCTTTTCCCGGTGCTTCAGAAAAATGTATTTTGCCATCTTTAATATAAATACTATTACTCTGTGAGGAATGTTGCTCTGCTTTTTTGTTAAAGTGCAAAGTGGTATCGGCACTCATATTTGTGCTTATGGCAAATTGACTAATAAATAAAAAACCAGCCATAGTATTTATTTTATTAAATGTGTGCATAATGTTTCCTTTTTTAGTTTATGGATAGACGCTGGTTAGGGATATTATTTTTGTTTAGGTCTAAATGGTTTTATAACCTCTTCATTACATTCTAAAAATGGCCCCTCTAAAAGATCAATACAATAGGGAATAGCAGGGAAAACTGCATCCAGACACTCACGAATCGATTTTGGTTTACCAGGCAAATTAACTACCAGAGTTTTATGTCTAATACCTGCTGTTTGGCGGGACAATATTGCAGTGGCTACATATTGCAGACTAACCTGGCGCATAAGCTCCCCAAAACCTGGCAGCATTTTCTGGCAAACGGCTTCAGTTGCCTCTGGAGTAATATCTCGAACTGCTGGCCCTGTACCACCAGTGGTAACGATTAAACAACAATTATCCTCATCACTCATCTCAACTATGGTTTGTTCAATAATCTCTTGCTCATCAGGAATTACCTGATAGACTTGCTCCCAGCTAGAACTTAAATAATCATTAAGGGTATCAATTATGGCCTGACCTGAAAGGTCTTCATAAACACCCGCACTGGCACGATCGGAAACGGTTATAATACCAATTTTTATAGACATAAAATTTTACCCTTTTATTATAAGAATGAGTTGGCTTGAAATATTAATGATAGTATATAATCTTAACGATTATTTTAAGATAATTAAAGCATGCTTTTATTAAAAATTACAGTCTTTCTCCTGGTTAGTATATTATAAACAGTTTATGAGTGAACAAAATTTTTACCCGGTTATTATTATTGGTGCTGGTGCTGCCGGATTAATGTGTGCAATAAGTGCTGCTGAAAGAGGTAGAAAAGTACTTGTTGTGGATCACAATAAATCCCCTGGAAAAAAAATCCTGGTTTCTGGTGGCGGGCGTTGTAATTTTACTAATTTATATATTGAGTCAGAAAATTACCTTTCGAATAATCCCTATTTTTGTAAATCTGCTTTAAGTCGTTATAGTCAATATGATTTTATGGCAATGTTAGATAAAAATTTTATTCCATATCAGGAAAAAAAATTAGGCCAGCTTTTTTGCACAGGTAAATCCAGCGAAATTTTACAACTCTTATTAAGCCAATGTGAACAAGCAGGGGTGGAAATAAAAACAGAATGTTCTATTAAGCAAGTAATTAAAGAAGATAAGTTTTATTTACAAAGCTCAAAAGGGCCACTAAGTGCCGAGTCATTAGTGGTTGCGACGGGTGGACTTTCTATCCCTAAAATGGGAGCCAGTGATTATGGCTTACAACTAGCCAAACAATTTAATCTAAATATAATTAAACCTCAGGCCGCTCTAGTCCCTCTTTGCCTGGAAACCAGGATTTTAAACCATACAAAAACACTTGCGGGTATCTCCGTGGATAGTTTAGTTTCATGTAATCAGCAGAGTTTTAGAGAAAATATACTTTTTACTCATAAAGGGCTGAGCGGTCCCGCTATTTTACAAATCTCAAATTATTGGCAGCCAGGAGATAGTATTACTATAAATCTACTACCTGACATGGATCTTTATCAGCAAATATTGGATTGGCAAATCAGTCGGCCTAAAGCAGAATTAAAAACTTTATTAAATGAATTATTAAGCAAGCGTTTAGTTTTGTTGTGGTTAGAATTATACGCAACTAATAAACCCATAAAACAATGCACGACAAAGGAAATAGAATCTATTGTAAAGAGTTTACAGCAATGGACTATTATTCCCTCTGGTAGTGAGGGGTATCGTATTGCAGAAGTAACCAGAGGCGGTGTGGATTGTGATGAATTTTCTTCTAAAACTTTTGAAAGTAAAAAAGTTTCTCAGTTGTTTTTTATTGGTGAAGTTTTGGATGTTACTGGCTGGTTAGGAGGTTATAATTTTCAATGGGCATGGTCATCAGGTTTTTGTGCTGGTGCATATGTTTAACGATTGTTGTATAAAAATCGTTGCTTCATGAACGGGTAAGGGTTTACTAAATAAATATCCTTGTAAATATTCGCAATGATGTTCGACTAAAAAATTCTCCTGGGTAACATTTTCAACGCCCTCTGCAACCACTTCTAAACCGAGACTATGGGCAAGAGATATGGTTGCAGCACTGATCTTTGCATCACTTTCATCATTTTCTAAATTGCTTACAAAGGTTCTATCAATTTTTAAAATTTGAATGGGCAGGCGTTTTAAAAAAGCCAGGGAAGAGTACCCCGTACCAAAATCATCAATAGCAAGTTGCACATTTAATTCTCTTAAGGCTTTAAGTTTTTCAATAATCATTTTGGGGTTAAACATAGCTGTTGATTCGGTAATCTCAAATTCAATTTGTTCAGAAGCAAAGCTCCGATTTTGCAGTTTTTCTTTTATTCCTAGAATAAACCCCTGGGTCTGGAATTGCTGTAATGAGAGATTAATTGCCATAGTTAGAGTGGTATAACCTTGTTTATGCCATTTTTCTAATTGTTGGCAGGCTTCTTCTATAACCCAATCACCCAGTGGATTGATTAGCCGAGTTTCTTCGCAAATGGAAATAAATATATCAGGTGAAACTAATCCGCGCTCGGGGTGTAACCAGCGAACCAGAGCTTCAAAGCCACAAACCAGTCCTGTTCCTCCAGAAATTTTTGGTTGGTAAAACAGTACAAATTGCTTTTCTTGTAAAGCAAGGCGCAGTTCATTTTCTAAAATAGCTCGTTCTGCTACTATAGTATTCATTTTCTGAGTAAAAAACTTATAATTGTTTCGTCCGCTTTCTTTGGCGTGGTACATTGCGGTATCAGCATGTTTAAGCAAAAGATTAATCTCTTCACCATCATTGGGATAGATACTAATGCCTAAACTGGGTGTTGAATGCAGAGTATGTCCCTTTATTTGATAAGGCTGCCCAAGAGAATGTACAATGAAAGCAGCAATAGCACTGGATATTAGCGCATCATCCAATGCGGTTAATACTACTACAAACTCATCACCACCCTGGCGTGCTACCACATCACATTCACGTACACAACTAGTCAGGCGTTTAGCAACTTCAATTAATAGGCCATCTCCTACATCATGCCCCTTGGTATCATTAATAATTTTAAAGCGATCCATATCAATAAAAATAATGGCAAGATGGTTTTTATCACGTTTGGCAGTTAAAAGAGCTTGTTTGGCTCTATTTTCTAATGACCTTCTATTTAATAGACCTGTTAATGCATCATGGTGAGCAAGTTGATGGATTTGATCATCTGCATCTTTTCTTTTACTTAGATCGGTATAACTGGCAATATAATTAGTCAGTTCACCTTTTTCATTATGTATAGCGGAGATAACCGCCCATTTTGGAAGGCTTTTACCATCTTTTGATTTATCCCATAAATCGCCTTGCCAGAAACCTGTTTTTTTTAACGAATCCCACATTTCCTGATGGGTTTGTTGTGGAGTAAATTCTGATTTTAAAATACTGGGTGTTTTCCCTAACAGCTCCTCTAAGCTATAACCCATATCATTATTCAGAGCCTGGTTAATGCTGATGATTTTATTGTCGCTATCGGTAATTAAAATAGCTTCACCGCTGTTTTCAAAAACTTTTGCATAGAGTCGTACATTATCTTCACTGCTTTTTAATAACTCCCAATAGTTCTCATGAATCTGAATCCCCATTTTCAATAAAAATATTTCAAAAACCGTAAACATAAAGCTAATAACATAAGAATGTGTTGTTGCTATAGAGATAAAAAAGACCACCTGGGGGATAGTTAGAATGCCTAAATAGGCGATTAATAGCTTTTTATTAGGAGAAAGGCTAATAATGCCTCCCGAGCTAAACATAATAAGTGGTAGCAAGATAATAATGCCTTCAATGGTTAGCCCAACCTGGGAAAATGCCCAGGTAGTAAATAAACTCCATAGTGCAGCAGAAGCTATCATGCCCAGGGAAAAAAACCATTGCCATTGCTTGGGATTATGGTTATATAATGGTTCAAAATAATGAACCAGTAATAAACGTAGTACACCAATAATTAATAAGGAAAAACCTACCGCATAAACTAACTGAAAATTATATGAAGATATGCTTGAAAAATTGCTAATAAGTAACCAGCTCATTAGATAAACAAATACTCCATTTATAGAGTATTTAGCAAGATCCTGATTGGCCTTTTTAATGCATTTATTATTTAGTTTTTTCATTCAGTTAGTTACTCTTTCGTGCATTTTCTTAGGATTGTATTTACTCTAAATATAACTATATAGTTTATATGATAACGGCTAAATTAATAATAAAATATCTAATTTATTTGATAATTGTTTCTATTTTCATGCCAATAGGCTCTCTTACAGCAGAACCATCAATGGATATTGCTGATGAAATAGTGGATGACTGGGATGATGTAATATTGGAAAATGCTGCTGAAGAAGCGTTGCAACAGGAATTTTTCTATAAGCAGAAGATAAAATATAAAAAGCAAGCAAACTATTCAAAACAAACTATAAAATCAAAACAGTTTAAAAATGAAACTGCTCGCCCACAAACTATAGTTAGAAAAAAACAGTCTTCTGTAAAAAATTATACTAAACGATATCAGTTAAAACCCTATAAATCTCCCTTACAAAGTTCTAAGTTATATCAAAAAAGATATAACCCTAAATAAATACTTAATCTTCTGCACTTTATTTAAAGTCGTTACAATTCAACTGATTTGATTTGGATAATAAAGAGAAATAAGCACTGAAAATCATAAAAATTTTAGCTTTAAATTTATTGAGCTTTTTAGTTGCCCTTATATCGTTTATAATCGGCATTTGCTATTGCCAATTTTAAGGAAAGTTTATATGAGTGCCATACCTGAAGATTTTATTGAAGATACCAGCCGATTATCTAATGATGTAACTAAGCCATTTTCTGGCTCTAAAAAGGTTTATCTTCAGGGCTCTCGCCCAGATTTACGTGTAGCAATAAGAGAGATTAGCCAGGCTGCAACAGAAACTAATGGTGGAGTTGAACAAAACCCGCCCATACCTGTTTATGATACTTCTGGACCTTATACCGATCCTGAAATTGAAATTGATTTATTAAAGGGCTTACCCCTATTACGTGAAAATTGGATATCAGAGCGTAATGACACTGAAAAGCTAGAGACCCTCTCATCTGAATATGGGTTAAAAAGGCAAAATGATCCTTCCCTGTCACACCTTCGTTTTGAACACCTCCATTTACCTCGTAAAGCGCTAGCAGGTAAAAATGTAAGCCAGATGCATTATGCTCGTCAGGGAATTATTACTCCAGAAATGGAATATATTGCTATTCGTGAGAATATGAACTTACAGCAATTTAAAGAATCTGCATTAATGCGCTCATATCCTCAGCACCCGGGTAACGATTTTGGAGCAGAGATTCCAGATGAAATTACTCCAGAATTTGTTCGTAGCGAAGTTGCTAGGGGCCGGGCGGTGATTCCTGCGAATATTAATCATCCCGAAATTGAGCCAATGATTATTGGTCGTAACTTTCTGGTTAAAGTAAATACTAATATTGGTAACTCCGCACTGAGCTCTTCTATTGTAGAAGAGGTAGAGAAAATGGTCTGGTCAACACGTTGGGGTGGAGATACCCTGATGGATCTTTCTACTGGTAAAAATATTCATGAAACACGTGAATGGATTATTCGTAACTCGCCTGTGCCCATTGGAACCGTCCCTATCTATCAGGCTTTAGAAAAAGTAAATGGTAAGTCTGAAGATTTAACCTGGGAGTTATTTAGAGATACATTGATTGAACAGGCTGAGCAGGGTGTGGATTATTTTACTATCCATGCGGGAGTATTATTACGCTATGTACCACTCACCGCTAAACGCTTAACAGGAATTGTTTCTCGAGGTGGCTCTATTATGGCTAAATGGTGTCTGGCACACCATCAGGAAAGCTTTATCTACACTCACTTTGAAGAAATTTGTGAAATTATGAAAGCCTATGATGTAGCCTTTTCTCTAGGTGATGGCTTACGTCCAGGTTCTATCGCGGATGCTAATGATGAAGCACAATTAAGTGAGTTAAGAACTTTAGGTGAGTTATGTCAAATTGCCTGGAAGCACGATGTGCAAACAATGATCGAAGGGCCAGGTCATGTACCGATGCATATGATTAAAGAAAATATGGAGATCCAGCTTGATGTTTGTGATGAAGCACCTTTTTATACTTTAGGGCCATTAACTACAGATATTGCTCCTGCTTATGACCATATTACCTCTGCTATTGGAGCGGCTCAGATCGGTTGGTATGGAACGGCAATGTTATGTTATGTAACACCAAAAGAACATTTGGGTTTACCTAATAAAGCCGACGTTAGAGAAGGTATTATTACCTATAAATTAGCTGCTCATGCTGCTGATTTAGCTAAAGGATTTCCTGGAACACAAGTACGTGATAATGCTATGTCTAAAGCACGTTTCGAGTTTCGTTGGGAAGATCAGTTTAATCTGGGGCTGGATCCTGAAAAAGCACGTGAATTTCATGATGAAACAATGCCTAAGCAGGCACATAAAGTGGCGCATTTCTGCTCTATGTGTGGGCCCAGTTTCTGTTCTATGAAAATCTCTCAGGATGTGAGAGATTATGCTGCCAAACAAGGTTTTACCGATTTGAATATTGCTGTAGAAGAAGGCATGGCAGAAAAAGCAGCACAATTTAAAGAAACTGGTTCTGAGATCTATTCAAAGAGTTAAAATATTTTTGAATTATGCTTGAACCTAATGCTCAGAAATATTATTTAAATGTGATGGGATTGCCTATGTGGTGCTTAAAAGAGCAGCATATAGACACATCCAATCAATCGCTAGATAAGGGAGTTAACTTAATTCCTGCTGGACTGCTTCAATTTGATGCAAGCCCTGAAGATATACCCACTACCACTTCTTATACAGCCATAAAGCAAAATATTATAGAAGTAGCTCAAACTAGGCCCCTCCCGCTAGAACAAAATTTAACGGACGAAATCCACCTGGAAGAGATACCTATTCCTCCTCCTATCGAAGAAATTATTCCTTTGCTAGAAAATCCTGTAATTAATAATACAATTACAGAAGCAAAAGTTACCAATATGGAAAACCTTGGCGCAACACAAACAACTAGTGGAAATACTTCAACTCAGCATGTTATAGATAATTCTGAGCCATATGAATTAATAGCTTTATCAAAAAAAATTAAAAGCTGCCACCTTTGTGAGCAAAGAAAAGGTGGAAATGTTTCTTTAAGCATGCAGCATCTAAATTACTTAAAAGATAAGGCTAAAACCATTCTATTGTTGGTGGATACACCAACAGCTCAAGAATACCAACAAGACAATTTTATCTGCAAAGCATATCTCTCTCTATTAATGTCTATTTTTAAGGCCGTAAAATTAGATGCTAATATTTATATCAGTTCAGTATTAAAATGTTCAGATTTAAAACCCTTTCCAGGTGAACCGGGAGATAATTCTGATCAGGAAATAAATAATTGTGTGGCTTTTTTAAAACAGGAATTGTTGGCAATTAGTCCCGATCTAATCATTACTCTTGGCCCCCTGAACTTTAATAAGCTACTTGAAGAAAGTATCAATGATAAGGCTCTGGAACAAATACAAGGGCAAACTTTTACCCTGAAAAATTCATTGTTTTCGATTACCTCAATTCCTGTTATCCCAACTTTTCATCCTGCTTTTTTATACCGCAATCCATTATTTAAAGCCAGGGCATTACAAAACTGGATAAAAATTTCAGCTCTATTAGCAGATAAAAATATATAGGTTTTAATCTTAAAATGCTCGAATATCAAAAAATGACACAATCTGATTTGCCTCTGATAATGGAAATAGAGAATACTGAATATGATTTTCCCTGGTCTGAAGGTATCTTTCGTGATTGCTTATCCACTATTAACTATCATGGTTATTTATTAAAACAACAGCAAGAATTATTAGGCTATGCAATGATTTCTGCTGCGGCCGCAGAATGCCATGTTCTGAATATTTGTATAAAATCAAGTTTTCAGAAGCAAGGTCATGGTAAAAAATTATTAAATTTTTTACTGGGGGAAGCTAAAAAACTCAAAGCAAAGCAAATATTTTTAGAAGTAAGAGCCTCAAATAAAGTGGCTATCGCTCTTTATCAAAACTATGGTTTTAATGAATTAGGTATTAGGCGAGGTTATTATCCAGCCAATAATAAACGTGAAGATGCATATCTTTTTGCTATGGAAATTAATTAGAATATAAATATAAAATGACTCTTAATTGTGTTTTTTTGTTTTAAAAACTGGATATATAAAAAAAATGATAAGGGGTATAATAGCGCAATTTTTATAATTATAGAAATACTCAACTGAACCGAGTATCACGGATATATACCTACATAAATATTAATAGATTTTAATTATGTCATTGAGCCCACTAGAAGAACAAATTAACAAACGTCGTACTTTTGCGATTATCTCCCACCCTGATGCGGGTAAAACAACCATCACTGAAAAGCTTTTATTATACGGCGGAGCTATTCAATTAGCAGGTACCGTTAAAGGCCGAAAAGCTGCACGCCATGCAACCTCTGATTGGATGTCTATGGAAAAAGAGCGTGGTATTTCAATAACTTCGTCAGTTATGCAGTTTCCTTATAAAGATAATATTATTAATTTATTAGACACTCCAGGACACGAGGATTTTTCTGAAGATACCTATCGTACTCTAACGGCTGTAGATTCCGCGTTGATGGTAATTGACGTAGCCAAGGGAGTTGAGCAACGTACCATTAAATTAATGGAAGTTTGCCGTTTGCGTGCTACGCCTATCTTAACTTTTATTAATAAATTAGATAGAGAAGGCAAAGAGCCTATTGAATTATTAGATGAAGTTGAAAATGTATTGGATATCTTATGCGCGCCTATGACCTGGCCTATTGGAATGGGGCAACGCTTTAAAGGGGTTTACCATTTATATGAAGATAAAGTACACCTATTCAGTGCTACTCATGGGGGTAAAATTCAGACAGGTGAGCAAATTGATGGCTTAGATAACCCCCGTTTAGATGAATTATTAGGTGATCAGGCACAAGAACTACGTGATGATATTGAGCTGGTGCGTGGAGCCAGTAATGAATTTGATTTAGAAATGTTTTTAGCAGGAGAACTTAGCCCAGTATTTTTTGGTTCGGCAATTAATAATTTTGGTATTGATGAATTACTGGATGCCTTTTCTCAATTTGCCCCAGCACCACAGGCAAGATCTACAATAAGCCGTAAAGTTGAAGAAAATGAGGGGAAAATGACGGGATTTGTCTTTAAAATACAGGCAAACATGGATCCTAATCATCGTGATCGTATTGCTTTTATGCGTATTTGTTCTGGGCAATATAAAAAAGGCATGAAGATGAAACATGTACGTATTGGCAAGGACATTCAAATTTCTAATGCCATCACGTTTATGGCACAAGAACGAGAACAGGTAGAAAATGCTTATTCAGGTGATATTATTGGTTTGCATAATCATGGTTCAATCCGTATTGGTGATACCTTTACTCAGGGTGAAGATTTAAAATTTACAGGTATTCCCAATTTTGCTCCAGAGTTATTTAGACGGGCACGACTAAAAGATCCAATGAAAATGAAAGCCTTAAAAAAAGGTCTGGAACAATTAAGTGAAGAAGGTGCAACCCAATTATTTAAGCCCTTAACGAATAATGACTTGATTCTTGGAGCTGTTGGTATTTTACAATTTGATGTGGTTAAACAACGCCTTAAGGATGAATATAAGGTGGATTGTGAATTTGAAAATGTAAATGTACAAACTGCTCGTTGGGTTAGTTGTGATGATAAAAAGCGTTTTGAAGAATTTCAAAAAAAATTAAGCAATAATCTGGCGATTGATGGAGGAGGGGATCTAACCTATATCGCGCCCACTCGAGTGAATTTAAATTTGGCCATGGAACGCTGGCCAGAGGTGGAGTTTAATGCCACCAGGGAGCACTAAAATTTCCTGATTAAGGTTTAATTTTTTCAAAAAACATCCTATTTTTTCTCTCTCTTTTCTCTTTATATTGTAAGGAGAGTTGAAAAAATACTCGCCTCTTATCCTTCCTTTAAAGAATTTATGTGATACCCTAAAAAAGGGGGATCATCATTAAAATGATCTAAAATAAATTTAAATGTGTATTTATTTTATGTTTTTTGTATAAAAAAGGTCGGTAAATTTATGATGAAATTGTTACATAAAACCATAATGTTTAAAGCTTTTAATGAAAAAGAATTAGAGCATTTAGATAAAATGACCAGCCAGATAAATTTAGAGACGGATATGGTTTTGTTTCAACAAGGACAGCCATATAAGTATTTTTATTTTATTTTATCTGGAATAATTAAATTATCGAATGTTTCTGAGGATGGCAATGAAACGGTTATAGAAATTATGCAAAAAGAGAACTTTTTTGCTGAATCTTTAATGTTTATTGATAAACCGGAATATCCTGTACGTGCTGTAGCAGTAATAAAAACTACAGTAATTGCTATTGATGCTAAAAAATACCTTCAACTTGTTACCTCATCGGACGGAGCTGCATTCCACTTACTGGGGGACTTCAGTCATCGCATCCACCAACTGGTTAAACAAATTGATGAACTCTCTTTTCATAGTACCAAGAGCAGGGTAGCCTCTTATATTTTGCGCTGTTGTGATATGCATTCTTCATTGACTTATTCCTTTGATATTCCCAAAAATACCATTGCCTCCAGGTTATCAATGAAGCCTGAAACCTTCTCGCGAGCACTACATTTTTTTGCTGATATAGGCATAATTTCAAGTGATAAACGCACCGTAAAAATTTTGCAAAAAGATAAGCTGGTTGATTTTATAAATAAAGAGAGCAAATGTTAGGATATTTAATAAATAATGCTATAAAAATAAAAAAATAGCCGGAATTGATCTAGGTCAAGAGCTGTTTATTCCTTTTATATAGAATGCTTTCTATGAGTGCTGTATAAAATAGTGCTTTAGATAAATCAGGCTAATGCGTGGTTATTAATTTATAAGGGGAATTAAATGATAAAAACATCGTATGCTTTTTTAATTGCATGTTTTGTTATGCTGACAAGTATGGCAAATGCATCGGTTAAAGAAGCACCAAAGGAGTTTTCTGAAAATTCAAAGCAATGTATTGCTTGTCATAAAAAAAATAATCCGGGTATTGTTCAACAGTGGGGAGCAAGTAAACATTACCGGGCAAAAGTAGGTTGTTATGAGTGTCATGCTGCCGATGAAGGTGATAAAGATGGTTATATGCATGGTAAGAAGGGTAAAGAAAAACTCATTTCTATTATTGTTTCACCAAAAGACTGTTCAAGCTGTCATGAAAAAGAAGTGAGACAGACAGAAGAATCTCATCATGCTAAAGCTGGCCGTATTATGGCTTCTTTAGACAACTTGTTAGCGGAAGTCGTTGAAGGTAATAGTGCAATGGTTACGGAAGGATTCCCTGAAGGTAATTCTGCAATTGCTGTTGCTGGTTGTTGGCAATGTCATGGCTCTGAAGTTAAAGTTAATAAAGACGGTTCTTTAGATCCAGCTACCTGGCCAAATACTGGTATTGGTCGAATCAACCCAGATGGCTCTAAAGGTGCATGTAGTTCCTGTCATGCTCGCCATGAATTCTCTGTTGCCCAGGCTCGTGAGCCTTTAACTTGTGGTAAATGTCACATGGGGCCCGATCATCCTCAACGTGAAATCTATGAAGAGTCTAAGCACGGTATTCAATATGCAGCTAATAAGCATAAAATGAATATGGAAAATCCTAAGTGGGTTCCAGGTGAAGATTATTTTACTGGTCCAACCTGTTCCACATGTCATATGGGTGCAACACGTAAGCAAGAAGTTAATCATAATGTAGGTTTGCGTATCTCCTGGAATAATAGACCTCCTATTTCTGTTCGTCCTGAAATAACGGATAAAAAAATGGGTTCACCTAGCCAAAATATTAAATGGGAAGAGCGCCGTGACAATATGAAAGATGTTTGTTCTGCTTGCCATACTGAAGATTATATTGATAACTTCTATGTGCAATATGATGGCATTATTGAATTATATGGTGAGAAATTTGCTAAACCAGGTAAGTCACTAATGAAGCTTGCTAAACCTTTATTAAAACCAGCTAAATTCAGTAATAAAATTGACTGGATCTGGTTTGAACTTTGGCACCATGAAGGTCGTCGTATGAGAATGGGAGCATCTATGATGGCACCAGATATTACGCATTGGCATGGTACCTATGAAGTTGCCAAGCATTTCTATAATAAGTTTATTCCTGAACTTAAACGGATTGCTAAGGATAATGAAAACAAACATACCGATGCAGCTAAAAAACTTTATGCTGGCATAGATGCTGTTTTGAACAGTGATAACCACAAATGGTACCTGAACAAAATGTCAGATAAGCAAAAGAAAATTCGTAAAAGAGCAGTAGAAGATGCCAAGGAAATGTACAGTAAATAACTGAATATTTATTGGTAAAATAAGGCCTTTCTTCCTCTTTAGGTAGGAGGGCTTTTTTTATGAACCTATTTTATAGATACTAAATGAAGAGACTAAAATAAGATGATAACTAAAATTAAATTAACAGGCTTATTAATCACACTCTGTTCAATGATGAGTTCAATAGTTATGGCTGAAATGCCTGCTACAGTTAAATATCAGTTAGCTATGTCTAATCAAACATCATATGATAAAATGAATGCCGCCCATAGTGGTTTAGCATCAAAAACAGCTCAGCCTTTTTGGTCAGAAAAACAAAAAAAATCGGCTGAATATGAAGCTAAAATGCTCAAAGCGATTAATGATGAGCCAGAAAATAAAAAGAATTATGCTAATTTGGCAAATATGTATCTTGCCAATAATAAAACCTTAAAAGCTATTGGAGCGTATCAGGATGCTATTAATCATGATCCAGATAATCCAAAATTATTTGCTGCTCTAAGCATTGCCTATTTACATCAATCCAAATATTCTATGGCAAAAGTAATGGCAGAGCAGGCTATTAAACTGGATCCTGAAATGAAACATGCAAAAAAAATTAAAGAATATATACTAGCTAAAGAAGAAGTGATTGCTCAGACATCAAAACAATCACCCCAGCCAGTAGATTTAAAGCATAAAAAAGATACTCATTAGAGTATATGTAAATTAATTAACTATTATTAATATCCAATATTAAATCCAATGAAAAGACTTATTTTTTTAGTTTCAATGTTGAGCAGTTTATTACTTACAAGTTGTATCACTGTGACTGTTCAACAAAAAAATCAACGATATACGGGTAACTTTCGTTATTATGCAGGAATTGCTGAATTTTTTGATTGTAAAACACAGAAGAAACATTATTTAGCTGATGATGGCTTAGCTGATGACCTGATTAAAGCGTATAAAGAACTAAATTTAAGGCTAAAAGATGATGTTTATATTCGTGTTGAAGGATTTTATCAAGAACAAGAGCAAATGGAAGGCGTTGACCCTATAGATGTTTTTGTTCCAACTAAAATTATTCAGCTGGATACTACTCGTAGTTGCAAACGGCCTTATCGACGAGGTTTGTAAGTTTAAATATATAGCTCCAGATAGTTAATAAGCAAAATTAAATATAGTATAGGATATAGATATTTTTTATTATAATTTTCTAATTGTTTTCTTAACTGAGCTTGAATTTATCTCTGCTTATCTCCATTTGCTAGGGGTAATTTGAATATTTAGAAACTAAAAGAGGTGATTTATGGATGTAATGGAACGAATTGATAAAGCAGTAAAGGATAGTCCTGTAGTAATTTTTATGAAAGGAACTCCACAATTTCCTTCCTGTGGATTTTCTTCGCGTACTGTACAAGCATTAATTCAAACTGATGTAGCATTCTCATATGTTAACGTGCTTGAAGATCCTGAAATTTTTGAAAACCTTCCTCGATATGCTGATTGGCCAACATTTCCACAGGTTTATGTAGATGGTGAACTCATAGGTGGTTGCGATATTACTTTGGAAATGTTCCAAAATGGTGAGCTTAAGAAAATGGCAGAAGCTGCTGTTGCTAAAGCAGGTGAGTAATTAAAGACTTCTATTCTTTATTAAATGCTCTAAGCTAATTAAACAATGGCATAGAGCATTTGATTGTCACTAATATTTACATTCCTTCAAACATAGCCCACTGATTTACAATTCGGCAAAATAATTCTGCGGTTTGTTCCGTATCATATTTCGCTGAATGAGCCTGACTATCATCCCAGCGCATCCCCGCTACTTCACAGGCTTTTGATAAAACGGTTTGCCCATAGGCCAGACCACCCAGAGTTGCTGTATCAAAAGTACTGAATTGATGAAATGGATTACGTTTAATTTTATTCCGTTCTGTGGCTGCATTAATAAAATTTAGATCAAAAGTTGGATTATGCCCTACTAAAATTGCACGGGTACATTTGGTTGCTTTTATTTCATTACGAATAGGTGCAAATAAACCGCGTAAGGCAGTGTTTTCATCTTTTTCCATACGAAAGGGATTAAATGGAGTAATACCGGTAAATTTTAGTGCCGCTTCATCTAAATTTGCTCCTTCAAAGGGAGTTATATTTTCTGAATAGGTTTCACCGCAATACATCATTCCGTCTTCATCCATTTTTAAAATCACTACCGCAACTTCAAGTAGGGCATCTTTTTTAGGATTAAAACCTGCTGTTTCAACATCTACAACTACTGGAAGGTAACTTCTAAAGCGTTTTGAGATATGTTTGTGGTAGACGTTATTTTCTACTAATTTTTTTTCAATTATCTTGTTTTCAAATGCCATTTTATTTAATCTATTATTTGCCAATGAATGGTTTCCCCATTATATAAGGGAATAACTTTATCTTTACCTAGTGGGTAGGAATTTGGGATTTTCCAGTCCTTGCGTAGTAGAGTGATTGTTTTGCTGTTTCGGGCTAATTGGTAAAAATCAGGCCCATTAAAACTGGCAAATTTTTCTAATTTATCCAATGCATCTGCTTGCTCAAACACTTGTGCATATAACTCAATTGCCGCAGCTGAGGTAAACATGCCAGCACAGCCACAGGCTGATTCTTTATTTTGTTGTGTATGTGGAGCACTATCGGTTCCGAGAAAGTATTTTTCTGATCCAGAGCATGCTGCCTTAATTAAAGCGTATTGATGAATGTTTTTTTTCAACACGGGTAAGCAATAATAATGGGGCTTTATTCCTCCAACTAACATATCATTTCGATTCATTAATAAATGATGCACGGTAATAGTAGCAGCCAGAAATTGATCTGCCTGATTTATATATTCTACGGCATCTGTTGTGGTTATGTGCTCAAAAACAATTTTTAGTTCGGGAAAATCTTTTCGCAAGGGTATCAGGATTTTATCAATAAATACTTTTTCGCGGTCAAAAATATCAATATCACTGGAAGTTGTCTCACCATGGATTAGCAGTGGTAAGTGATATTTTTGCATTGCTTCTAATACGTTATAACAATGTTTAATATCGGTAACACCTGCATCAGAATTGGTTGTAGCTCCTGCAGGGTATAATTTTACCCCTTTAATAAATCCACTTGAGCTTGCTTTAACAATCTCATCAACCGCTGTTTTATCGGTTAAATAAAGCGTCATTAGTGGAGTAAAATTATGCCCTGCAGGAATATTTTTAACAATTCGTTGCTGATACTGTTGCGCCTGATCGGTAGTGGTAATGGGTACGGCCAAATTAGGCATAACAATAGCACGCGCAAAGCGTAAACTGGTGTGATGCACAGTATCTTTTAATGCTTCGTCATCACGTAGGTGTAAATGCCAGTCATCAGGTCGTACTATTGTTAATTGTTTTTCCATACTAGTTACCTGTGAATTATTAGCTAATAGCTAATAATTCAACCTCAAAAATTAAAGTCGTATTTGGGCCAATATCTGCACCGGCTCCCTGCTCGCCATAAGCAAGTTCAGGTGGAATAAATAAACGCCATTTAGAACCAACCTCCATCATCTGTAATGCTTCTGTCCAACCTTTAATTACTCCGTTTACTGGGAATTCTGCAGGTTGTCCACGATTTACTGAGCTATCAAATACACTGCCATTTATTAAGGAGCCATGGTAATGAGTAGTCACCGTATCGCTTGCTGTTGGTATTGGGCCATTGCCTTCGACCATAATTTCATATTGCATTCCGGATGCAGTACTTAAAATACCCTCTTTTTTAGCGTTTGCTACTAAAAATTCTTGTCCTTCTGTTTGATTTTTATCACCTGATTTATTTTTTTGAGAAGAGACCATTTTGTTAATTTCTGAAAATGCATTTTGCATTACATCATCTTCAAAACGACAAGGTTTATTGTTAAAAATATCTTTTATGCCAACAATCAGGGCATCAAGATTAAAGCCATTAAAGGACTGTTCTACAATTTGGTTACCCAATTGCAAGCCTAAACCATAACTTACCTTATCTGCATCTGTTTGGATGCTATCATTTTCACTCATTATATATTCTCACTTAAATACTGATGTTTAGAAGAAAGCTATTGTATTTTATATCTACTATTGATACAAACTATTGGAAGTAAAATATGCCATTAAGCATACTTTTTTTAAGAATCATTCATTGCTAACATTTATTAGCATGAAGCTATGTTTTTGTAATAGATTCCTCTATACTTCAACAGATTAGCTAATAATGTTACGATATAACTCGTACAGGAACGAAAACCAGTGGAAGAAATAATAAATAATAATAAAAAATCAGAACAACAAGCAACTTTAACAAATTTTGATGTTTTTAAAGACAATGAGAGCATTCTAGGCGATAGTGATGTCAAGCATATTGATGATCCCTTATTGGATAGTTTGGTTATCCTTACCAAGTTGGAACATCATCCATTTTCTGCTGATGCCTTAAGAGCTGGCTTGCCTTTAGTTGATAATCGTTTAACCCCAGAGTTATTCTCTCGAGCCGCAAAACGGGCTGGTTTTAAATCTCATATTGTTCAACGGCCTCTACATAAAGTCCCCAGTATTGTTTTACCTGCGGTAATTATTTTAAAAAATAATCAGGCCTGTGTTTTAGAAAGTCTGGACATTAAAAATAATACTGCAACGGTTATTCAACCTGTAGCAAATGATAGTGTTCATGTTAATTTAACGGTAGATGAGCTAAAAGAACAATATGCAGGTTTTACTATTTTTGTAAACCGAGAGTTCAGTTTTGATAATAGAACATCAGAAACCATTAAAACACATAATAAACATTGGTTTTGGGGCACTGTCTGGCAGTCCAAAAAGATTTATAGAGATGTTTTATTAGCTTCTTTTTTTATTAATCTATTTGTTATTGCTACCCCAATTTATATCCGCACTATTTATGATCGTGTTATTCCAAATAATGCTATAGAAACCTTATGGGTTATATCTATTGGTGTTGCTTTAATTTTCTTTTTTGAATTTATTTTAAAAACTCTGCGAGGGCATTTTATTGATGTAGCAGGGAAAAAAGCGGATATTATTCTTTCCTCGTTGATTTTTGAAAAAGTTATGGCTTTAAGAATGGAAGTCAGACCTGAATCCATTGGCGCTTTTTCTGATAATATTAAAGCATTTGAAAGCGTACGTAATTTTATGACCTCAGCCACTTTGGCTGTGTTTATTGATGTACCATTTTTTGTTTTATTTTTATTTGTTATTTATTTATTTGCAGGAGCAATGGTTTATATTCCATTAATTGCAATGCTTATAATTATTGCCTATGGCTTAATTGTTCGCCTTCGTATTCGCACTATTATTGAAAAAAACTTTAGAATTTCCTTACATAAAAATGCTACTTTAATTGAAACCCTATCCAGTGTTGAAACTATTAAAACCATGGGAGCAGAGGGATACCAACAACGTAAATGGGAAGAATCAGTAGGTAGTATGGCTGATTTTGGTCTTAAGTTACGCATGCTTAACCAGTCGGTTGGTAATTTTTCGACTATGGTTACCCAGGCATCCACTATTGCTGTAATGATTATTGGTATTGGCCTGATTTCAACTCATGCGCTAAGTGCTGGATCATTGATTTTATGTATGATGTTATCAAGGCGTGCAATTAGTCCAATGGCAAAGGTGGCAACATTAATTGCAACTTATCAACAGACTAAAACTGCTTTTGATTCCTTAGATGCCATCATGCAGTTGCCTGTGGAACGTGCTGATAATCAAAAATTTATTCATCGCCCCCAATTGCGAGGAAAAATTGAGTTTAAAAATGTTGATTTTAAATACCCTAACCAAGATGTTTATGCCCTAAAAAATATTAATTTGATTATTGAACCAGGTGATAAAATAGCCTTTATTGGTCGTATTGGCTCAGGTAAAACCACCCTGGAAAAATTAATTTTAGGGCTTTATCAAACATCAACGGGGCAGATAAGGGTGGATGGCGTAGAAATTGGTCAAATTGATCCTGCTGATCTGCGTCGTAATATTGGTTATGTCGCCCAGGACATTACCTTATTCCATGGAACAGTAAGGGATAATATTTGTTACAAGGCTCCCTATGTAGCCGATCATGAAATTTTAAGAGTAGCAGAAATTGCAGGGGTCACGGATTTTACTAATCGCCATCCACTGGGTTTTGATATGCCTGTTAAAGAACGCGGAGAAGGGCTCTCTGGAGGCCAAAGGCAAAGCATAGCCATTGCCCGAGCTTTATTGCTTAATCCTCCCGTGTTAATAATGGATGAGCCAAGTAACTCTATGGATAATAATACCGAAGCGGAATTAAAAGCTAAATTATTAGATGAAATAGGTGAAAGAACCCTTATTTTGATCACCCATAGAGCATCCTTATTAAGTCTGGTAGATCGCATAATAGTTTTGGATAACGGTGAAATAATTGCAGATGGTCAAAAAGAACAGGTTCTTGAAGCACTAAAACAAGGCCGTTTAAAGATTAGAAAAAACTAGATTCATTTTGAATTAGGATGTATTGAAAAAATTATGAAGCAGCAACAAAAACAAAAAGCAGCCGTTTTTGATCCCAATGATCTGGATTATATGCGTAGCACCAGTGCGGCTATGTTAGAGCAGACCCCTAAACAATCTCGCGCTTTATTATACGGCATAGTAATTTTTATTTGTATAATGCTTGTATGGGCAGGTTTTGCAGAATTAGACGAGGTTACTAAAGCTAATGGCAGAGTGGTTCCCTCACAAAAAGTTCAGGTAATTCAGAATTTAGAAGGCGGAATTCTTGCTGATATTCTTGTCAAAGAAGGTCAAATAGTTGAAAAAGGACAGGTTTTATTACGCATAGATGATAACAATTTTGAATCCAGTTTTATGGAAAGTCGCCTGCGATATTTTGAAATGAAAGCAAAATCTTCCCGCCTAAAAGCAGAAGCAGAAGGAAAAGGCAGTTTTACTGTGCCAGATGAGGTGATTAAAGAAAGTATTCAATTAGCAAATAATGCGCAGTCATTATTTCAAAATCATAAGCGCGCTTTAAAAAATAGTTTAAATGTGATTAAGCATCAAACGCAAAAATTTAAACATCAATTATCTGAAGCAAAAGCTAAGGTTAGGCAAATTGGAAAAAATTTAAAATTAGCTAAAAAGGAAATGAGAATTATTAAACCGCTATATAAAAGCGGGGCTGTTTCTCAGGTTAAGTTAATCCAGGTAGAACGTCAGGTTTATAATTTTGAAGCACAATACGAAGAGGTTAAACGCTCTTTACCAAGGCTTTCTGAAAGTATCCAGGAATCTATTGAAAAAGAAAAAGAATTAACCAGCAACTTTCAGAGTAAAGCCAGAGAAGAGCTGAATTCTACTCTGGCTGAAATTCCAATAATATTGGAATCTATTGAGTCCTTAGAAGATAAACTCACCCGAACCTCGGTTCGCTCCCCTGTAAAAGGAACTATTAAACAATTATTAGTGAATACTATTGATGGAGTAATTCAACCGGGTATGGATTTAATTGAAATTGTTCCTCTGGATGATGTGTTAGTTGTTGAGGCTCAAATTCGTCCTGCGGATATTGCCTATATCTATCCTGGGCAAAAAGCAAAAGTTAAAATTACCGCTTATGATTCAGGTAAATATGGAAGTCTAGAGGCTGAAGTTATTTTTATTAGTGCCGATAGTATTAAAGATGATAGCAGCAATGAGGATACAACATTCTACCGTGTAAAGGTAAAAACGGATACAAACTATTTAGTTAATGGTGATGTTCACCTACCTATTATTCCTGGCATGGTGGCGGAAGTAGACATTTTAACGGGTAAAAAAACCGTTCTGGATTACCTGTTTAAACCTATTTTAAAAACCAAAGATTCCGCTTTAACTGAACGATAGGATATAAATCAATGAAACTTTTTCTTTGTTCCAGCAATGAAAGCATTAACTCCCGTTGGCAAGAAAGCTTATCTGAGTTATATCAAGATATTCAATTATGTGATAAAACCAGCTCATTAACAGCTATGTTAGTTGGTCTTGGTGAGGGAATAAATCAGCAAGAGTTTATTATTTTATACCATTTAACCAGGGATAGCTCTGATGAAAAGGCCTTGTATCAGTTTTTAGAAAATTACCCTGTGGCAAAAAAAATGTTTGTTATGGTGAATGTTCCTGATAGTGAGCAAGGAATTCGCTTATTATTTGCAGGAGTGCATGGTTATGCGAATGCTTATCTTAATAGCGAAAAATTAAAAGCTGCTGTTAAAGTAATAGAACAAGGAGAAATCTGGGCAGGTGAAGAAATTTTATTGCAGTTATTAAGTCGCCATCCTAACCCTTCCACACAATACCAAAAAGATATTAATTTAAATCAATTATTAAGTAATAGAGAAAAACAGATAGTTGATCAGGTGCTAAAAGGGCAAACCAACAAACAGGTAGGCATTGCGTTAAATATCACTGAACGAACGGTTAAGGCTCACCTGAGTGCAATTTTTAAGAAAACTGGAACCCGTAACCGTTTTGAACTTAATGTAAAACTAAAAGCACTCTAATTTTCTCTTGGCTAGTTAATTTACTCAACTCTTAGCTAATTAATTTACTTAAACAGGGAGCTGACTTTTCCAAATAGTCCCGGTGATTTTTTAGGTTCTTCTTTTTTAACCCGATTAGGATTGGTATCAAAATTTATATTTTTTCTTAAATTTTCTCTAAGTAACTCACGCTCTTCATGGCTCATTTCAATTTCAATAAAGTCATTCTTTTTACGCAATAAAAATTTAGCCAGTTGATCTAAAAAATCATCGTTTATTTCATCACTTTTATAACTACGTTTGATATGCCCGAAGTTATGGTGGTTAAAAATTTCTAATTGAATCAGTGATTGCTCATAGTTAACCGTAAAGTTAATTTTAACCGGGATTTTTCTTTTTACTCTGAAGGTGGCAGATGAACTTTCAACACTGCTATAATGCCTTGACCAGTCAAAGGATATTTTTTTAGAAGTTAGAAAATTAATCTGATGCTCAATATCCGCTTGAGTTTTAACATCAAACTCCATAATATCTTCGCCAATACAGTAAAACCGTAAATAGATAGTTTTTAAGCTATTATAATGTCCCATGCCACCATACTGGTCAGTGCTTAGTTTGTAATCTTGCTGGATTAAGTCTCCTAGCTGGGCATATTTATTACTATAATTTTCGACTTTAATGGGATCTTGAAGATATTGTAAATGGTTTACAATTTCTTTAAAGAAGTCAAAAATCTTTTGCATCTTTGGTAAAAGATTTTGTTGATAAATCTCTTCTAGTTTTTCAGAAGAGATAGTTTGTTGCTGTTCAACTATTTTCTTACGTTCTGCTTCATCTCTTAATTCGTCTAGAATTCCCATTAATTCTCCAAAACTGCTTTAAATATATTTTTAATGATACAGGTAGATATCCTTTCAATATGAATTATAGCGGTAAATGGGCTGAAATTAAATAAAATATAGGCTAAACTTAGTATAAGAATAGAAATCTATCTGATGTGAATATATGAGTGAAATCCACCAAAAACTAGAAAAAATGGTTGATAAAATGCCTGCTTTTCCTAGCAGTGTAAACCAAATTTTGCAATTAACTGCGGATATTAATTCCCCCCCTAAAGAGTTGATTCACGTAATTGAACACGATCCTGTACTGACTTTAAAGATTTTAAAACTGGTTAACTCTGCATATTTTGGTCTATCCAGAGAAGTAACGTCTATTAAAAAATCGGTTGTTTATATTGGCTTAAATAGTATTAAAAATATTTCGCTTAGTATTGCTGCTATTGGTGTTTTACCCAGTAAAAATATCTCTGGTTATTCAATGAATGACTTTTTAATCCATTCATTAACTACTGCAGTAATTTCCCGATTATTGGGTAAAAGTAAGGGTGTGGCTGAGCAAGATCTTGGTGATTACTTTGTTGCCAGTTTATTACATGATATAGGGCAGCTAGCTCTGGCTCAATTTTTTCCCGAGCTATTTCAACAAGCTTGTGAATTATCTAAGCAGCAGGGAATACTTATCCATGAGGCAGAAAAAGAAGTTATTGGCGAAGATCATGCTATGGTGGGAGCGATGTTAGCTGAAAAATGGAAATTGCCTGAAAATCTAATCCATTGCATTCGCTATCACCATCGAATGGATGAATTTGATCAGGCGAATGTAATGGATAAATCTATTTTTGTAGCTAATCAGGTAAGTAAATTAATGCTTGATGAAGATAAGCGCCTATCAGGAATCGAACATATGCCAGAATATATCCAAAGTTGGTTAGGTATGCCATTAGAAGAGGTGGCTGGATCGTTTGAAAATCTGGATGAAGAAATGGATAAAACAAAGTTGTTTATTAAGTTAGGGCGAGCATAAGTAGCTAATCACAATTAATAATAGCCTGTTAATTTAGGGGAAATAGTGTGGATTTAATTTTTAGAGGGGTACGAGGTTCAATAGCTGTACCAGGGCCTGATACAGCTAAATACGGTGGAAATACCACCTGCATTCAAATAAAAACTAGCTCGGGTGAAAATATTATTATTGATGGGGGCACTGGAATCAGACTCGTTGGTCAGGAGATGTTAGCGCAAATGCCCGTTAAATGTTCAATTTTTATTACCCATACCCACTGGGATCATATTCAGGGATTGCCCTTTTTTTTACCACTGATGATCCCGGGTAATGAAGTAGATATTTATGGTACCTTTGATCCCATCTACCAAAAAGATATAAAAGCTATTTTATCGCAGCAAATGGAATATTGTTATTTCCCACTACGAGAAAATGATCTAAAAGCAAAAATAAACTATTTTAATGTCCGTGAACTAGAGACTATGACGGTGGGTGATGCTTCTATTACTGGGTTATTAATGAATCACCCAGTATTAAATCATGGTTATCGGGTTGAAGCCGATGGCAAATCTATTTTTTTTACGGGAGATCACGAACCTCAGCTCAATTTTTATGAGCCAGGCGAAGACGGATATGAAGAGTTTCAAGCAGACATTGATGAAAAAGAGCAGGTGATTGTTGATTTTATACGTGGTGTAGATTTATTTATTGCGGATACCCAGTATACCGAAGATGAGTACCCGCAACGGGCAGGCTGGGGACATGGTACTTATAAAAAATCCATTGAACTGGCTAAAAAAGCAAATATAAAAAGGCTTATTTTTACTCACCATGAACCAGTTCGCACCGACCAACAATTAGATGAAATATATCAATCACTATTGGCTGATCATGAACTGGTTGGTGATCTGGATATTGCTATGGCAGTTGAAGGCGTAACCATTACTTTGTAGCTTTTAAAAAAATTGCTGAAGAATTGTTAAGCAGTTATTAAAAAATTTAGAGGAGTTTTATGTATTCTATTATTCGTCGGTTTTTCTTTTCCTTAGATGCTGAATTTGCCCATAAGATTGGTTTAATCGGCATGAAATGGTTGGCTGTACTGGGGCTTAGCCGTTTAATTTTTGGCTCATCTGCAACACATCCCCGTGAAGTAATGGGAATTTCATTCCCTAATGTAATTGGTCTGGCTGCAGGTCTGGATAAAAATGGTGATTATCTGCATGGTTTATCTCAGGTTGGATTTGGCTTTATAGAAATTGGTACTATTACTCCCAGACCTCAGCCAGGAAACCCTCAACCCAGACTATTCCGTCTGCCTGAATCTGAGGCAATAATTAATCGTATGGGTTTCAATAATGCCGGTGTAGAGCATTTAATTAACAATGTTAAAGACTATCGTAGTAAATATAGTGGGACTAAGGATAATTGTATTATCGGCATAAATATAGGTAAAAATTTTGATACCGCAGTGGAAAATGCTTTGGATGATTATCTTATCTGCTTAGAAAAAGTCTATCAATACGCCGATTATATCACCATAAATATATCCTCACCTAATACACCAGGGCTTAGAAACTTACAATTTGGAGAGCAATTAACCGAGTTGCTTACGGGGTTAAAAAAATCCCAACAAAACCTTGCGGAACAATACCAAAAATATATTCCTCTGGTAGTTAAAATTGCTCCAGATATGTCAGATGATGAGATTAAAAGTGTTGCCTTAACTTTTCTAGACACCAAAATTGATGGCGTTATTGCAACCAATACGACTATAAGCAGAGAAAATTTAAATAACAGTAAACACCAGGACGAAGCAGGTGGTTTAAGTGGTAAACCATTAAAAACACAGGCCACTCATGTAGTTAAAATTTTATCAGAAACTCTACAGGGGAAAATCCCTATAATTGCAGCAGGTGGTATTTTTTCAGCTGAAGATGCTAAAGAAAAACTAGCCGCTGGTGCTTCTCTGGTTCAGCTATATACGGGATTTATTTATCAGGGGCCTGAATTAATTCATGAGTGTAGTAAAATTGTAGTTAATTAAGGGGTGGTATAGAAATAAAAATTTATTTACAAGAAGGTATTTTTCCAAAGCTTGAATTACAGGTTTTTTGTAAACTTTTGTAAACTATAGCTAAACTTATAAATATCCTAAAATTGATTCTATACAGATAAGTAAATATAGCCAACGGGGTATGTCTCCGATTACTTTTGAAAACCCTCAAATTAAAGTGCCCTGTTTGGCTTGGCCAGAACAGTAATTTGCACCTTCTTATGCTGAACTAGTTGATGATTTTTTATTAAGCCAATAATTAACCATTGCCCCAGCAGTTCCAAGTAGAATAATAGAAAGCAGATTAAATAATAGATATATTGATAAAATATCCAATATAAACCAACCAATCGCTGATAAAATTGCCACAATAATAGCAAATGTTAAACCATTAAGCACTAGCTTTTGTTCGGCAAAAGCTGCGGTAATATAACCCGAAATAAACGGTAGGAAGATATAAATAGAAGAGATAATAATGGAATAAATATGCAGTGTTTTATGTTCATATTGTGGTGCAATAAAAAACCATATAGACAATAGAATAAAATAAGATCCTATTCCAATAAAAATAGCCTTTAAATTCATAATAATAAAACTCGCTCTATTGAGTATGATATTTGTAAAATGGGGATTATAGCCAAAAGTAAAGAGTAAGTCCTGTAAAATTAGTTCAGACTTTACATTAGTTCTAAAATGGATATAGTATTTTAAAGCAGCCTTTATTTTTTTCCATAGTCCACAAAAAAAGGAAGTATAAACTTCCTTTTTTTGTGGACTATTAACTTAAAATCTAAGCGGCTTTCACCTCTGATAATTTGGGTGTAATAGTTTCATTTAAGCCGATCTTTATTGCTCTGGGTTTCATTGCTTCTGGTATTTCTCTAACCAGATTAAGAAACAATAAACCGTTACGTAGATCTGCTCCTGTTATTTTTACATGCTCTGCTAATTGGAAACTATGTTTAAAGTTTCTTGCCGCGATTCCTTGATGTAAAAATTTATGCTCTGATTCTTCAACTTCTTTTTTCCCTTCTACAGTTAAAGTATTATTTTCTGAAGTTATAATAAGTTCAGATTCTTCAAAACCTGCAACAGCCATAGTAATTTGATAATTATCATCATCTAGCTGTTCAATATTATAGGGGGGATAAGAAGCTTGTTTCTGGCTGGCGCGTGTTGCACTATCGAGTAGTGCTGCCATGTGATCAAAGCCAATTGTTGAACGGTATAGTGGCGCAAAATCATAATTTCTCATGATGTATTCTCCTTATATTAAGCAAGATTTATAATGTCTATTTTTAAATCAGACGTATTTTATTTAAAAAAGTTTTAACTTATATGTTTTAGATTTTATGTTAAAACACAGTTCATAAACATATCGTTAAAAACTTAGTGCAAACCTCATTATGAGCATCTACACTATAAATATGGGTATGATTTATTTATTTTTCAAGCTTTTTAATTCTACCCATGGCTACATTTTAACTAAGAAATAATCACAAATAAAAAATTTGTAAAATTTTTATAAGGGCTTTTGATGCAACTAAATTATACAAAAACAGGGGACTTGGGATCGGTAATATTAATTTTACACGGCTTATTTGGTAATGCCCGAAACTGGCAAAATATTGCCAGCTATTTATCGAAAAATAATCAGGTTTATTCTCTGGATCTCAGAAACCATGGTTTATCTGCTCACTCTGAAGATATGACATACCAGCACATGGCAGAGGATGTTTTAGAGTTTATAACTGCTCATAAATTAGGTAAAGTTAATTTATTAGGGCATAGCATGGGAGGGAAAGTTGTTATGCATCTGGCTCTTAATTACCCGGAAATTGTGAAAAAGCTTATTGTTGCAGATATTGCTCCAGTAACTTATCCGCATACTTTTTCAGCTATTTTTACAGGTTTAACGGAGCTTCCTTTAGAACAGCTTAGTAGCAGAAAACAAGCAGAAGATTTTCTTTTAACAACTATTAAAGAACAGGGAGTAAGGAAATTTTTATTACAAAATTTATGTTTAAAGAGTTCAAAAAATAATTCGGGTATAAATGGCAATAAAACTAATAAGAAAAATCAGGAGAATTATTGGCGTTTTAATTTACCTGTACTGCGAGAAAATATTGGTAATATTGTTGCTTTTCCAAATATTCCAATAGAACAAACATTTTTAGGCAAAACATTATTTTTATCTGGCCATGAATCGGATTATATCAATGACAGTAATAGAAAGCAGATAAAAAACTATTTTCCCAGTGCAAAAATTGTTACAGTAAAAGGAGCAGGTCACTGGTTACATTTTGAAAAACCAGAGGTGGTAAAAAATATTTTGTCTATTTTTTTAAGTAGTTAATAATTAAATGAGAGTCATTTTATGAAGCATACATTATTATCAACGATATTTCTTTTTAGCTTAACTTTAGTAAGTTTTGTAACGGCTGCTAATCTTCGTTTTTTAAGCGATAGCCCAGTTAGTATTTTTACCAAACAGGATACTAAATTAATGGAAACAAATATATACAAGGCTTTGGATGAGTTGGCAGACGGACAGAAACTGGATTGGCAAAGCCCAACTTCTAAAAATAGAGGGCGTATTGCTATTTTAAGATCTTTTACAAAATTACAGCAGCAATGTCGTGAAGTTCAAATTTTTAATCAAGCTAAAAATCAAACGGGCAATTCAAAATTTATATTTTGTAAGGATAAACATAATGAGTGGAAATTAGCTGATTAATTTTTAAAAGCCATTTTAGGATGATTGAAAATGCATTTTATTATCGTTATTGTAATATTTTTTTTCTTAGCTACTGGTCCTGTATATAGCAATACATCGCCTATAAAACCTGCCTATACTAATTCATTAATTGATGAAACTTCCCCTTATTTACTTCAACATGCACATAATCCAGTTAATTGGTTTGCATGGACAAAAAAAGCCTTTGATTTAGCAAAAAAAAATAACAAAGTTGTATTTTTGTCTATTGGGTATTCAACCTGTCACTGGTGCCATGTGATGGAAAAAGAAAGCTTTGAAAACCTTGAAATTGCAAAAATACTTAATCAGCATTTTATTGCTATTAAAGTAGATCGAGAGCAACGTCCAGATATTGATGCTTTATATATGAGTGCAGCCATGCTACTTAATGGGCAGGGTGGGTGGCCATTAAACGTTTTTATTACCCCGGAGGGAAATTTTTTTTATGGAGCAAGTTATTTTCCACCGGATAAATTTAAACAAATTTTATTAAAAATTAATTCTCTGTGGAAAAATGATCAAAAACGCATTTTAACTCTGGCAAAAAATATTACTCAAATGGTAAAGGCGCAGACTGAGTCACAGTCACCTTCTTCCTCTTTAAGCAAGAATATTTCTACTCAAGAAACTAAGCAAGCCATTCAATCTTTTTTAAAACGTTTTGATGTAATGCAGGGAGGATTTTCTGGCGCTCCTAAATTTCCCAATGAAGCCATTTTATTCTTTTTAGTTGACTCTTTATTTAGAAATAATGATCCTGAAGTATTTAATGCAGTTAAAACCACTCTGGATGCAATGGCAAAAGGAGGTATATATGACCATGTAGGTGGAGGATTCCATCGCTATGCTATTGATAATAGCTGGTTTACCCCTCATTTTGAAAAAATGCTCTACAATCAGGCTCACCTTGCTCGCTTATATATGCAATTTTATCAACTCAGTGGCAATAAGGAATATGCTGAGATAGCAAGACAGATTATTGACTATGTTTTATTAGATATGAAAGCATCTGATAAATTTGGTGGTTTTTATTCTGCCAGTGATGCAGATAGTAAAATTACAAAAGACAGCGGGGCAGAAGAAGGGGTATTTTTTCTCTGGGGGGCTAATGAACTAAAAGAAATTTTGTCTGCTGAAGAATTTCAATTTTTACAGACTCTCTATGGAATAAGTGCAAAGGGCAATTTCCCTGAAGCAGGAAAGGGACAAAATATTTTATTTCGTTATGAAACATTAGCCGATTATGCCCAAGGCAAAGAAATACGTTTAGCTGATGTTATCAAACAAGTAAATGTGATTAGAAAAAAACTCTATCAAATCCGTAACAAAAGAATAAGCCCTGCTATTGATAAAAAAATTGTCACATCGTGGAACGCAATGATGATAACTACTCTGCTACAAGCATCAATAATTTTTGATAATAAAAACTATTTAGATGAGGCTATTAATACTGCATATACTATCAATAATAGCAATTTTTCTCACTCTGGCTCAGCAAAAGAAAGCTCACAATTATTAAGAAATAGTATCAATGGCAAGGCAAATATTTTAGCCAGTCAAGATGATTATGCTTATTTTATCCAGGCCTTAATTGCACTGTATGATCGAACCAATAATAAAAAGTGGCTCATTCAGGCTGAAGATTTAATGGAGCAGATGGTTAGCCTTTTTTGGGATAAACAAAATGCAGGCTTTTATCAGGATAATCCCTTACAAGATGTTCCAGTATCTAATAGATTAAAAAATATTTATGATAGTGCTATTCCATCTGGAAATTCAATTGCGTATGAAGTATTAACTCAACTTATCAATAGAGAGAGTGATCAACGCCTGGTAATTAAATATCAGCAATTAAAAGATCAAATGGCAGCTCTATATGCAGCAAAAATTGATAGGCTTGTTGCTATGCCTTATATGCTAATGGCGGTACAAAAAGATCTACAAGGAGAAACAAATTTAGTTCAATATGCTGCAAATGGAAACCTTAAGGCTAGTTTAAAACAACTTGAGAATAAAATAACAAATCAAATTTCTTTACAATTAAATATTCAACTTAAAAATAACTGGCATATCAATAGCTCTACTCCAATACAAAAAAACTTAATTAAAACACAAATTCATTTAGCTCAGCAGGAAGATAAAACGGATTTAAAACTAACTAATATACTGTATCCAAAAGCAGAAATTAAAAAATTAGGTTTTAGCCGAACTAAATTATCATTATATGAGGATAAGATTAAAATTAATTTTAAT
>JASFYQ010000184.1:0-6478 GCA_045047105.1 Pseudomonadota bacterium | reverse complement strand
TTCTCTAGAGTACAATGCATTTAAATAGCAGCGGTTATTTTGAAGTGGCTTGTCTCCTAAATGGGAGGCAATTGCACTGCTTTATTAAGCAACTCAAAATAGCTTTGTAGCTCATATTTATTGGGGGCATAGGGGTATTTTTAATACAAAGTCCAATACCTGAACTGCAGCTTTATCCTGTTTTAAACCATCACTTAAAGCCTTGGCTAATATAAAGTAAATTTTGGGTGTATCACCATATTGTGGGAAGTTATGATGAAAACCTTTGAGTAGTTTAACTGCCCATTTAAACTGTCCCAGTTTTAGCATAATCTCTGCTAATGGCAAATAGTTCTCTACTTTGCTGGGAATATAGTCTTTATCTATTTTAATACAGTCCTGGTAAATTGAAGCTGCTGTGGCAGGTTCTTTGCTGCTTAAAAGTAAATTAATTAAATCATCTCCATGGTTAATCAGGCGTTCATTTTTATTTTCGCGAATAAGTACTTCCACATCCTTTAATAAAGAGTGAATTTTTGGTGGTTTTTTAAATCCTCCCGTTATGTTCTCAAGATTAGCATCAATATCATAATAGTTGCCGGGCTTAAAAAAAGTGCCAGCAAATAATAGCTATACATTAGCAGTGGACTAAATTCGGATAATGTTTGAAGTGGTGCAAATAATAAAGCCAGTATAAAAATCAGTTTAAAGATAATTATATACTCATCATCTTCAACAATCGCTGTAAGAGGGGGAGCCTCTAAACCACCATATGCAACACTCTGCAACAATAGATAGGCGTATTAAAAATTATAGAACATCGATGATGTGCATGCCAAAATGTTGCTCATTATATTAGTGAAGCAGTTGCGTATAAATCAGAATGAATAAGTCTGCATAAATAAGATCATACAGTGGATATTAATGAGAGTTTAACCTGGAGGACTATAACGTAAATGAGTGAAGTGATTAAGCCGGTGATTTTGGATGCTATAATAGTTGCCGCATACAGTTAAAAAACTAATGCGGCATTTTATTTTTATGGCTAGGGTTTAACCGTTGTTAATCCCAGGCTCACCCAGGATTGCATTCCACCGCGGTACCATTTAAGTTTATACGCAGGGTAGCCCAACTTCATCAGGGTTTTTATATTGGTCGCAGATTGTGGGCACCATGAGCCATTACAATACATTACTAAAGTTTTAGCATTGCGAAAATCACGTGCTCCATCTTTAGCAATGCGCACACCAAATTGTCTGGTTAAAATATCATTAAATAACTTACTCTCAGAGGCAATAGCAAAAGTACCTCTAGAATCTAAATCAATTTTATTCCAGGGCACATTAATAGAACCGGGAATCGTTCCGCGTTGAACCCACTCGGGAGTTCTTGAATCTACCACAACAATAGAGTTGTCTCCATGGCTGGCACGTTTAAGATAGTCCAGAGTTTCCAGTTCAGCAATGGTTTCTACGTCTTTAGAAAGTGTTATGGGTTGCACACAAAAAGGAGGACAGGCTCGAGCAGTATGGCTATAAATTATAGGGATTTTTGCCATTTTATCGGTTGTTCTGGTAATAGTTATAGCAACACCATTATGTACTACATCTATAGATTTTAGTGTTTCAGTAATATAGCCCTTATTAGCCATAGTCTGCGCTGCAACTGTTCCACCAGAGGTCATATAGGATGGCATCTTAAATTCTTGTTGTGATACCGCCTGTTGATAACCATGTTCACCCTGGCGTTTGGCAAAATTTGCTAATTTTAGTGCTTTTTCCAAATTACCTTTTTTCATAGCGGCTTTGGCTTTTTTTATTAACTTTCCTGTATCACGCCATTCACCGTCTACAGAGGCAGCATGTTGTCTGGATACTTCTGCATCTGCAATTGCTTTATTAACAGCTTGTTTATCCGCCGCTATTAGCATACTAGAACTCAGCCCTAAAGACAGGCTGAGTATAATTATTGTTAATTTTTTCATATTAATTTCCTAAATTCGTAACCATCTTCCCATTTTTTTGAATGAGAAATAATGAGTATTATATTGATTTTAATAAATATATTTTAAACTATGTATACGTTTGAGCTAGATCCTATTTTCTGGATCCCGGGCCATTTAATTCCAGTCCATTGCTCATATAGGTTAAAAAATATTCAAGATTACGATATTGTTCGCCCTGTGCTTTAAATGGTTTGGCTCGAACTTGTTTATTACAGCCAGTAAAACGGCGATGTAAAGTTCCTACCGCACCCCATTTTGAGCGATATACAGGCCAGTGTGTTGTATGTCCAATCATTGGGCTTAAATTTTCTGAGCGAATTTTATTACCTGCATTTTGGATATGGCAATTAGCACAGGCCATATTTAATTGGCCTCTTTTGGTAAAATAGAATTTTTTACCTGCTTCATAAGCTGCCATTGCACCTTTATCATCTTTAGGAATAACTACATTGGTTTTTTGACCACGGGATTGATAAGTCATATAAGATAAAATATCGTTAATGCTGCCTTTTTTATATTTTAATGGTTTTTCGCCATTCTTCTTACGACAGTCATTTATCGCCAATGGTAAAGTTATAACCATAGCGCGTTTTTTATCCCAATAAGGGTATTTGTGTGCAACTCCAGGGCCTTGTGCAAAACAGCTTTTATAGGTTTTGCCATTCGCAAAAGGTTTCTCCCACATTGCTTGGCCATCTTCAATATTTATTTCATAAGGAGGAAACTCTTCAATAGCTTCCCAACTCTCTCTGCCAATTTTATCAAAGGCATAAGCTCCATTACTAAACTCTTCTAGTGCTATATTGGGAAATCGGCTTTTAGTTACTTCTTCAATCATTAATCGGTCTTTTTCAGGATCAGCAAATGCGCTACTTAGAAATAATCCAGCTATTGTGATCAGTACAAATAGTAAAATTACTTGTTTTCTTAATGCTTTCATAATCAATTACTCTTGTTGATTGTAAATTTTTTATTGATGCTTTAGTGATGCGCAGGTTATTTATAAAGAGTAAATATAATCAACCAGTTGATTTATTTCTTTATCTGTTAAAACCTCAAATCGACCAAAGACGGGCATAATGGTTTCTGGATTTTTTAATGATGCATCCCATATTTGCTCTTTTAATGTGGCTTTATCAGGATATCGAGATTTCATTGCGATGAGTGGTGGGGCAATTGTGCCTGGGCTTTCGCCACCTACAATCATATGACATGCGAGGCAATTTCCTTTTTTACGGGTAAATGCCAGTTTTTTACCTAGTTCAATTGTGGACAATTGCTTGCCAGCTTCAGCAGCTACAATAATACTACTGCTCATAATAGCCAGGCCAGTGATAAGTCCAATTATTGATTTTTTTTGATAGACCATAAACTCCTCCTTATATTTATTCACAACCATTATGAAGCCTTTAATTTATTAGGGAATTAGGTAAAACAGGACTGAATACTGTGGAATGTACTGATGTATGTAGTGGTTTACCAGTACATTTGTTTTACCTAAGACAGAGCCATTATTTTATGTCGAATGAATTGCAGTCTGTCTTTTAATTAATTAAATCTGTTAAGGATTTTGAAAACAGCATTTTATTGGAAAAGGGGTTTTCTAGAGATGTGCTTAGAGCCGATCATGTGTTGGCGGTTCAGTAACTAGAGGGAGTGCTAAGGGAAGAACAAGTGTATATCCCCGAACCTTACCCCATTTTTGGCGGAAATGAGAGTCCAGAGTCATATAATAAAGGTAATATATGGGTAATGCTTGATATTGTTAGTCAAGTGTCAGGAAATTGTGATTAGTTCGTTTTGAAGAGCTGCTAGTCCAGGTCTGTTTTTCTATTGGCTAGAATCCCCATCCTTATTATTAACCGATATTTTCATCTCCGTAATAGCTTCTAATAAATGCACTATTTGTTGCTGTAGCTGCTGGTTATCAACCATATTCCACAGTGCCAGCAGTTTTTTGGTTTGGTCTTGCTTATTAGATGGTTGCCATTGGGCACGATCCTCTCGTACCATATTACTTACCCATTTAACCTCATTTATATCATCCTTAAATTCTTCAAAAAACCAGCTGATAGGTATATTAAATCCTCTGGCAATTTGATACAGCTGAACAATACTCATTCTACTCTTGCCGTGTTCCAGTCGTGAAACCTGTTGTTTACTGAGGTTAAGCCACTCGGCTACCTGTTCCAGGCTATAATGTTTGCGGTTACGCAGCCGGCGCAGACAAAGACCAATATGTTCATCCAGTTGATGAAAATCTGTTTTGTTCATATCAGCCAACTCCTACTTGATTCATGACAACTCTGTCACTTTTAGATTGACTGTTGTGAAGCAATTTAGTATCCTTTTAAAGTTGACAATAAGCATATAATTCTTATTAGATGTGACAATATGCTAAAGAATTATTCTCAATGGTTTTCCGTAGTTGTATCTTTCCCAAGCACTAGATAGGGAGTAAATTATAAAATTAAAGTAAATAGACTAATCCATTGGTACTTTTTTAAAAAATAGGCCAATAGTGTTTTGGAAAGCCGGCATTCACTTATAGAAAGCATGGTAATGTCTGGCTGATACATTAAAATTTGAGATAATTTTAGAATTTCTTATGTACTGCGGTTAAACCTAAAAAAATCAGTTGAACCTACTACAAATGCCTAAAGTACTAAATTTTAAGGATTCCTGAAGAATTTTGGTGACTATGGATAAATCCAAAATTATCCAGAAAAACCTTAATCTTTAGCACTTTATTCATTTTCCTTATGTTTCAACTGCGTTTTTAGGTTAAATAAAATTTATGTTGTTATCTTTGCTTATATGAAGAAATAAAGTAAGCTTTTAAATATTAAATGGGGAGCTTTTCTATGCCTAAACCTTATATTTTAATAGTTGATGATGATCCAGTTAATCATTTGGTTCTGCAACTTATTCTTGAAGATGATTTTGAAGAGTGGGCGGTGAACAATGGTCAAGAGTGCCTGCAAAGTTTACATAAGCGAATCCCCGATCTTATCCTGATGGATATTGAAATGCCTGTATTAAATGGCATTGAAGCCTGTAAAAAAATACGAGCTAATAAACATACCTTGCATATTCCCATAATTTTTATTTCTAGTCGATTTAAAGAAAAGGATATTCAATGCTGCTTTTATGCTGGAGGAAATGCTCATTTTACTAAGCCTGTTAATAAAAAAAAATTAATACAAAGAATTAACTTATTATTGGGTAAACAACCTAACTTAGCAATAACTTAAATTTAAACAGAAATATTATAAATTTTTATCCAATAAAATATTATCAATAAGACACAAAGTAGGCTAATGTATGAAAATACTTATTGCAGAAGACAGTCATGAATTCCAGATGATTTATAGCGAACTCATGGAGTACTGGGGCTATGATTTTGATATGGCATCTAATGGGATAGAAGCAGTTGAGTTTGTCAGAAAAAATAATGGCAAATATAATTTTTGTATTATGAATATAGAAATGCCAGAAATGGATGGAATAGTAGCTACCCTTATTATCAGAAAAATTACCACTCACTTTCCCATTATGGGGATTAGCACAAATGATTCTTACAAAAAAATATGCTTTGAAGTTGGAATGGATAGCTTTGTAACAAGACCCTGCTCTCCTGATGATTTACTTTCTAAAATAAAAAAATTTTCCAAATCGTTATAAGTATCTATGACTTGACTTTTTATTTAGCTGATATTATTTCTATAATAGAAACAATTTAAAATATAGAGGCTTCTGTTTCGCTGACCTTAATGGTTAGCAGTAAACAAAGGGCGAACTGATGACTAAGGAAAAATTCTTTGCTACTGGCCAGTGTTTATGTGGTGATGTTAAATATACCATAACTGCAAAACCTGTTCGCTTTGTTCAATGCCATTGTGATGATTGTAGAAGAACAACAGGAACAGGTCATACATCCAATGCTTTTTTTAAACAGGATGCAGTGAATATTATTGGTGAAACACATAGTCATGCAGTGGTAACAGATACTGGGTCTATAATCAGCCGTTATTTTTGTCCCAGATGTGGTAGCCATCTGTTTGGAAAAAGCAGTGTTTTTACTAAATTTATAGGTATTTCTGCTGGAACTCTGGATGATAGCTCATGGTTTAAAGCAGATGTTATTGTTTATAACAAACGCAAGCCAGCGTGGGACTTTATGGATAATAGCATAACCACCTACGAAGAAATGCCTCCGCCCCGGTCTAAAAAGCATAAGTAAAAAATATAGCTTAAAGAAATAAGCTGTAGTAGGTACTAGCTCAAATCCCATCAGTATTAGTTCCAATCCAGCCCTTAAAGTTACTTAGCAGTATTTTCAGGGGTAGAGCAGTTCTTGCTTTCATATCTGGTTAGCCGTATATAAAGCACTTCAACCTAGAAAACGCAGTTAAACTTACTGCAAATGCCTAAAGCACTAAATCTTAAGGATTTCTGTAAAATTTCGAATTCACCCGTAGGGTGACTACGAAT
>JASFYQ010000183.1:0-35149 GCA_045047105.1 Pseudomonadota bacterium | reverse complement strand
CAGCAACATTAAATGAAATGGCTCCCTTATTTGGATTAAAAACAATTGGCAGTATTCCAACAACTATTAAAAAATTAAAACTTCTTTTAGGAGAAGATGAAGCGTTATTACAGAGGATCAATAAAATAACTAGTGGATATTATTCTTGACCCCTTTATGATGACCCCTTTATGAGTAATGAAAGTCGGGCTTTTTTATTGCCTGAAATATTGTATTATAGCTCCTATGCTATGGGGTTTAACCCGTTTTAAATGTGAAAGATATGAATCGTTTTATACGTGCAAGTGTTTTATTTATTAGCCTGATTAGTATCGTTTCAATACTTGTTATTCTTTTGCATTTATTAATTCAAAGCTTTCAACAAGTTATTTTTGAAAACCATTCATTGAGCTGGTTTTTTAATGGCCTGTCAAATTCATTTAGTTCTATTTTATTAGGCGTGTTATTAACCGTATTAGTTCGCTCTTCAAGCATTGTTATTACTATAGCTGCTACTTTAGTTGCTGCTGGTTTCCCCTTTGAATCAGGCATATTTATTATTTTTGGGGCCAATGTTGGTACTACTATTCCAAGTACTCTGGTATCAAAATTTAAGTCCTGTGGTGTAAATGATTATTGCAGAATGATGAATACCTCATCAATGCATTATTTTAATAATCTGGTTACCTTTGCACTATTTTTCCCTTTGCAGCTTTCTTTTGATTATTTGGGGCGAAGCAGTCGTACTTTAGTTGAATGGCTGGGATATGATAATGTTCTATCACCACTAGAAATGGATACTAGCTTTAATTTTCTTGAACCCCTGACTTCCCAAATTATTATTACTGATTTTCCATTATTGGTGCTTATGGTTTTACTGATAGCAATAGTTATTTTAATGCGTTTGTTATTTATATTATTACATAATTTATTTGATTCCTTTATTACTAGCAGACTAACCAGGCAAATAGAAAATCCTAAAAAACATGATATAAAGTTTATGTCTACGGGTATATGGACATCGGCATTATTACAAAGCTCAAGTAGTACTTTATATATTTTGATGCCACTAGTAAGGCAATTTAATTGTGATAATCGAGATATGTATCCCTTGATTTTAGGCGTTAATGTGGGCACCTGTTTTACCACAATAATGTTTGCCTGGTTGTTAAATAGTGAATTAGCTCTGGCGATTGGTTTTGCTCATTTATTATATAATATTTTTTCGCTGCTTATTTTTACCTATCTTCCTCTTATTAAGGAATTACCTATTATGGGCGGTACACACCTGGTCTGTTACTCGTATGAAGATAGTAATAAAAACCTGAGTAAAAAGTATCCTCGCTATAACAATAAACAATAATTATTTTTTTCCTCTAATACCATCATTTGCAGCTACTAAAATAAAACCACTTAATGCTAAGATTATTTTCTTAGTGCTAATTTCGTATAAATAAGTGCATAACCTCTCCTAACTCACCAATGCGACGAATGTTTTCGGTGCGATCTGCATCCTTAAAACCCAGATCAGAACATAGACCATGTCTAACATTGTCTCCATCTAACACAAAGGTACGGCTACCTAAATAATAAAGCCGGTCTTCGACTGCATGAGCCAGGGTTGATTTACCCGAGCCAGATAAACCCGTAAACCATAAAACAGCTCCCTTATGCTGGTTCTGTTTTTCTCGTAACTGGCGGTTAATGGTGGGTTCATGGCATGTGAGATTAGTACTTTTAGACTCAGCTTGGAGCTTTTGGTTGGTGTTATTAGTATTACTAGTCATGAAATTTTCCTAATGATTAAATGATGTATAAGATTCTATCATTGAGAAATTTTTTTTAGAAAGTACTTGTTGGTATAAGCTTATAAGGAAAATATATAGTTGGGTTGATACGGGTGACCAATTTTTGTTTCTATTCAAGATTAACGAAAGGGTAATATTATATCCTTAAATAATTTGCTAATAGTTGATTTCTCACAGGCGGATAAAGCATGATCAATATTATCAGTATTTAAGTGGGGGGCAAATTCATGAATAAAATCGTATTGAAACTCACGCAAAAAGCAGCCCTGTTTTAAACCTATCCAAGTGGTGCTACTGGCAAAGAGATGGCTGGCATCAAGTGCACATAAGTCTTTATTATCATCGGCATTAAAAGCCATACTGGCAATTATTCCAACACCATGCCTGGCTCGAACATAGGTTTTAATTACATCCGCATCGGCCGCAGTTATAACCACATTAGGAACTAACTTTCTTTTGCTAAATGCCTGGTCAAGTTTAGAGCGGCCTGTAAAACCAAATACATAGGTAATAATAGGGTACTTTGCTACGGCTTCCAGAGTCAGTTCTTTTTGGTCACAAAGAGGATGTCCTATAGGGACTAGAATACTGCGGTTCCAACGATAACAGGGTAACATTAGTAGATCATCAAATAAATCAATGGCTTCTGTTGCAATTGCAAAATCAACCTGGCCCTTTGATGCCATCTCAGCAATTTGCAATGGAGTACCTTGTTGCAAGTTAAAAGTAATTTCCGGGTAGTTTTTTCTAAACTTTGCAATAATATCGGGTAATACATAACAAGCCTGAGTATGGGTTGTGGCTATACTTAAGCTGCCTTTACCTGGAGCACTAAAATCTGCTGCGGTTTTATGAATTTCCTCTACTGAAGCTAAAATATTTTTGGTTAAAGATAAAATTTTATCGCCCGCAGGAGTAATGCCACTGATTTGTTTCCCGCTGCGTTCAAATATGCGTATACCCAGTTCTTCTTCTAAGAGCCGAATCTGGGTGCTAACTCCTGGTTGTGAAGTGTATAAACTCTGGGCTGCAGCAGAAATATTCAGGCCCTGTTGCTTCACTTCGTTTATAAAGCGTAATTGTTGTAATTTCACAAAATATTCCGTTCAAATAATATATTAGATGGTTAGTATGATTTTAGTATATGTTTTACTTATATCCATATAGCAACTCAGTATTTCAAAAGTAATTTATTAGTTGATATCTTATCCTGCAAGTTAAACCTAAGAACAAATACTTACAAGTGAAACAGGAACGCACTATGGCAAATTCAACTAATGTAATGATTGATACTCAAGATTTTGATCATTATGATCTGGCATTACAATCTTTTTTAGATGGGCAATTAGATGCTCAGAGCTTTTTACATACTCGCCTTAATTTAGGTGTATATACTCAGCGCCAGGAGGGAATGTGCATGGTACGTGCTAAATTACCTGGGGGAAAGCTCAGTGTTGAGCAATTAAATGGATTTGCTCACTGTTTAGAAAAATATTCGGCCATTGATGAGTTGCAACTCACTACCAGGCAAGATATTCAATTTCACTATGTTCCACTGGGTGAAACACCCGAATTACAACGTGAGTTAGCCCGCTTTAATATTGCAACCCGTGAGGCAGGTGGTAATACCATAAGAAATATTACGGCATGTCAGCTTGCAGGAGTATGTCCTGCGGAACATGTGAATGTGCAACACTATATTACTCTGGTCTCAGAATATTTTGTTCGTCATCCTTTAACTCAGTCTTTACCACGTAAGTTTAAAATTAGTTTTTCAGGCTGTGGTTCCGATTGTGCTCAGGGAATGATTCATGATTTGGGAGTTATTGCTAGCAGCAAAGAAGGACAAGTTGGATTCAAGTTATTAGTTGGTGGAGGCTTGGGGGCTAAGCCAAAAATAGCTATGGTTTTAATTGATTTTGTTGCAGAAGCTGAGCTGCTTCCAGCAATTGAAGCAATTTTAGTTTTACATGATAAATTTTCTGATCGTAAACGTCGTACCCGTAACCGAATTAAATTTTTGGTAGAAAAATGGGGTAAAGAAAAATTTCGTCATGATTTTTTAATAGAATTTGCACGTACACGTTCAGCATTTAATAGCGCTAAAACACCTTTGACCCAGTGGCGTACTCCACAATCATCAGCCCAGGCTTTTGGAGCAAATTTATTAAAACCCTTTAAACAGGCACAATCAGAACTATTTGCCTTACCCTTATATATTAAACATGGCGATTTAAATAGCAAACAATTACGTGGTTTGGCTGATTTATTAACGTCTGAAGGTCTGGATGATTTAAGAGTTAATCAGGAGCAAAACTTAAGCCTGTTTAATGTAGCTGAAAACCGCCTGGAGGATATTAAGCAACAATTAGCACAGCTTAATATCACTATTACAAATAATAGCCCAAGCGTAGTTACTTGCCCCGGGACTACAACCTGTCCTTTAGGTATTACCAATTCAGAGCGAATTGGGCAAATTATACAAAGCAAGGGTACTCGCTTAAATGTTAGGATAAATGGTTGTACTAATAATTGTGCCCAGTCATCTACTGCGGATGTGGGTTTTTTTGGTAAGGGGCAACGCTACCATGGCACTTTAGTCCCAAGTTATAAGCTACAATTGGGGGGCAGTGGTCGTGATGGTGAACTCCTAGCCTTTGATGGGCCGCAAATACCTGCAACACGAGTAGATAGTGCTCTGGAGCGAATTACTAATAGCTATAATCAAGACCAGCAGGAAAATGAATCTTTTTACAATTGGAGTCGCCGTAAAGGTGCTGATTATTTTAAAGAATTATTATACTCCTTAACCCAGGTAAGAGAGTCTGAACTGCCATTTTTAATCCGCGATCTGGGTGATCGAAATGTTTTTCAAGTAGAATCTGTTGGGGTTGGAGAATGTGCTGGGGCACAGCTTAATCCATTAGAAAAACTCTACCTAGAGGCACAATACGAAGCCAAACTTGGCCAGTCTTTTGCTATTAAGTTCAAATATGATGAGGCTATTGAATGCCTGGATGATCGTTTGTTTTTATTAAGTCGTGCTTTGTTTTTAAAGTTAGATGTGGAAAATAATGCCAGTGATTTTGCTGGGCAGATACAACAGCTACAACATTTAGGTCTGGTAAATTATTCCAAGCATGGTCAAATAACTACACTTTATAGCAAAATTCGTGAGTTTGAGAATAATCCTGATGAGCAGGCTTATCCATTATTATCAGCAGAAGTAGATAAATGGAAAAAATTTATAGAATCTATTGATCTTAATTTAGATAAGAATAAAGAGTTACATCTTGCTCTTCAAGGCTAATTGTAACTCTTAGTTATAAGCCTTAATTGTAATCCCCCTTGATAAACCAGTTAGCAATAATAGCTGGTTTATCTTTTTTTTAAACTGCTTTTTCAATAATACCTACCTTTGTAATATAGCCTATTTTATAGTCTAAATTAAATTTGCATATATAACTTTATGAAGATGTACTCCTGACTATATAAGAGTATTATTATTAATTGTTATATAAATATTTGACTTAAAAATATGAAACGTAATAAAACGCTCACCACCTTGCTGAAAAAAGAATTTGAATCTATTTCCTGGCCATTCAAGGAATTTATACGCGATCAAAAAACCAGTAATTACTTATTAATTATTGCCACTATTTTATCCATTTTCCTGGCAAACTCTTATTGGAGTGAGTTATTTACTGAATACAATAATAGTATGTCAGGTTTTTATATTGGCGGTTGGGTTTTTGAAATGAGCAATCAGGACTGGATTAATAATGCCCTGATGACCCTGTTTTTTTATGTTATTGGTCTGGAAATAAAGCGTGAGCTATTAGCAGGGGAGTTAGTCTCTTTTCGAATAAACTTAACCATTCTTGCCGCAGCCTTAGGAGGAATGATTTTTCCTGCCCTTATCTATTATTTTTTAAATGTAGGAGAAGTGGGTGTGCGTGGTTGGGGAATACCAATGGCAACAGATACTGCTTTTGCTGTTGGCGTTTTGGCTTTATTAAGTCATAGAATTCCCATTGCTGTTACTACTTTTCTTACAGCACTTGCTATTTTTGATGATATTGGAGCAGTATTGGTTATCGCTTTTTTTTATATAAATGAATTACATATTGAATATCTTTACCAGGCTGCATTTATTTTTTTTATTTTGCTGGGAATGAATTATCTGGGAGTGAGAACATCTATTCCCTATTTACTAGGAGGGATTTTTCTCTGGTTTGCTATTCATGCCTCTGGAATTCATGCGGCCATTTCAGGTATTTTGGCTGCCATGACAGTACCTGCAAAGCCTAAACATGAGCCAGGCTGGTTTATAACTAAAACATTGTATTTATTGCGTAAATTTAAGCGTTTGGAACAACAGACAGGTAAAAAATATCATATTCTTGCCAAACAAAAAGAACATGACGTGATCAGTGATATAGAACGGGTAGCAGAAACTTCAACTACTCCTTTGCAACGTTGGGAGCAAACGGTAAGACGACCTATTACATTGTTTATATTGCCTTTATTTGCCCTATCCAATGCGGGCATTCCAATTAATCTAGAGGTGTTGCCTGAAACTCTTAAAAGTTATGAGTTTTGGGGAATATTTCTGGGCCTGGTTTTAGGAAAATGCCTGGGTATAAGTTTATGTGCCTGGTTGATATTAAAAACAGGTTTTGCAGATTTACCTAAAAATGTAACCATGCAACACATAATTGGAATTGGATTATTAGGTGGAATGGGCTTTACCATGTCAATTTTTATTGCGGGAATTGGATTTAGTGAGCTTAATCTGACGCTTATAAATGCTAAAACAGCGATACTTGCTGGTTCTCTGGTTGCTGGTATTTTAGGTTACTTGTGGATGTACTGGATTTCCAGAAAACCTTCCAGCCATTAAATTATCTTGCCTGATAAAAAGTAGTATTTTGCATAAATATTAATGATTTATACGCTATTTTTGACTCTTATCATTGTTCTTTAATCTAAATTAGCATATGCTAATAAAGCAAGTTGTTAAAGATTTTCCTATATTCATTCTATAGTAACTAAGCGTACTATTATTGAGGTTTGTTCATTAATGGAAAATATTCTCAAGCAATTATTAACTGCTGAACTTAAAGCTCAGGCTATTGTAAAAAATGCCAGGCAAGAGCGTGAACGTATACTTAGTGATGCTCTGCAAGAGGTCAAAAGGGCAGAGCAACGTTTTGATTTACGTATTCCAGAGATACAGGCGGCATATATTGACAAAGCTAAACATCGTGCACAAACTCAAATAAGTGAACTAGAACGACGTTATCAAGAACGTCGTACACAACTTATTCAGCTATCAGAACGTCATCAGCAACAGGCTGTTGAACAGGTTTTAGATATACTCTTGCATGCAGAGCACAATTAGCCATGCTCAAAGTAACCCGTCATGCTTATCTTCAAACTCGGCTTTCAATTTATGCAACGCGGTTACTTACTGAGCAACAATTTGTATCATTGCTTAAACAACCCTTAGAAGAAATTCTGCCTGCTGTGGCAAATCAGGGCTTACAAAAAATAGAGAAAAAACTTATCCAGTCTCACTTAAGCTTACTAGCAGCTGGCAATATGGATAATTTATTTTTATCTGTATTTTTAGGTGATGCACAGATAATTATTCGTTCGCTCTCTGGAGTTGAGCATGAGTTTTTTGTTTATTGGATGCGACGTTTTGAATTAAAAAATCTTAAAACCATTATCCGTGGAAAATCTTTACAACGGCCCGTTGAACAAATTCAGGCCGAACTTACCATAATCAAACAATTTTCTCTACTACCTATTGAAACATTGCTGAATATGGATAGTATTGCGGATATTCTAAAACAATTAGAAAATACCAGTTTTTCTTCTATTGCTCATTATGCGGATAGCAACTATGAAGCTAAAGAGGATATTTTTACTATTGAAACGGCAATAAATCATGAATATTTTTCAGGCCTTAAAAAGCGACTGAATAAGCTGGTTATAAAACAGCAAGATTTAATACAGCCACTTATGGGCAGTATTATTGATTTAACTAATTTGATTTGGTTATTACGTTATCGCCTTTTATATGGTTTTTCATCTTCCCATTGTTATTTTTTATTGGTTTCAGGTGGTTTGTATTTAAATGCTAATAATTTAGCCCGACTTTCTAAAATTGAAAATATAGAGCAACTGAATGATTTATTACCAGATAAAATCAGTGAAAAAATAATAGCTTTTGAGTCCATTCATCAAATAGAACTCAGCCTGGAAAAACATATTATCCTGCTTGCCAGAATGATATTAAAAACAAGCAGTTTTTCATTGGCACATGTATTTGCTTATCTGGTATTACGTGAAAAACAATTATCACAATTACATGCCTTATTTAAAGGCAAATTGTTACACCTACCTGATAGTGAAATTGCTATTGCAATGGGAGTAAAGCTATGAGCTTATTCCATGCTGAAACCATGCAACATATCTCTTTATTTATGCGTTTTGATGATGCTCCTCTGGTTTCTGTAGTACTGGCAAAATCAGGGTTTTTTGATCCATCCAGAGCAAAATCAAAAGACAGTAATCTACCCGATAAATTAGGACATTCTTACCGAAGAATTTTTAATCATGCAGTTTCTGATTGGAAAAAAAGTAAAGAATACCTAGCTATTAGCAGCCCGGAAAAGGTTACAAATATCTCTTCTATAGATAAATCACAACTTTTAGAAATAGATAAAAAAGTGATACACATTTGGAAAAGCTGTTTAGAACATAAGGAGCAACAACGACTATTAGACAAACAACTCAATTCTTTAATGCATTTATATGATCTACTTGAGCATTATAATAAATTGGATATCAATCTGGATGTTTTAAAAGATAAACTAGAATTTCTGGATGTTCGGCTGGGTATTATTCCTTCGCGTTATACCAGCAGACTAAAACAGGCTCTGGCAATTGAAGCTTATTACTTATCTGTTTATGCTCAGCAAGCAGATAAAGCGCATGTTATTGTTACTGGCTTAAAACAAACAACGGATAATATCCAACTATTATTAAATTCTGCATCCTTTCAATTATTGGAAATACCCGATGAATTTCATGAAAACCCAAAAATAGTTAGGCAAAAGCTTAATAAAAAGCACACAGAATTATTAAAAAAAATAACACTTCATCAACAGCAATATATTTTATTAAAAGAACAATTTAGCCAGGATCTAATAGAACTGGGTAATAGCTTAACTTTGGCAAAGCCATTTGCCTTATTAAGTAAAAAAATGTTAAGAACAGGGCAATTAACAGAAATTGAGGGATGGGTTCCTCTATCCAGGTTGGAAATTATTAAAAATGACTTTGAACAGTATATAAAATCAGCCGTAGTTGTAGAGCTACGTGAACCTAAGGCTGAAGAATACCATATTACTCCATCCTATGTATCCCATCCTCAGTGGTTAAGCCCATTTATACATCTTATTGCTAACTTTGGGGTTCCCAGATATAAAGAATTTGATCCCAGCTGGTTTTTTACCCTGAGTTATTTGCTTATGTTTGGTTTAATGTTTGGTGATGTAGGTCATGGCCTGTCTATTATTGCTATAGCCTTATTAGTGAGAAAAAAATGGCCGGTTTTTTCTTCATTTTTTTTAACTATAGGTTTTTCATCCACCTTTTTTGGTTTTATCTATGGCAGTATTTTTTCCTACGAGCATATTTTACCCGCGCTATGGCTATCACCTATGGAGCAGCCCATGCTGATGTTAAAATTATCCCTGTTATGGGGGGCAATTTTTATTATTATGCTTAACCTTATCAGTATTTATAACCGTGTAATCACTTTGCCATTAGATGAGGCTTTGCTTAATCCTCATGGCGTTACTGGTTTATGCTTTTATCTGGCTATTCTCTGGGCGATCTTTGATTTTAGCCAGGATCAAATTTCAGTTCTAAATTTTGTCTTTATTAGCATCCCTTTAGTCACTATTTTTGCTTATTATTTATACTATGGAACCAGCCAGATTATAGAGCGTTTATTGATTAGTGTTATAGAAACCTATGGTGTAATTATTGTTTATTTTAGTAATACTATTTCATTTTTGCGTGTAGCAGCATTTACCTTAAACCATAGCGCTTTGGCAATTGCATTATTTACCATGGCAAATATGTCGGATGCGGGTGGATATTGGCTAACGATAATATTAGGCAACCTGTTTATTTTAATTTTAGAGGGCGCTATTGTGGCTATTCAGGTTTTACGGCTGGAATACTATGAAGGATTTTCAAGATTTTTTGCGGGTGATGGTTATGCTTTTAAACCGCTGGAACTATCACCACAAAAATTATTATTGTAATTTATGAGGATAAACTTATGTATATCGCACTATTTATATTATCTCTATGTTTAATCGCAATGATGATTTTAGGTGTTTATTTTGAAATCAAACCCTTTCGACGTGCTGCTCCTGAATGGTTAAAAGGCTCGATTGCTATTAATTTAATCAGTTTTGTATTATCTCTGGTGGCAATATTATTGTTTGGCATGCAAGAGCTTATGGCTATACCCAATGAAGCCGTAGCTGCAACTATAAATTCTGATATTTCTATTGGTAAAGGTCTGGCTATTATTGGTATTGGCCTGCCAACATGTTTTGCAACTATTGCAGCTGGAATGGCTGTTGGCCCTATTGGCGCTGCTTCTCTGGCTGCTATTTCAGAAAAATCAGAAAATTTTGGACGCAGCCTGATCTATCTGGGGCTGGCTGAAGGCATTGCTATATATGGTTTGGTAGTTTCTATTTTACTTATGGGTAAAATTTAATTATGCCAATAGATTGCAGCAATGAGTCTTCTAAAACTGAAACACGTATGCTTGCAATGGGAGCACGTCCATTAATGGAAGGTTTTGCATTGCTTGGTTTTGAAACCTGGCACGATGCAAGCATAGCGGATGTAGAAAAATTATTGTTAGAATTAGAGCAATCAGGGGCTAGTGCCTTATTGTTATTAGAAACCTATTTATCACAATCACCCAGTGCCAAATTAAGTAAAGTAAGGACTCGTGGTGGAAAAATTATTGTGACAGAGGTTCCCGCAATCAATGGATCTGATGAATACCATCCCTATGTTGAAGATTTAGTGCTACAAGTGCTGGGTAATCATGTTTTGGAAAATGAATTATGAACTCACAATTTAAAGTAGAAGATCTTGAGCAGGCACTGATGCAAAGAGCCAGTGATTTAGCTGAAGAGTATCTACAGCGTGCCAGTATTAGTCATAAACAAATTATTGAAGAGGCTAATGAACGCCTGCAATTGCGTGAAGAAAAAGAGATTATGTCGGCCAAAATGTTAGCTGAAAATAGCTATAGGAGTGCAGTGCAATCCAGTGAATTAATAGTACAAAAAAAGCTCGACCAGTTGCGTTGGCAATTAATGGAAAATGTTTTATTGGAGGCAAAGCAAAAACTTGTGGAGCTTATGGCTAATCAGAAATCTTATATGCAGCTTTTAATTGCCTATATCCAATCTGGAGTTAAAGCTATTAACGATAAAAACCTTATTATTGAGTTTAATCAACAGGACTATCCGTTTATAAAATCGCAATGGTCAGAATTTTATAAACAAATTAATAGTAAAAAAAATATTCATTTATCTGAGAAATTTCACCAGCAGAGCGGAGGCGTTATAGTGTATGACCAACAATACCTGGTTCGAATTGATAATACTTTTGAAGGACGGATAGAACGTTTATCTGAACAAATATTTCAACGGGTTGCTGAACAGTTTTTTTCTGAATTAAGTCACGAAAGTAATAAAATTCATGGACGGTAAATTAATACAGATCAATGGCCCTCTGGTCAAAGCTGAATTATTAGAGGCCTGCATAGGCGAACAGGTGCGTATTGGCAAGCTCCATTTAATGGGGGAAGTGATTGGGCGAGATGGAAAACTTGCGCTTATTCAGGTTTATGAAAGTACCGATTCTTTAATACCCGGAGAAAAAGTGGAAGCTCTGGGGCATCCCTTATCTGTTGAATTAGGGCCGGGACTGATTGGGCAAATTTTTGATGGTGTGCAACGCCCGCTGCAAGATTTGGTAAAACTTTCGGGCGATTTTATTCCTCGCGGAGTGAATCTGCCTGCTTTAAAACATGATAAAAAATGGCCGTTTGAACCTAATTTAGCGCTTAAACTCGATATGCGACTCAGTGGTGGAATGAGTCTGGGAAGTGTTCCTGAAACTGCAATTATTAACCACCAGATCCTTATTCCTCCTGATACCTGTGGACAATTAATATGGCTTGCCGAGGCGGGTGAATATACGCTGGATGATTCCATTGCAACCATAAAAATGGAACATGCTATAGAAAAATCTCTTTATCTTTCTCATCTTTGGCCGGTAAGAACTCCTCGGCCATATATTCATCGTGATAATGCAATTGCTCCGCTTATTACCGGCCAACGTATTTTTGATACTTTTTTTCCTTTATTAAAAGGTGGCAAAGCCGCTATTCCCGGGCCATTTGGTGCGGGTAAAACGATGGTGCAACAACAGATTGCACGCTGGTCTAATGCCGATATTGTAATTTATGTGGGCTGTGGGGAGCGAGGCAATGAACTGGTTGATGTATTAGAAAGCTTTCCACATATTATTGATCCTAAAAGTAAACTTTCCTTGATGGAACGTACCATTTTAATTGCTAATACTTCCAATATGCCTGTGGTAGCAAGGGAAGCATCGATTTATGTTGGAGTGACTATAGCTGAATATTATCGTGATCAGGGATTAGATGTGGTGATGTTAGCAGATTCCACCAGTCGCTGGGCAGAAGCCTTGCGTGAAGTGGCGGGGCGATTGGGTCAAATGCCGGTAGAAGAGGGGTATCCTGCGTATTTAGCCTCACGTTTAGCTGCTTTTTATGAACGCTCGGGACGAGTCTGTACTCTGGGTAGTGACAAAAAAAACGGTATCAATGGTAGAAAAGAGCAGGGTTCGGTAAGCCTGATTGGTTCTGTATCACCCCCTGGGGGAGATTTTTCTGAGCCAGTAACCGGCCATACTAAAGAAATAGTGCAAACTTTCTGGGCTTTATCTAAAGAACTGGCAGATGCCCGGCATTATCCTTCGGTATCCTGGACAGAAAGTTTTTCGGAATATGTTGCGATTACTGCACAATGGTGGGCTGAAAATATTCATCCCGATTGGCAAAAATTTAGAGCGGAAGCTTTATCCCTATTATCTCAGGCTCAGGAGTTAAACCGTATTGTTAATCTGGTTGGGCCAGAAGCTTTATCCGCAGAGCAACGCTGGGTTTTACAGGCTGCGGATTTAATTAAAGAAGGGCTATTACAGCAAAGTGCCCTGGATGAAGTAGACAGTTATGCATCACCACAGAAACAGTTTTTATTATTACAAATAATGCTGCTGATTTATCATCAGGGCCAGGATTTACTTAAGCTGGGAATGCCTGTGCAAGAATTAAATAAATTATCCTTATTGGTAAAAGCTAAACGTTGTAAAAGTACTTATAGTAGTGAACAGACAGAGGAACTCAATCAATTTATTAAGCAGATAAAATACGATTTTGAGCAATATAGGAATCAATACAGGCAGGACTAAGATGCACTTTTTAGGAGTTAATTGTGACAGAGCTTGAATATCGCCATGCCTCGGCAGCTCATGGTGGACTTTTATTTATGCAGGGTGTGGCTGGCATTGCCTATGGCGATCAGGTCATTATTACCGATCATAAAAACAATAAACGCAATGGTCAGGTAGTACAAACTTCGGATGATTTAATTATAGTTCAGGTAATTGAAGGTACCGATGATCTGGACCTGGAGCGCACCTGGGTAAGATTTTTAGATAAGCCCTTTGAAGTGGCTTTATCCATAGATGTATTAGGACGGGTTTTTAATGGTATGGGAAAACCTCGCGATCAACGTCCAGCTATTGTTTCGTCATTAAAGCGCAATGTTAATGGTGCGGTGGTAAATCCCGCTGCCCGAGCCTATCCCAAAGAATTTATTCAGACAGGTATTACTGCCATAGATGGACTAAATTCATTAGTTCGAGGGCAAAAGTTACCTATTTTCTCAGGTTCCGGTCTGCCGCATAATCGGCTGCTTGCTCAAATTGTACGCCAGGCAAAGTTATTAGGGGAGGACTCAAATTTTGTAATTGTGTTTGCTGCGATGGGAGTATCTTATAGTGATGCGTTATTTTTTCAAAATGATTTTGAATCCAGTGGGGTATTAAACAATGTGGTAATGTTTATCAATCAGGCTGATGACCCCACTCTGGAGCGACTTATTTTACCACGTACCGCTCTTACGATGGCTGAATACCTGGCCTATGATGAAGATCGCCATGTTTTGGTTTTACTGAGTGATATGACCAATTATGCCGAAGCATTAAGAGAGATTGCTACGGCAAAAGGGGATGTTCCCGCCAGAAAAGGTTATCCAGGTTATTTATATTCTGATTTAGCGGGCATTTATGAACGTGCGGGTCGAATAAAAAATCGCCATGGTTCGATTACTATGATGCCTGTAGTATCCATGCCTTCAGATGATATTACCCATCCGATTCCTGATTTAACAGGTTATATCACCGAAGGGCAGATAGTACTTTCCAGGGAACTACATAATCAGGGAGTTTATCCGCCAATTGATATCTCTCCTTCTTTGTCACGTTTAATGAAAGATGGCGTGGGCAAAAATGATACCCGGGATGATCACCTACGGGTGGCAAATCAATTATATGCAGCCTATGCAAAAGCACAGGAAGTAAGGAATCTGGCAGCTATTATTGGTGCAGAAGATTTATCTGATACGGATAATTATTTTTTATCCTTTGCCCGGGGTTTTGAACAACAATTTATTAATCAGGATGAGCAGCAGCAACGCTCGATCTATGAAAGTTTAAATATTGCCTGGGAGCTTTTGTCCTTGTTACCAACTGCTGTGTTATCCCGCGTTTCAGAAACGGATTTGGCAAAATACCATCATTGGCAAGATTAAACTTTGGATTAAAGTAGATGAAACATTTATTAAAAGTACCTCCTACCAAGAGTTCTCTGCTGGATTTAAAAAAACAGATGCTGCTGTTAACACAGGGCTATGAACTATTAGAACGTAAACGGGAGATATTAACTCGGCTGGTATATGAACGCCTGACTGTTTATCGCCAACTACGTAAACAAACCAGTGATGCATTAATTATAAGTTATCGCTGCTTAGGTGTTAGTCAGATGCGTCTGGGCAGCAAAAATTTACGCCAGATTGCGCTGCGTTTAAAACCTGCATTAAAAATAAAAATTTTACCTCGCTCAAATATGGGAGTAGAGTATCCTTCTATTCAGCTGAGTAAGCTACCTCTTGAGCCAGTAGGTTTATTAATAAGTGATGCCAGTTTAGATGAAACACGTAGCTATTTAATTGATGCTACTAGTCTTTGTGCCCAATTAGGAGAAGCTGAAATTTCATTATTAAGAATGTTAAAAGAACAGCGAAAAACACAGAAAAGAGTGAATGCATTAAAATATAATGTTATTCCACGTTATAAGGATACCATTAGCTTTATTCAAAGTACTTTGGAAGAAGAGGAACGTAATAGCTTGTTTCAATTAAAAGTATTGCATTCTAAACAATAAAATTTATTGCTTGAATTTATATGTTGGTTATTATTTTAATTATTTTTAGTCTACTGATTTTTATACCTCAGTGGTGGGTTTCCTATGTTATGAAGCGTTATGGCAAAACGATTAAAGAATTGCCTGGAACTGGAGGAGAACTTGCTCAACACCTGATTGACCGATACAAACTTCCCGTTACTCTAGAAGTAACTGAGCAGGGTGATCACTATGATCCTGAGGCTAAAACGGTACGTTTAAGCCCTCAATATTATAATGGAAAATCACTTACTGCTATAGCAATTGCGGCTCATGAAGTAGGGCATGCGGTACAGGATTTTCGCCAGGAGGAATTATTAGCTGTACGAGGGCAAATGGTTAAAACATCCCAACGTATTCAAAAAATAGGAGCGGCTATTCTTTTTATTGCACCTGTTGCCAGTGCAGTTAGTCATTCTCCTCATCTGGGAATTTTTATTGCTATGATTGGCCTGTTAAGTATTGGCTCTGATGTGCTAGTACACCTGATGAGTTTACCTGTTGAATTTGATGCCAGTTTTAATAAAGCTTTACCGCTGCTTGAAGAAGGTAAATATGTTACGGAATATGATTTAGTTATTATACGTAAAGTACTATTGGCTGCGGCCTTAACTTATGTTGCAGCTGCTTTGGCCGGCTTATTAAATGTCTGGCGCTGGATTGCTATTTTAAAGCGTTAAAAATTACTGGTGGATTGTTATCATGGTTATGCGTTCCTCTTATCCTGTATTTTTGATATTATGTTATAAATTATATGGATATTAAGGAGAATATAATGATTAAAGTAAAAGAGATAATGACTGAAAATGTAATCAGCTTATCTGCTACGGATAGGCTGTCAAAAGCCAGTGATTTAATGTCTGAAAAAAAAATCAGACATATTCCTATTGTTAATGATAATCAGCAACTGATTGGCTTAATAACCCAATATGATGTGCTAAAAGCAACTAGTTCATGTTTTGATGCAAATATTAATAAGCTGGAAGAAACTAATATTCTTATATCAACAATAATGCAAACTAAATTACGTACGATATATCCAGACGATGGACTTAAAACAGCGGGTTTAATAATGGAAAAATATAAGTTTGGATGTGTGCCGGTGGTGAGCAATGGCAAACTGGTAGGCATAATTACCGATACAGATTTTGTAGGTGTTGCAATTAATCTTATTGAGCAAATGGACTATCTGGAAGAGGCACAAGAAGAACTTGAGTAATAAGCTGAGTTTTTGTCTGGAAGTTACTGATTTATGAATAAAATTATTAGCCTAATATTTCATGTTTTATTTTTTATCTGGGCAATTTTTTCCTTAACACTGATTACCAAAATACCCGAGCGATATTTACCTATACTGGAATTATTACCCTTTATAATAGCGGCTATAGCTTTTATTTTAGCGTATAAATTTAATCGTAGTCTGGTAATTTATAGCAGCTCCTTATTTTTACTTATCTACCTGTATCTGGTTTTTTCTCCTTTATTATATTCTCCTGCTCTTAATACACAGCAACAACTATTAAGTCTTAATAGTTTAACTATTTTTTTAGCTCTAAATACCATTTTACTTTGTTTTTATTCTGAGCGTGGTATTTTTACTAGCATAGGCATTAGTCGTTTTATCTTTATTTTGCTTCAGGCGGCAGGAATTATTTGGCTTATACAGAGCAAACAAGCGCAATGGCTAGATTTACTGACACAAACACTATTTCCTGCTTTAGAGGTTAAGCTGGCTTTTTTATGGCAAACGACCATATTGGTTTTATTAGTGAGTATTATTGTTATTAGCTCCTCCTATCTCACCCGGGCAAATCCTTTTCGCAGTGCTATTTTTGTTTCTATGTTTTTGCTGATCTATGCAATGACTTTAAATGCAAAAGATCTCTTAAGTCTTTCAGTTTTATGCAGTTATGCACTTATTCTTCCTTTGTTAACTCTGATAAGTGAATCCTATCGCATGGCGTTTATGGATGACTTAACTAATTTACCAGGAAGGCGAGCCTTAAATGAAGACTTAAATACTCTGGGAAGTAATTATGTAATTGCCATGTTAGATGTGGATCATTTTAAAAAGTTTAATGATACCTATGGTCATGATGCAGGTGATGATGTTTTACAGCTTCTGGGGGCTAGATTAAAAGGCGTAAAGGGAGGGGGAAAGCCCTTTCGTTATGGCGGGGAAGAATTCACTATAGTTTTTTCCGGGGCTTCTTTAGGTGATGTTAAAGAGCCCTTAGAAGATTTGCGCGAAGCGGTTGCATCAAAGAAATTTGCACTGCGCAAACAGGAACGCAGAAAGAAAAATAAAACGCCTAAAAAGAACACGAATCAGCGTCATGTTTCTGTTACTATAAGCATTGGTTATGCCGAGCGAAATAATAAAGCCACTACACCTTCAGCCGTTTTAAAAGCATCAGATAAGGCACTTTACCGTGCCAAGAAAAAAGGCCGTAATTGTGTCTGTAAATAAATCATTATTTTACAAATAACTAGAAGACAAAATGAAACGTATTGAGCAATTACAAATTCTCTCTAAAGAGCATCATCAATCACTGGTTTTATCTCAAAAAGCTATAAAAGCAAGCAATAGCGGTGATATGGAGCTTATTTCTTTATTATGTAAAAAAATAGTGAATGATTTTCCATCTGTGTGGAAGCTACATTTTCAAATTGAAGAAGAGAGTATTTTTAATGATTTTGAGCAGCGAAGCATACTTGAAAATAATAGCTCTGAAAATGAGAAGCTGCAACAAATTATTCAGTTGTGTAAAAAATTACAGCAAGAACACCTAATTATGGTTGAGTATTATGAACAAATGAAAGCGGGTAATTACCAGCTTCTAGGAGAGTTTGGCATTTTACTTAAACAACATACCCGCACCGAAGAACGGCAATTATTTCCTCTGCTTGAAAATTTTCTTTCCCCTGAAGAGCTTAACAAAGTGTACCTGACCAGTGTTAATTATTGTCAAGATTAATAAAAATTTATCTCCAATGTGTAGTAATGTACTGATATGATCAATTGGCAGTGGAAAAAATTTGAGCAATTATCAGCAAGGGATTTATATGCTATTTTGCAAGTACGTGAAACGGTTTTTGTAATTGAGCAGCAATGTATTTATCAAGATATTGACGATTTAGATAAAAAGGCATGGCATCTTATAGGCTGGGATGTAAAAGACTCAAAAACAGCAGAAATTGTTGCTTATTTACGTGTTATTTATCCAACATATAAATATATTGAACCTGCAATCGGTAGAATTCTTACTCTAAAAAAAATGCGTGGTACGGGTTTAGGTAAAAAGCTCTTAACTCTTGCGTTATCCAAAATTGGATCAGAATTTCCTCATCAGGCGATTAGAATTTCTGCGCAATTACAGCTAAAAGAATTTTACACACAATTTGGATTTTCTCAGCTATCTAAGCCTTATGATGAAGATGGTATTTTGCATATTGAAATGTTAAAAACCCTCCCGAGTGAGATTTCTGAAACTTAGGCCAGTACCAGCATAAATAAATTTAAAATCATGCTAATTCAGCTTTATTTTAGCAGCTAAATTTCCCGTGCTATTTATAGTGTTTTACTAAATCATACCTGAGGATGCATCAATAAGTTGATGTTTTATATGTTTTATCCACGTATAAAAAAGCGCAAATATTACAATTTTGTTACATATAAATCTTAAACTATATTAGTCAACACTTAGTTTATAAAAAACCTCTATCTTATTGATTTACCAATAAATTTAATTGAGTGTTTTATATGTGCTCAAGTTATAACCAATCTAAAACATTTGTATGACTCGCTGAGTCTTGAGCAATAAGTCACAACTTATCAACATAGTTATCCACAGATATTGTTAATAACTTTATAGCATATAAATTAGTTTTAAAAATAAATAGCAGACTAAAAAACTAAGGTTTTCTCTGGCGCAGAGTGCAGTAAGTTTACGGGAACATAGCGTGACAGAAGCAGACTAAACTGATAGGCTCACTAACAGTTAGTCTGAGGAGAATATATTTAAGATTTTTAATGGGGTTAATTATTTTTAGTATAATTCCAGGGTAACCAAGCAGATGGCTCCTCTTTAACAGCCATACGATTGCGCTGAATTGCATTTAAAGTAATCAAAAACGTTAACATCGGCTTGCATGATCGTTGCAATGCATGAGGTAATTACATCTGAGATGGCCGCCCCCGCTGGTGTTTTATAAAAGTAGGCATTTTTTCTATTTCTGACAATCAACTTTAAAATAGCTTCCATATAATTAGTGTCAATTTTTGCCCCTTCAATAGTACAAAATAAAGTGAGTCGCTCAAAATGGCGATTAAAGTAGCTAATTGCTTTGCCCAATGTACTATTTTTTTCCACTGTTTCATCGCTGAAATGTTGTTCCGCCCAAGAACGAATTTTCTCCATCACGGGCAGGGAATGCTGTTGATGATAAGCCAGTCGTTGTGCATCACTCATTAAAATAGGAGGTGGTTTATCCGTCAGTCGATTCTCCAACAATTCATCAATAAATTCACCTGCATGACCGATATTGGTTTGAAAAAGGATAATATCCTGTTGCTCTGTCGTGGCAATAATTCCTGATGCATATAAGCCTGTTCGTGTTTGTATTTTGTCACTTCCCCGTTTTTTCTTCTTCGGCTTTTTGGGACGGGTTGTTTTTCTCTGATCACTCTTTTTGTCATCCTCACCTAGTAGGTTACTAAGCTTTTCAGAGGAGGCGACAAAGCCTAATAATTTTCGTAATTTATGCAATGTGACTTTATTGTCTGATAATCGTTCTTGCATTGAGGCAACCGTTATCACAGTATTTAACAACAACCGAATATCCTCAGTGGATACGTAAATTTAAAGAAATACTGCAACACCCCTTTGTTTTTTTTAAATTGTATAAAAACAGGATAGGTGTCTCAGAGTATATTTTAATATAAAATAGGGGGCTACATGGTGGCATAGCTGGAATAATCCATTATCCAATGATTTAACAGGTAAAGACTTAATTCTTGTGCCGGCTGTTAAAAATGACCACTTGGTGGGATGAATGTAATTATGGATCAGTACCAAAATGAAATAGACATTATAAGTGCTCTAGCCATAAATAAGCGTATCTGAGGCAACTAACTATGCAAATTTTAAAATGTGAACTTAGTACAGAGATTGTAGAAAATGAATACAATAATACTTTATATGAAATTATTGAAAGTACGGATACTACTTTAACCATTAAATTATATTGCACTGCTGCAGGTGGTGTTTGGTATGAAAATGGTCGTGTTATAGCAAAGGAAAATAGTTTATATTTTTATGCTGACCAGTGTGATAATGGAACAATTGAATTTGAATTAAGGCCTTGGGAACTCACCTATGAAATAGAGTTAGATAGTAAGATTGAAGCAGATAATTATTATTTTGCAGATAAAAAAGTAAGTAAATTAGATCTCTCCATAAATTACAGCATTGAGCCTTATGATCTGTTTTTATTGGATGAACGTTTAAAAAAGGATTGTTTTATAATATCTGATACGGATGAGTTTATTATCTTACTCATGAATAATAGTCTTGTACCCTGGTTTATTATTGTACCTAAAACAGATCATACTGAACTCTATCAATTAGATGCTGATACACAAAAAAAATGTGCATATGAAGTAAATAAAATATCTAAATTTATTACCAGTGAATACAATCCAGACAAGTTAAATGTTGCAGCTATTGGTAATATTATTAAGCAATTGCATATTCATATAGTAGGGCGGTTTGAAAGTGATCCTTACTGGCCAGCTGTGGTTTGGGGGAATGAGCAGAAAAAAGAGTATTCTGAATATCAAGTTGATATACTCAATGACAAATTTTTACAATTTGAATTAGAGCTATTGAGTGGTGTTATATAAGCAAAAATCTGAGATACCCATCCAGTTTTTGCTTTTTCATAAACTGAAAATGATATTATTTTATTGAAGTAAATAGGGATAGATGCTGATGAATCCCCACGAAATAATTAATTAAAACAATGAATTAGTTAAAAAATAATTGTACTTTCATGCTAAGCCAGGATCAAATAAGTTACCACACCAATTAAACCTAAAGGTAACAGCATGAAAGTAGAAACCATTTTGTACAACTTGATAACAGATGTCACGCCAAATATGCATAACGTACGTCGTGCAAGTTTAAATGCAATGGTAACGAGTTTAGTTTCAGGAGCTGATTTAGATCCAAGAAAACAACATTTTTTGTTAAGAGCAAGTACAGCAGTAGATGGGCGATCATTAACCTTATTGGAGGAAATACATCCTTTAAGCAGTAAGGAGAAACCGAAAACCCATCGATTATTTATGGGAAAATTAAGGGCTATATTAGCATCGAGCTGCAAGCCCATAATAGTTACTGATGCAGGTTTTAGAATATCTTGGTTTAAGTTAATTGAATTATTGAATTGGGATTATGTGGGTCGAGTAAGGAACCAGACACATTGTAAAAACAAACGGGATAAAGACTGGCATCCAGTCAAAGATTTATATACTAAAGCCAATGCACTTATCTATCGTTCTAGAGTACCAGATTGTAAAGATAAGCAGGAATGTTGCCCCAATAGTCCATTAAAAAATGATGATGGCTGGTTTTTAGAGATTGTTGATATAGACAATAATTCTACAATTTGGGATGAGCCATTTGATTCAGATCAACTCGCATTTGATGAAGCAATGAATGCTATTGAAGAAGAAGGTATTTTAGCTTTTATAGATCCTGATTCAAAATAGAAGATCTAATGCAACTACTGAAGCTTTCAAAACAAAAAAAATAACAAATTATCAGTAAGAGTGGTTATACCCCGTTAATTTCCACCACATATATAAAATATAATTGGAATGGAGTTTATATAATACTATAGATCAAAATAAAGTCGATATTATTTCTGATTTAGGCATAAATTCCCATTAATTCGTACGATGTCATAGCATTAGAATCAGATAAGCTCAATCGCTTTGGTATATCATATATTCTGATAGGGAGCTATGGTTGTTAATATCGGGAAAAAGGGCGTTAATCCATCCACAATGAAAGACCTCAGGAACACCCAGTATACAGCCATTATTACTTTAAATTGAGCACTGAGATATTAAATTTATACAGCTGAAGCATTATTTATAAAAACAAGCTGTTTTTTCTATTATTTTTAGAATCACTATATAATTTACTGTTTATTTATAATCAATACTTAAGTACTGTATCTAGTATATAAGTAACAAACTATTTTTTTGATAAAAAACTGCCATAACAATTAGTTTTTTAATAAAAAACACATTTATTCTACCCAAAACCTGAAGTAGCTAGATAAAAACTAGCTAATAGCTTTAAAATCCCTTATTCTATGGCTCTTTTTATAATTGATTATATGATTTATCCTAAAGTGCAACCCATTCCCGTTCTTGGCCCAATAGCCTATCTATTAATGATTCCACTATTGGATTAGCCCTGACTAGTGCTCAGGTTACCTGGTCAGGGCAATACCACATACCATTGTGATTTATATCAATATATGTACTTCAGTCCAATAGACAGTAGTTAGCCTTTTTTTTATAATCTTTTTGGCGTTAAATGTACCGATTCTCTGTATATTAAAGGCTAGATTAACAGGTGTTTTATTTTTGAATATTTTAATTATTGATAATGATCAGTTTTATACCAAGGGATTCATTGATCTAATTGAGCATAATTTCAAAATCAAGCAAATGAGTAATGCGAATAGTATCAAAAGTGCAAGCAAACTCATGGCAAAAATGATTTGTATAGATTTGTTATTTATTGACTTGGATTTGCCGGATATCAGTGATTATTTACTTTCTAAATTATTAAATAACAATATCCGTTTTTGTAGCATTATCTCCAATACTGCAGATCTCTCAAAAATTCACTCTGCTATGAGGCTTAGGCCGCTGAGTTTTATTTCCAAAAAATCCCCCCCAGAGAAGGTCATCACCTCGGTGCATAAAATCGTTCAGGGCCATCAGCTGCTTGCTCCACAAATGAAACAGCAACTGGATGCTTTTGATTGTGCCAAAAAAATCTTTGTTTTAAGTAAACGCCAGGATGAGGTATTGGCACTGCTAAGCAATGGATTATCTAACCAGGAAATATCCAAGCGATTGGCTATCTCAGAGCATACCGTAAAATCACATGTTCGATGTCTATTTCGCCTATTAGATGCCAATAATCGTATCCAATGCATTCAAAATGCCAAATCCATCGGTATTTTATAATTACCAGCAACAACCCCTTGACAGATAATATTTTATGCAAAGCTTAAAGCAAAAAACACTACTATATGCCGAAGATAATTTAGTCACCCAACTTCTGTATAAGGATTTTTTTTCAAATTATTTTAAAACCGTCTATGCAGCTAAAGATGGGCAGGAGGCGCTAAATATTTATCATCAATATCAACCTGATGTAATTATTTTAGATATTTATATGCCAATTTTAAGTGGCTTGGAGGTGAGTAAAAAAATTCGCGAATACGATCATCAAAGTAAGATTGTATTGTTAACCGCCCGTACTGACAAACAAGCGATGATAGAAGCCATTGAGCTGGGTTTAACCGCCTATATTGAAAAACCGGTCTCTGAAAAAAAATTGCAACAAGTCCTGCAAAAAACTGCCAATGACTTTAACAAATCTGAAAAAATAACATTGTGGTATCATGAAAAGCAGTTTTTTACCTGGGACAGTCAAAATATGGAATTGTTCCACGGCAACCAAGTGATTTCTTTGACAAAAAAAGAAAAATCCCTTTTGGCAGCTTTATTAATATCCAAACAGGCACGCTTAAATTATCAACAAATTTATGATATTGTCTGGTTTGAAAAAGAAGATGAAAACTACGATGAAAATAAGATAACAGCTTTAATGAACTCTTTACAGGCAAAACTTCCTCCCCAGGCCGTAAAAGAAATTTATGGAATCAAATTATGTATGGATTAAATTTCCTCGGTTCAAAACATCCTTAAACTATTGAAAAATTAGTCCTCTTTTTAACCATTTAGATTTGTAAATTTATGATGCTGAAGCGGTACGTCCTTAAAAAATTATTTTTGATATTCTTTTTCCTGGTTTTTTCTGCTAATAGCTTTGCTGCGCAATCCGAGGTATTAACCAATGACTTATTAGATTTACCTTTAAACACCTTATTGAATATGAAGGTGACCAGTGTATCTAAAAAAGAGCAAAAACTATCTCAAGCAGCTGCTGCTATTTATGTTATTAGCAATGAAGATATTAGACGATCTGGAGCCACATCCATTGCAGATGTTTTACCATTGGCCCCTGGTATTCAGGTGGCTAAATTGGGCTCCCACAAATGGGCCATCAGCAGTCGTGGCAGTAATGGGATTTTTGCAAATAAATTATTAGTTCTATTGGATGGGCGCAGTCTTTATAGTACAACATTTTCAGGTGTTCCATGGAATGTGGTAGATACCCCATTAGAAGATATTCAGCGTGTAGAAGTAATTCATGGACCTGGCGCTACACTATGGGGTTCAAATGCAGTTAATGGGGTTATAAATATTATCACCAAAAAAGCCATTGAAACCAACGGAACCCTTTTATCAATAGGCACAGGCAACTATGAAAAATTATTTGCGCAGGTCAGGATTGGAGAAATTTTTAGCGAACAGCTGGCTGGCCGTGCTTATTTAAAGTTTCAAGCTAAAGAGAGCTATCAATTATATTCTGACAATAGTGATGCAAGTGATCAGTGGGACAACTGGCGCTCTGGCTTTAAGCTCGATGGTACCATTAGTGATGGAGAAGAATGGACCGTACAAGGTGATATTTACCAATCACATGAAAAACAGGCTGTTTTTTTGCAGGGTCACTCTGCTGATAATCCTGTGATCAATGCAATAGAAGAACCCAATCCATCCGGATGGAATCTCTTAGGAAAATGGGAAAAGCAACTAAAAAGCAAATCAAAAATAAATCTTCAGCTCTATTTTGACCATAATGAAACAGAGAATGTTATTTTGGGGCAAAATCAAACGGTTTTTGATGTGGACTTTCAATATCAGTTTAACCTTGCTAACATATTCGCAAAACAACATCAGCTATTGTGGGGAGCAAGCTATCGTCATATTAGAGATAAGTTTAAAAATGGACAAATTCAATTGCAACAAGAGCATCAGCAATATGATCTATTCCGAGGATTTATCCAGGATGAAATAACTATTATACCGCAGCAACTTCATCTGACTCTTGGGACAGAAGTTGAATACCACGATATCACAGGTTTTGAATACCAGCCCAGTATTCGTCTAGCATGGATGTTAAGCGATAAACAAACTGCCTGGGCAGCAATTTCCAGAGCGGTTAGAACACCGGCTCGTGCAGCCTATAATAGCCAGGCCCTGGTTACTATTAACAATAATAAACCAGTAGTTTTCAATATTTTCAATACTATAAAGCCCGAGGCAGAAAACCTCTTAGCTTACGAATTGGGTTTACGAAATCAAATAAACCCCCGCACCTATATGGATGCAAGCTTATTTTATCATCACATGTCACATCTATACTCTTTAACTCCGCTCGCCTATAACCAAATTCCAAGCTTTCAGGGAGGCTATGAGCGAGCCAGTAAAACCTATGGAATTGAAATGGTATTTAACTGGAATGTCAATTCCTGGTGGAAGTTACTCTCCAGTTATACTTATACCCGTTCGCTTATTGATGTGAGCGAAAATGAAACCATCAACCTTAATAGTCATTCTGATTCACTACCGGAACATCAACTCTCCATTCGCTCACAAATGAATATTGCCAAAAATTTAGAATTTGATATATGGACAATCTATATCGATGAACTTAACGATTCAAGTTTGCAAGCCCAACTTAGCAATATTATTGTTGATGCCTACACCCGGGTGAACGTGCATATTGCCTGGCAAGCGAGCAAAAACTTTGAAATCACTTTAGCGGGTAAAGATCTTTTTTCAGGCCAGCATTTGGAGTTTGTTGGGGAAATTTATACTCAGCCAACACAAGTTGGACCTTCCGTTTATGCCCAGCTGCGGTGGACAATAGATTAACCCTTTAACCTAGAAAACGTATTTGGACTGTAACGAAAATGAATAAAGTGCTGAAGATTTAGTGCTTTAGGCATTTGTAGTAAATTTAACTGTTTTCTAGGTTTAACATGCCACTAAAATGAGTTATTTAATTTCATTAATCTATAATATGTGATGAATTTGCTGCGTTTATTATTGTTTTTTATCTTCGTATTGTTCTCAGGGATTGGGAAAGCGGAAGTTGATCAGTCAAATTATCAACTTGAAGTTGCCTTGCTCTATAAAATCTCTAAATTCATCTATTGGCCTAATGAGTTAAAGAAAACTTCGGGGCATGAATCTTTTAATATTTGTGTTTTGCATAATTTGGATTTAGTTTCATCCTTAAAGGTACTTAATAATCACACCATCAAATCACTACCGATTAAATCTTTTCACTTTAATTTTTCATCGGAAGTATCTCAGCAATGCCATGTATTATTTATTGATCCGTCTCGAAAACCTTATTTGCCTTTAATTTTTAAACAATTGCTTAACAGCCCCATATTAACTATTAGTACCATGCCGGATTTTGCCAAACTGGGTGGAATGATCGAATCTTCCATAAGCAGTACCCCCATCAATATTAATTTGCAAACAATACAAACATCCAATATACAAGTTGACTCTAGTTTGTTAGGAATTGCAAATATTGTATCCACCCCAAATAGTACGGACAATAAATGAAAAAAAAAACCCAATTCAGTCTGGTACAGAAAATACACAGATCAATTATTTTTATTTCCTCACTGGCCTTATTTTTAGCATCCATGGCCTATTTCTTAATAGAAATAAACTCGTCAAAAAATAGCTTTGTTAAACATATAACCGTGTTATCAAAAATGATTAGCTCTAATTCACGGGCAGCTATAAGCTTTGATGATAAAAGAACAGGAAAAAGATTATTAGAGTCATTACAAACAGAATCATATATTAGCCAGGCCATGTTAATTAAATTAAATGGCATTGCGTTTGCTCGCTATGAAATGAACGACACAGAGCAAAACCTGGAACAAAATAAAAAGCAAAAGAATATCTCTAAATTTAAAAATTTTGAGCATTTAAAAACTAAGGTTATGCAATCAAAAAACAGCCATTGGGTCTTTTCATGGGATAGTCTGGATTTGTTAACTCCAATATTGTTAGACAATGAGGTTATTGGATACACCTACATAAAATCAAATGTGGGCTCACTATACCAACGGGCTGTTAATTATCTGCTAAATATTATCGCAATTTTTATATTGCTAATAAGTTTTGTTTTTATTCTTTCAAGAAAAACCCAACAAAAGTTATTAGGTCCTTTTAATGAACTGGTTATAGGGATGCAACAGGTAACTGAACTTAATGACTATAGCATTCGATTAAATTCAACTGAAAATGATGAAGTTGGAATGTTATCTAATCACCTCAATAGCATGTTAAAAAAAATCCAGCAACGTGATTTTCAGTTGCTCGAACAGCAGCAGAAACTTGAGCAACAAGTAAAAATAAGAACCAATGAATTAGCCAAAGCCAAAGAAGCTGCAGAAGCGGCAAATCTTGCAAAAAGTGAATTTCTAGCCACCATGAGTCATGAAATTAGAACCCCAATGAATGGTGTGCTTGGCATGACTGAATTACTAACAGACTCTAATCTGGGTTGCCGGGAACATTACCTCGCTAAAACTGCTTTTTTATCGGCTGAAAGTTTATTAAGTGTGATTAATGACATTCTTGATTTTTCAAAAATTGAAGAGAATAAATTACAGCTTGAAAATATTGCTTTTGATTTACCTGCACTATTAGACAATATTAAAGCGATTATGCAAGTGCAGGCAAAACAGAAAAACTTAAAATTCAGTTGTGATTTTCCTGCCCTTATACCTGCCCAGGTAGAGGGTGATGCGACTCGTTTACAACAAGTTCTGATCAACCTCTTAGCCAATGCCATTAAATTTACCCAGGACGGAGAAATTATTCTAAAAATGGAAGTATTGGAAAATCATCAAGAAACACATAAATTTTGTTTTTCCATATTGGATACGGGGCCGGGAATTCCAGAAAAACAACAACAGCATATTTTTGATGCCTTTGTGCAAGCGGATAGTTCCGTTAGTCGCAAGTATGGTGGTACGGGACTGGGGCTGGCAATATCGCAACGCTTAGTTAACTTATTTGGTAGTCGTTTGCAACTTCAAAGTAGCACTGACCAAGGATCTTGTTTTAGCTTTTGCCTTAGTTTAAAAGAAGTTCCATTAGCTGTGCTAGAAAGTAGCAACAACGTGGTAATTAACACTGCAAAAGCTAATAATTTCCATATTCTTTTAGCCGATGATAATCCAGTCAATTGTTCTGTTGTAGCAATAATGTTAGATGATCTGGGGTATCAATTTACCCAGGTTGTAAATGGTTCTCTGGCATTTGAAGCAGCCAGGAACAATTGCTATGATTTAATTTTAATGGATTGTCATATGCCGGTTATGGATGGTTTTATCAGTACCCAGATGATTCGAGAGCAGGGCGGTCACAATAAAACTATTCCAATCATAGCCTTAACTGCAGATGTGCAAAAAGGGATAAATGAAAAATGCCAAAAAGCAGGAATGAATGCTTATTTAAGTAAACCCTTTAAGAAAAAACAACTTTTTGACTTACTTAATCAATGGTTAGCTGATGCAGCAACTAAGCTTAATTCAATACAGCCTGAACCTCAAAGCAGAGATACAAGCAAATCTCAAGTTATTCTAGATATGTCCTTATTCGAAAATCTCATCGAGTCTGGAAAAACCAAATTGCTGCTAGAAGTCATTAATACTTTTACTGATTTTTCAGCCGAACAAATTGAGAATTTAAAACTTAATTGTCAGCAAAAAAACTGGGATGCTATCCGCCAGGAAGTCCATAATCTAAAATCATCGGCACTGCATTTTGGTGCAAAAAATCTGGCCAAACTATGCAACCAACTGGAGTTGGCAGATGATAAATTTCTAAGAATACAAGGAGAGAAAATTATCCACCAGATCAACATTGAATTTAAAAAAATTAGCAAGTTTTTAGAAGTTTATTCTAAAGAGTTATATTCTTGTAAATGCCAGTGATATATGTGATATAGCTAAACCGCTATTTTAAATAGCCAGGGGGATAATTATTATAAATGCTCTTTTATTACCTGCTTAAACTGGTCCATTGGGCAATAGTTTCTGGAAAAATATAAATAATAACCATCATGGTGGGTATTACATAAAAGTATACATTCATTGAGTTGCGTAAATAACGATTAGACTCTTTTAAGCCCATAAAATGATCAATTACCATATGACCTTTAAAACCAACAGATACAGCAACCAGAATAGTTACTGCTGCACCAGAACTGGATGATTCGGCTAACATTGCGTTCATTATTGTTATCGCCATTAATAGAATCCAGATCAGATCAAGCGTTTTTTCTTTGTTCATATTAATATACCTCTATTGATGCCTTAACGTAATACATATAAAAGAGGGAAAATAAGAATCCAGGCTAAGTCAATCATATGCCAATAACTGGCAATGGTTTCTAAGCCTTCGTGATCCTTTGATGTATAAGCGCCTGATTTTAGTCTATAGATTCCCCATAACAAAGCCCCACCTCCCCAGCCAACATGTAAAAAGTGGTTGAAGGTAATATAATAATAAACGGTAAAAAATACATCGGTATCAATTGTATAACCATGGGCTATATTCCAGTGGTACTCCCAATATTTTATGGTTAAATATAAGCAGGCACTTGCAACAGAAAACCACATCCACCAGATTGCTTTTTTTACATTATCTTTACGAATACTATGAACTGCTTTGGCAACAAAATAACTAGAGGAGAGCAAGGCCAGAGTATTAAGCATACCAGCTATGGTATTTACTTTTTCAATGCCTTCTGCAAAAACTTGGGGATAATGCACTTTGGCTAAAAAAATACAGATAAACATAATAGCGAATTCACTCATTTCTGAGTAAATAGCAACCCATATAGCCATATTTCCAGGAATTCTACCTGATTTAGGATTTTGTACCCATATTCGATTTTCTGTTTTAGGACTTGTATCCGCTATTATACTTGCTTCCATAATAAATATTTCCCTAGGGATATTACCTTTATACTGGACTATTTTACTGGGTATTACAGCTTTTGGATTTGATTAAGATCAAAACTATTAATAAATTTATAACTTATATCTGATTAAAACAGGATGACCGTTTAAGATTTTCATAGGCCTGTTTTATTTGTATAAAACGTAAAGCATCCCCCCCTTTATCTGGGTGATGTTTTTGGCATAAACGACGATATTGTTGTTGTATTTCTGACCAATTTGCATCTACTTTTAGTTCAAGATTAGCCAAAGAAGAGGCTTTTTCTTCATTGGCTAAGAACGTATTCCAAAACTGCTGTAGTAATTGTGCAACATCTTTATCATTAACTTGATAAAAATTATCCCAATTACGATAATAACTGCTGAGCTTGCTAAAGCCTGAATCTATAAAAATTCCATTTGAAGTGGTAAGTGGTGCTTGTGATAGTTTTTTCTTTAGTTGAATCTCTAAGGCAGATATATGTAAAAAAATATTCTGGCTTAATAATTCTTCATGCAACTCATATAGCGCATTCATAACCAGAAAATGTTTGCGAAAAGTTCCTAAATCCCAACTACAGTCTTTTATAAACTCTGCAAAAGCATCACCTCCCAGAGTAGAGTGCAAATCGTATTCTTTAATTACACCACCATCCTGTTTTAAGCGTTGTTCAAGGATTTCAAGAATAGGTCGTTTAAGTGGGTTAAACATTATTTGCAGGTACCTGAATATATACACACTTTTAAAGTGTGTAAGCATTTAATTTATTTTAACCTAGAAAAGCCTTAAGATTTAGTACTTTAGACATTTGCAGTAAGTTTAACTAAAAGCATAAAAAATATACTGGCATAATGCAAGGCCAGGCTGTTTAGAAATAACTCTTATATGAGCCTGTGCTATAATTTGCACAAATATAATTAAACTACAGGTTTTTATGAATAGCAAAAACGAACAACTGCTTTATCAACTTTTTACTAAAAATACGCCATTAATGGACGTAAGGGCTCCTATTGAGTTTACTGAAGGGGCATTTCCTATGGCGAGTAATTATCCTTTGTTGAATGATCTGCAACGTCATGAAATTGGTATTAAATATAAACAGGCAGGTCAGGATGAAGCTATAAAACTTGGCTTGAAATTAGCAGGAACAACTATTAAACAACAACGCATTGATAGTTGGTCAGAATTTATTAGGAAAAATCCAGATGCTTACTTATATTGTTTTCGAGGAGGACTTCGTTCTAAAACAACACAACAATGGCTGAGAAATGAGGGCATAAATATTCCTCTGATTGAAGGTGGATATAAGGCCATGCGGCGTTATTTGCTGGAGCAGTTAGAACAACAGGTAAGTTCTTTTAATTTTTATATATTAGGCGGGCAAACAGGAACGGGAAAAACTGAGGTTTTGCAACATATTAAAAACTCAGTGGACTTAGAAGGTTTGGCTAATCATAGAGGCTCAAGTTTTGGCTCTTATGTTAAAGCACAACCGAGTCAAATTAACTTTGAAAATAACTTAGCTATTGAATTGCTTAAAAAACACCAACAACAATACAACTCTATTGTATTAGAAGATGAAGGGTTTTTAATTGGGCATAGACTGGTTCCTAAATTTTTATTTGAGAAAATGAAGCAAATGCCGTTAATAGTCTTACAACGTTCTATACAAGAACGGGTAAGTATTACTTTGAATGATTATATCATCTCAAATTATCAGGATTATTTGTCTCTTTATAAAGATAATGCGAATGAAGTTTTTAAACAGGATTTAAAAGCCAGTTTAGATCGAATTAAAAAAAGATTGGGTGGACAGCGACATAAATTTCTTGCCAGTTTAATGGATGAGGCAATTCAATCACATTTTGATAATAATGATTTCTCAGGCTATCAACAAGTCATTAAATTGCTTATGCTTGAATATTATGATCCGATGTATCAGTATCAATTAGATAAAAAACAGGATAGGGTGATATTTAAAGGTAATGAAGATGAAGTTTTGTTATTTATAAGCAAAATCAGTGATGAATGAAAGTGATAATTTTTGAGCATAAGTTATTATAATCTAAAGGCTAATTAATTAAATATTTTGACACTTCGGTGGTACTACTGAGCCGACGTTTATCTATTAAATAGAACAACATTTCAGCTTCAGCGTTATCTAATACCTCATATAGAATTTGTGGAATGCTGTCTTCGGTTTTTTGCTTATCTTCTATAAAATGTTTCCAAAAAATATATTCATCTATTGGGGTATCATTTGTCACTCTATTTTACCTTTTTATAAGAGTTATAGGATCTTTAAGACTATTAGGACAGTTTTAATAGTATCGACAAATTCTCACTTTTCTTTACTTTTTTTAAAATATATTTGTAAACAGTATTTATAAATAATCAATTCATAATCAATAAATCCGCCTCTCTTTCTATTGCAAAATTTTTTATAATTCAATGCTGTTTCCACAATCATGGCAGATAATAATGTTCATTTTAGATTCTATTCCCGAAGCATATCCATGGGTTCCAGGAATACAGGCTAGAATGGTTTATTGGGTATAATTTTGACTATTAATTACAATCTTTCTTCAGTATTTAATTAACCAGCAAAAATTAAGCTAAAAAGTGTTTTAGTTTTAGCAGAATGTAAGAATTTTTGCTACAATCCAAACACAACAATTAATACTAAATTAGGCTAAATTTATGAATCTTGATAGAGTTACAACCGGTAAAGATGTACCCAATGAATTTAATGTTATTATTGAAATTCCTTCTCATAGTGACCCCGTTAAATATGAGGTAGATAAAGAGACAGGAGCAATGTTTGTAGATAGATTTATGGGAACTGCAATGCATTATCCATGTAATTACGGCTATATTCCACATACCTTGTCAGACGATGGTGATGCAGTAGATGTATTAGTTGTCACCCCCTTACCTCTTAACTTTGGTTCAGTTATACAGTGCAGACCGATTGGCATGTTGCAAATGGAAGATGAAGCGGGTCTGGATGCTAAAGTTTTGGCAGTGCCAATAGATAAATTAACAGGAATGTACACGAAAGTAAGTACCTTTAGAGACATGCCAGATACATTATTAAAAACTATGGCTCACTTTTTTGAACATTATAAAGATTTGGAAGCTGGAAAGTGGGTAAAAATTATGGGCTGGGTAGGGGTTGAAGAAGCCAAAAAAGAAATACTCGATGGCATAAAAATGTATAAAGAGGCAAAAGATAAACCCTGTTTTTAATCTGATTATTATTTATACCCAGCAATACCTCTTTTCTGATACTATATTTCGTATTACTATAAAATACAGTTATCTTTCAACTATATCGTATAAAATTTGTTAAAAAAAATGTTAAAAAATAGTATCAGAAGTTAAAAATTTCAATAAAAATAAAAGGAGTAATTTATGCGTATTATTTTATTAGGTGGTCCAGGAGCAGGTAAAGGTACACAAGCGGCTAATATTACACAAAAATTTGATATTCCTCAGATTTCAACAGGTGACATGTTGCGTGCTGCTGTCAAAGCGGGAACTCCGCTAGGTGTTGCAGCTAAAAAAGTTATGGATGCTGGCGGTTTAGTCTCTGATGAAATTATTCTTGGTTTGGTAAAAGAAAGAATTACGGAAGATGATTGTAAAAATGGTTTCCTCTTTGACGGTTTTCCTCGCACCATGGCACAAGCTGAATCTTTAAAAGAGCAGGGTGTGGATATTGATGCAGTAGTTGAAATTGATGTTGCAGATGAAGAAATAGTAAAACGTATGAGTGGTAGACGGGTACATTTAGACTCAGGTAGAACTTATCATCTCATCTACAACCCGCCAAAAGTAGAAGGTAAGGATGATAAAACAGGTGAAGATTTAATTCAGCGTGATGATGATCAGGAAGATACCGTTAAAAAACGTCTTGAAATTTATCATGAACAAACTGAGCCTTTAATTAACTACTACTCAAGCTGGTCAAAAGATGGTAGCAGTAACTCACCAAAGTATATACATGTTGAAGGTGTTGGCTCTGTTAATGATATACGCGACAATATTTTTAACGCTTTATCCTAATTTCCAAGCCTCTGCAACAAAGCTTAACACCTACCCATGATGGATATTAAACATGATCTGTGTGGGTGTTAAAGTACCCTCCCTCAATTACTTGCAATTTGACAACTATTATTTCAATAATAATAACAATGATAGTTGGTTGATTTTTGCCAAGTCTTAGAAGCCAAATATAATTAAAAAAATTAAGGAATATTAATTATGCCAACGTTTGTACGCACAGATAAATGTGACGGCTGTAAAGGTCAGGACAGAACAGCATGTATGTATATCTGCCCTCACGACTTGATGAAGCTAGATAAAGACGGTTCAGAGACAGGTCATGCAATGAAATCATTCAACCAGGAACCAGAGCAGTGCTGGGAATGTTATTCCTGTATCAAAATCTGTCCACAGAATGCGATAGAATGTCGCGCGTATGCG
>JASFYQ010000182.1:0-23105 GCA_045047105.1 Pseudomonadota bacterium | reverse complement strand
GTAGATGCTTTAATTTTTTCGGTAACATGAATCGTGGTTGCCACATCATTACTAAACGATGTAATTACCGTAGAAATTTTAGCCGTAGCATTTTTAGTATTTTCAGCCAGTGTCCTCACTTCATCTGCTACTACAGCAAACCCTCTGCCCTGTTCACCTGCTCTAGCAGCTTCAATAGCAGCATTTAAAGCTAATAAATTAGTTTGCTCTGCAATGCCCGTAATTAAGGATAATATTTCAGCAATTTCGGCCTGATTTTTATCCATTTCAGTAACTATTGATGTCATTTGTGTCATCATCTCAGATATATCTTCCATAGTATTTACTACATGAGATATTTTTTGTTTATTCTCTTTTGCTTCGCTAGAGTTGTCTGAGGCAATTTGTTGCATTTCATCCATATACTCAGTAATCTGGATTAAGTCACTTTGTCCATGCTGGAGTTTTATTAATAAATTCATTGCATTCATAGAGCCTAGTTTAGACATTAGCTCGGTTTTACTTTTGGTGCTTTTCTGCTCAGCCATCACTTCAAAAGCGGTGTTAACATGCTCTAAAACTTCTAAAAAAATGCCCTGCATATTAGTTGTATCACACCGAGCAGTACTATCACTACTGATAAGTTTTGCAAAAACTTGGTTAATTTCATCTAAGCAATGCTGGGTATGATCAACAAAAAGATTAATTGAATCCGGAATTTCTGCAATAGCGCAATTAGTAGGAATAGGCTCTATTCGATTAGAAAAATCACCTTTAACGTATTGTTGAGATACAGAAGTAACCTTCTCAAGTATTATTAGTTCCCGTTTAAAACGATAAACAACTATAGCCAGGATCAAAAAAGTAGTCAGCGTTAAACTTAATAAGATCCAATCACTGCTATAATTAATAAGGATATACGCAAATCCCAGTAATTGAAATCCAGCAAAAACAGCCACTATTCTCTGCAATAAAAGCTTAAGAGGTGATTCTTTTCTCATCATAAAATTCCTATAAATTATTATAATTAAACAGCGAACAATATGTATTGTATATTGGCAATAAAAAAGAAAACTTTAGAGCATTATCAGAATAGCATTATCAGAATAGCATTATAAAAAATTTTAAAATACCCTTATTTGATATATGAGATATTTTATACTATTTTTTTGATATAGAACAATAACTTACGTAGGAAAATAAAATGGGATAATGGCAAGAATATTCAGATTTTTAGTAAAGAGAATACTCTTTCCTTAATGTATTAAATACTAAAGTGCTAATAAAACAATCAATCCTCAGACTTATTTTTTTGTTTGCGATCTTTTATAATTGCTTTAGCTATTCGCTTAGCAGCTTTTGTTGCAGTTTTATAGTTTGGGTGTAAACCATCAGCCATAGGTACAAAACCTTTCCACATATCCAGTAGAATAGCTTCTGGCATTTCCTCTGTAATACGAGCCAGATGTAAATCACAAAACCGGGTAGTTTTTTATTACGAATTAATGCATTTCCTAAGGATAAATAACTACCAAAATTAACCGAGTAACCTGCACCTGCAGATGTCATATCATCATTAAAAGGAGTTCTACCATCAACAGTAGGAGCTTCAAATAATAACACTGTTTATTTTAAGTTAAATATATATTAACATTAATAAAAAAAAGCCTAATCATTCATTAATAATGATGATGATGTTATTATTGGAATCTTTATTGGGTTTCATTGATGCAGATCAAACATTACAGAGATTAATCCATTTTAATGCGACATTTACGAAGATATATCCTATCCTGCACATTCATTATGATAATGAAATCATATTGATACAAAAAACTAATATTATAAAATAACTAAGTCTATGTAATAATGCTTGGCAATTAAGTAATAAAAACATCAACGGGAATTCAATGAGTATAATTAAACTATCTCTGAATCTATCCACTATAGCTTTATTAAGTTTGTGCCATTACCTTTATGCTGAAGAAGTTCAATCAGATTTTGACCCTATTGCTGATGCTTTATCAATAGAAGATTTATTTAGTCTTCCAATTATTGATATTGCTACTGGTTATGCTGTACCTTTAGAAAAAGCCCCTTCTGTTGCCACTGTTATTACTAGTGAGGATATTAAGGCCATGGGAGCATTAACTTTGGATGAGGTATTAGAGGCAGTGCCAGGTTTACATGTTAGTCCTTCTACCCTAATAGCTTCAAATGTGTTTTCTATACGAGGAATTCATACCACCCAAACCCCACAAGTTTTAATTCTATTAAATGGTTATCGTATTTCATCAGATGTTTTCAGCAGTATCTTTCCTTCTAGCGGGATAATTAATGTACAGAATATTTCCCGTGTTGAAGTAGTACGAGGTCCAGGCTCTGCAGTATATGGCGCTGATGCCTTTTCCGGAGTCATAAATATAGTTACTAAAAGTTCTCGAGACATCAATGGTTTTCAAGCAGGTGTTCGAGGAGGTTCATTTAGTACAAAAAATATCTGGGGACAGTATGGTGGAAAAATTGGTGGGGGATGGAGACTTGCAGTTAATTTAGAACATATGAACCAGGGGGCTGATAAAAGCCGTCAAGTCAGTAGTGATGCCCAGAGCAGATTAGATGCTTTATTTGCAACATCCGCATCATTAACTCCCAGTTATATTAACAGACATTATGAATCCACTACGTATAACATACACCTCAATAATGACCACTGGAAAGTGGGTCTGGATGGCTGGGTACAACGAGATATTGGTCAAGGAGCAGGAATTGCTCAAGCAATTGATCATAAAGGCTACGCCGATATCGATCAGATTTTATTTACTACCGAATACAGCACTAAAGATTGGATTGAGGATTTAAGCGTTACAGGTAAATTCAGCTATCAAATTGTAAAGCAACAATATAATCTAAATATTTTTCCTGCAGGTAATATCTCTTTAATTGGTTCCGATGGAAATTTATTTACCTCTCCATTTAATCCTGTCTCATTTCCTAATGGGGTAATTGGTAATCCAGGCCGGAAATCTACTATTCCTCAGCTAGATATAACTTTTTTATACAGTGGTTTAGCATCTCACACCAGTCGTTTTAACCTAGGTGTAAAAAAAGAAAAACTGGAAGCCAATGAGAGCAAAAACTTTGGCCCTGATATTATTGATGGCACTGAAGGAATAGTAGATGGGATTCTGACTGATGTCACAGGCACTAGTAATATTTATGTGCCCAATTCAAAACGCACCATTAAATACATATCCATTCAGGATGTTTGGGAAATGGGTATCGATTGGACATTAACCGCAGGTGTTCGATATGATAATTATTCAGATTTTGGAGGTACGACTAATCCCAGAGTTGCATTAGTGTGGACTCCTACTGCAGATATTGTCACCAAGTTACTTTATGGTCGAGCTTTTAGAGCCCCTTCTTTCGCTGAATTATATGCCCAAAATAATCCAGTGAGTCTTGGTAACCCAACACTCAAACCCGAAACCATAGATACTATTGAATGGGTTCTATCTTATGAACCCATACATAACCTAAATACCGATTTAAGTATCTATCATTATAAAACTAAAGACATGATTGACTTTGTTGCCAATGGAGACGGCAGTAAAACAGCCCAGAATATTAATAGAGTAAAAGGCCAGGGTATAGAAGTTGAAGGTAAGTGGAAAATAAATAAACAGTGGACATTATTGGCTAATTACGCTTATCAAAAAACTGTTAATGAGGAAACCAATTTACAACAACCACTGATTCCCAAACAACAATTTTATTTTGATGCTCGCTGGGCTTTTTCCCCAAACTGGACTGCTTCAACCCAACTCAATTGGGTAGGCGATCGTAAACGAGCAGAAAGTGATAGTCGTTCAGAAATTGATGATTATACTTTGGTTAATCTAAGCCTAAGAAGAACAAATATTGCTAAAAACTGGGAAATAGCTGCTGCTCTTAAAAATATATTTGATGAGGATATCTATGAGCCTAGCGATGGTAAAATAGCGGATGATTATCCAATGAATGAACGCAGTGCATTTATTGAAATACGTTACAACTTTTCAAATAAATAATATACAAACCTTTTAATTCAGTAATTTTTGACTATTTAGCACTATTACCAAATTAAAGTATAAATGAATTTCAACATTAAAAATAAAATGTAGATCCGTTAGATATTTTACCTTTTTTATAGTTATGACAAACCCAGAAAAAAAAAGCAAGAAACAATTTAAAGAGCATGCAGAGACTGCAATATGGAATGAAAAACCATCTACAAGTAATCCATACATTGCACAAAACTGTTATTTACATGGTTATGATTTAGCCAAATTAATAAAATCCAGAAGTTTTATTGATGTTTTATTCCTAATGTTTAAATCTGAGTTACCTTCCACATCTCAAGCTCACTTACTTGAAACACTTATGATTGCCTGTATCAATCCAGGTCCAAGACACCCCGCAACGCGTGCGGCTATGAATGCAGGAGTTAGTAAAACCAATTTTGAACACATACTCCCCATAGGATTAATGACTTTAGGAGGGGCTTATAACGGCTCAACTGAAGTTGAGCAAGCTATCAATTTTTTAGCAGAAAACAAGGCTAAGAACCCCAATCAATTAGCTAAAAAACTATTAATCCAAAATAGACCCAAAAAAAGTGGTGATTGGCATATTGCTCCAGGTTTTGGTTCTTATTATGGTGGAATAAATATCATGGCATCTGAACTTGCAAATTATTTATTACAGCTCCCTGAAGTAGGAGAAAGTTTCAAATGGGCTGATAGCTTTGTTTCCAGTATTCAAGAAACAAAACCACTAGGCTGGTTACATACCGGTATTGTAGCAGCAATTCTTGCTGATTTAGGTTTTGGAGCCAGAGAAGGTGCTGGACTTTACCAAATTATGTCTGCTCCTGGCATCTTGGCTCATGGTTTGGAACAAACCCATAAACCTATATTTGCTATGCCTCTGCTGGAAGATAAAAACTATGTCATACAAACAAAAAAATAATTCTACAAAGACCATTTTTTGGGATAAAAGACAAAATAAAATAGTCAGTTCCATTGGTGGATGGCAAGGAGGAAAAGATGTTGTAAGTCATGGTTATTCACTAATGAATGAGCTATTAGGTAAAAAATCCTATATGCAAATGATTGTTCTTAATATTACGGGACGACTTATAGATACTAAATTATCACAGTGGTTAGAAGGTAACTTTATTGGTATGAGTTATCCAGATTCTCGTATCTGGTGTAATCAAATTGGAGCCTTAGCTGGAACATCTCAAACAACAGTTGTAGCTGCAACTGTTGCAGGAATTTTAGCTGCAGACTCAAAAGCTTATGGAGGAAGCAAAACATCATTAATCGGTATGACATTTATTCAAAAGGCCCTTAAAGAATATAATCACAATAAATCAATAAAAAAAATAGTTTCTCAAGCCCGATTTAAGAATCAAAAACCGGTAATTGTAGGTTATGCCAGACCTGTAGCAAAAGATGATGAGAGAATAAAACCACACGAAAAAATGACCTTAAAATTAGGCTTTACTATCGGAAAACACTTATCTCTTGCTTACAAGCTCAATAAGTATTTAGAAAAAAAATACTCACTAAAAATGAATATTGGAGGCTATACTTGTGCATTTCTCTCTGATCAAGGTTTTACCCCTGAGGAAGTCTATCAAATAAAAGCTTTAACAGTTTCTAGTGGTGTTACTGCATGTTACATTGATAGTAAAAGTCAACCTCCTGATTCATTTTTGCCACTGCGTTGTGATGATATCTTATATTCAGGTAAAGCTTTGAGAGCTTTACCTGATAAGTAAGTGTAAACACTAAATTCATAGTAGGATTTTTAATCACTCACCTTCTCAGCGGCACTTTGTTCTAAAATTTTCATCCTCGCTCCCATTGGAGGTACTTCTTCTGCATCAATAATCACATCTAAAAGAGTTGGCCCTGGGTATTCACAGATAGCATCCATATCAAGAGCTCTAAAATCATCTGCTGTTTTTATATTAAAGCTTTGAATACCCATTGCTTTTGCCATTGCAGCATAGTCAATTGTTGGTAGATCAATAGCTATTCTCTCTCCCCCTCCTAATTGCTGACCATGTTTTACCATGCCCAGATAACTATCATTAAGTATTATAACGATCAGCGGTACTTTGTGTTGCAAGGCAACGGTAATTTCCTGACCAGACATTAAATAACTTCCATCCCCGGTAATACAACATACTGGAGTATCCTTTAAAGCGATAGCCATGCCTACAGAAGTACCAACAGCCCAGCCCATAGATCCATAACCCATACCAATATAATAATGGCAGATCTGTTTAATATTTAAATAGTGTGTAGCCCATGACCAGGCGTTTCCAGCATCTATTACATAGCGAGTATCTTCAGGGAATAGTTCATTAAGAAAGTACATTATACGTTGTGGTTTTAGGGGAAGAGTATCGTTATTATACGTCTCAATTTCATCCTTAGTGAGTAATTCAGTTATATCTCCACTGGGTTGTAAATTTAACAATAAAGATTTTGGATTGAGTATGGGACAGCGCTTTCCTGATCTTATTGCTTCTAAAGCACGTTGATTTAGCGCATTAAATATAGTATTAAGATTACCATGCACATGCATACTGGCCATAGGTGATCGTGAAAAATGTTCCAGATTATCTTCAATATGAATAAGTTTGTTATTTAATAAAGCATTTTGATCCCAGCCTCCCGTTTCTAATTCACTTAGAGCTGTTCCAATTGCCAGAATCAATTGTGTGTCAGGATCATTTAACGTTTGCTGTGCTTTATCGTGCCCTGCAAAACCAAAAACTCCACAGAAAAAGGGATGGTTATTAACAACCAGGCCTTTAGCCGCAGGAGTGGTAACTAATTTTGCCCTGATTAATTCAACAAAATACAAAATGGTGTCAATAGCTTTGTAAGCACCGGATCCAAGAAAAATAACAACATTTTTAGCTTCTATGATCTTGCCACAGAGCTGATCCAATGAGCTCTCATCCACCACTTCGGGTTGCTGATACAAACTTTTTACATCATAATAATACTCTTTTTTTACCAAGGGTTCTGCCATAATATCCATAGGAATACTAAGGTGGCTTGGTCCTCCAGGTGGGCGAAAAGCCATTGATAGGCTGGTATAGAGTTTTCCTTCTAATTGGGCTAAGTGAGAAACCATGGTATTGTACTGGGTACAGCAAGCCATCATGGCAACGGTGTCAATTGCATCACTGGATGACTCTTGCAAACCTTTTTTTCCAAAATTAGGTAAGGCTGTCTGCGGAGTAATAACTAAAAGTGGTATATTATCCGCATAAGCTGAAGCAACCCCAGTAATTAAATTAGTCGTGCCTGGCCCGGTTGTTGCGCAGCAAACCCCTAATTTACCTGTCACCCTGGCATAACCATCTGCCATAAATGCAGCTCCACATTCATTTCTTGCAACCACACTATATGGACCATTACCATAACCTCGGGCTTTTCTCCTGGCCAATGCATTGTATAATGGCTCAATAGCACCACCTGGAACACCAAAAACGTATCCAACCCCCATATCCGCCAGATAATCTAAAATCATATCAGCCTGATTACGTTCTAAGTTTTTAATAGGATAATTTTGTTTTTCTAATTTTCGATTAGGTTTATTATCAATATCCTTGTTTGTTCTCATTATTACAGCCCCCCGGCGTGTTTATAGCATTTTATTATTGCACAAATTATGCTATGGTTGGGATACATATTTAAATTGATATTTAATAGTTCATATATTTTAATAAAGATAATAACTTTGAGAGTAAAGCTAATTCTATTTAGTCTGTTTTTTACCCTGATTTTTGCTCAGCAAAACCTGTGGGCAAATAATAGCTTATATGTTTTTTATCCAACGGATATACGTCCGATAAAAATGGAAAAACATATCCTACGCTATTGTCCTGAAATAAATATCACCGTGTTTGGTAAAATTATTGATTTTCAGGAATACACTCAAAAAATTCCACCCGATGCTATATTGTCTTATGCCCCGGTTATAAAAAAAAATAAACAATATGCTTCACTCATTAAGGGCTTTAAAAAGGGACGTTCTGATGAAGACTATGTTCTGGTTGCTATTGGCAAAGCAATACAGATTGAGCAACTGCCTTCAATAAAGATTGGGGTTTTAGATATTTTAGGTCGCAAGGCTATGAAAGCCTTTGTAAATAATAAATTAGGTACAAAGGTTAGAATTGCCCGGGTAACTAAAACTGAAGATATTCTTAATTTACTAACTTTTGGCCTGGTGGACGCCATTTTAATTTCACAGCAGCGTTATAAAAAACTTTTGAGCCAATCAAAACTAAAACTAGTTGCAACTGAACTGGATATTCAAATGGATCTGGCCATCCTGGCAGTTAAAAATATTGAATCAAAAGAATTATTTTTAAAATGTTTTAATCGATTAGGAGAAAAGACTAACGAACTACTAGGAGTTGATCATTGGGTTAAAATCAACCAGCAGGGTTACCTTTATATCGGGGTGGAATTATGGGCATTAAAATAGTGCTTGCCCCCCGTATAATAAGACTTTTATTTATAATTGGTCTTATATTACAACCTCTTAGTCTGCTTGCAGATAGTAGCAATACGATTTTAATTTTTAGAGCCTTTGGAGATAATTTTGCGCAAACTTCTCAGGGAATTAAGGATGACTTGGGCGGTGATTTTGCAATAATTGAAAAAATTATTGAGCATGAAACATCTATTAGTGTTATTGCTAATCATATAAACAATAGTAAACCAACATTAATTGCTTTAATCGGTAATATACCTGCTCGATTATATACCCACTATCAAAAGAAAAATCCCAATATTGATTTTCCTCCCAGTGTGGTAATGTCTGCTTTGTATGTTGATCGCTTATTACGACAAATAAAAAATGCTCAAGGAATTCGCCATGAGGTTCCAGCTGTAACCAGCATTGTAAACATTCGTAGTTTATTGAAAAAACCTGTGCGCAGAGTGGGTGTTTTATATCGCAAGTGGATGAGAGATTATATTAAACTTAATGCTGAATTCTGTAAACAGGAAGGCATTGAACTGGTCGCCGTTGAAATACCTAATGCTATAACCGTAAAAAGATTGAGCTATCACTTAAAGCATCTGATAAACAAAGATATTGATGCTTTATGGGTAGCAAATGATAATGCCTTGATTAGCCCTCAGTTAATCCAGAATGCCTGGATCCCCAATATTAAGCAATTTAATAAAAATATAATTGTAGGAATTGAAAACTTAACTTCCACTTCTTTAGATTTTGGAACTTTTGCCGTGGTTTCTGATCAATATGCGCTGGGCATTCAAGCAGCAGGTTTAATTACAGATATTATTGATGAAGGTTCAAACAAGTTTGAACAGAAAAAAGTATATGAACCTATATCGGTGAAAAAATCATTAAATACAAAATTATTACAAAAACGCAATATTTTAGTTAATCCCTCCCAGTTAGACACACTGGATAAGATAATTGATAATTGATAATTGATAATTGATAATTCTTAATTCTTAATTCTTAATTCTTAATTCTTAAAAATGCAATTTTGCAAGTAGCTGGGCATGATCTCCAATTAAATATTATGCTGCTGAAACCACTTCTCTAATAAGGCCATATGCCATAACTTACTGCCCTGTAAACGGGTCATGTTCTCACTGGCTTCTGGTTTGTCTAATAGCTGTTTTATATAACCTGGATTAAAAATATTTCTTTGTCTGCAACTATTGGATTCCAAAACATCTTTCATCATGTCATAAAACTCGCCACGCACATACTTTAGGGCAGGCATGGGAAAGTATCCCTTGGGTCGGTCAATTACCGCATCTGGAATTTTCCCACGGGAAATGGTTTTTAACATATGCTTGGCACCACTTGCGCCATATTTATACTTGCTTGGCATTTGTGCTGCCAACTCAACTAATTCATGATCTAAAAAGGGAACCCTGGCTTCCAGTCCCCATGCCATAGTCATATTGTCCACCCGTTTTACTGGATCGTCCACAATTAGCGTACTTACATCCAGGTGTAGAACTTTATTTAAATAGTCACCATCGGGCAAATTAGCAAAGTGCTGCTGAATGTAGTCGCCACTAAAGTTATTAAGGTTTTGTCCCAAAAAGCTATGGTTAATGGCGCTCAGGTATTCATCATGCTCCCTATCCACATAAAAAGGCATAAAGCGATTAGCATCACTGCCTTTGGCTTGTTGCATCATAGGATACCAAAAATACCCAGCAAATAACTCATCAGCACCTTGCCCACTTTGAACCACTTTTACTTCTTGAGATACTTTTTCTGATAATAGATAAAATGCTACTGCATCTTGCCCAACCATTGGCTCAGACATATTATCTATCGCATCTGGCAAGCGTGATAAGACCTCACTATTAGGAATTTTAAACTTTTTATGCTGGGTTTGATAACGTGATACAATTTGATCCGAGAACTCAAACTCACTGCCTTTTTCATCACCAATATCATTAAAGCCGATAGAAAAAGTACGTAAGTCATGTACTCCCGCTTCGGCTAATAGAGCCACCAGTAGACTGGAATCTAAACCACCTGAAAGTAAAACACCTACGGGAACATCAGAAATTGTCAGGCGTTTGCTTACCGCAGACATTAGGCTATCATGAATAGCTTCGGTCCATTGGCGATCGTCCCATTGTTTTTTATCTTCATCCAGAGCGATTGATAACTGCCAATAGGACTCAATTTTACTATTGCCATCGGCAAAAATAGTCATGCTATAACCTGGAGGTAATTTTTTAATATCTCTGATTATAGTATTCGGAGCGGGGATTACGCCATGTAAACTTAACTGGTAGTGTAAACCTTCTGGGTTGATGTCTTTATCGACTAAGTTTGAGGCTAAAATAGCCTGCATATTAGAAGCAAAAACCAGTGTATTATTAATAAAACTATAATATAAAGGTTTTATTCCCAGACGATCTCTGGCCATAAAAAAGGTTTTATTGTGTTTGTCCCAAATAACAAAGGCAAACATGCCATGCAAGCGAGTTACACAATCCGCCCCCCATTCTTTATAGGCTTTAATTATAACCTCGGTATCACCAGAGGAAAAAAAGTGATGTCCCTTGCCTTGCAGCTCTCGCTTAAGTTGGGGGTAATTATAAATAGTACCATTAAAAACAATTACCAGCCCGGTATCACTATCTACCATAGGTTGATCGGAACGTTCAGACAAATCAATAATGGATAACCTTCTATGCCCAAGAGCCAGACCACCATCAGAAAAAGTCCCCTCATGGTCAGGTCCTCTACGAACCAGTTTTTGTAACATCGCCGCCAAAGATGAAAACTCCGGCTCTTTACCATCAGTATGATATATACCGCATATTCCACACATTATGGTCTCACCGAAATAATTATAAGATGGGAGATCACCCGAGTAACACCAGGAATCTCTTTAGCTATGCTGATTAAGTCAATTGCTGTCTGTTCATTTTTAATACTACCACTAAGGCTTACCACACTGCTATGAACTTCTATACCAATTTCACTGGGGTTAATTACTTGTTGTTGTTGGTAACGTTGACTGAGTAATACAGAAATTTCTGCATCTATTTCTGATAAAGAACCTGTGGGACTATATGCTGCTTTTGAATTATAGACTTCTCTTTCTTGCTGTCTTTGCTGTTTTGCTTCTAATGCCTGTTGTGTTGCAATTTCTTCGTTAGAATCTACTCCTGGAACCCAGTCGATTACATTTCTTACTGAACTACAGGCAGAAATAAATAATATAATCAAAAGTAAGCATACTTTTTTTATTTTCATTTTATCGTTGTCCTTTACCACTTGTTTATTTTAATTTTTGCTTAAGCCTTAACACTAAAACCCCCTCCACCAGGAGTTTTAATAGTCAGCACCTGACCTGGCTCAGCGGTAAAATGTGTTTTTCCAACTAGCCGTTTTTGATCCAGCCAGTTTTCTCCAGATTGTGCGTTTATTGCACCACCTAATCCCCATGGCGCATTTATTCTGCGTTCAGTTAATAAGGTAACTTCTGTTTGTTGTAACATCTCATATTGCCTGATTATACCATTTCCACCTGTAAAATCACCTATACCACCAGAGTTTTGCCGTATTGAATAACTCTTAATGCGCATGGGAAAGTGATATTCAAGTGATTCAACAGGGGTATTTAAAGTATTGGTCATATGCGCTTGAACAGCCGTTAAACCATTGGCATTAAAACTTGCCCCCATACCTCCACCAATGGTTTCATAATAGTTCCAGGCTTGTCGCTGTGATTGATTATTTCCCATAGCAATATTGTTCATAGTGCCATAACTTGCAGCGGGAATCTTATCAGGAATAGCTTTAACCAAAGCACCTAATAACACATCAACAATTCGGGTGCTGGTTTCTACATTTCCTGCTGCTACCGCAGCCGGATATATAGCATTAATTAAACAGCCCTTGGGAGCCTTAATATGAATAAGTGAAAAAGTTCCCGCACAGGCTGGAGTATAGTCTGGCATTAAACAACGAAAAACATAATATACTGCAGCAGCAGTTACCGATAGCGGGCAATTAATATTGCCTGAAACCTGTTTTTCTGTACCACTAAAATCTACATTAATCTGTTTCTCACTGACCTCAATAGAAACCTGGATAGCAATTTGTTGTTTGCCTTGCCCATCATCATCAAGATAGTCAATAAATTCATATTTACCACTGGGAATAGTTGTAATAGACGATAAAGCAATACGTTCGGCATAACTATTTAATTGTTCTACAGCCTGCTTAAACGAACTGCTTTGCATACTTGTAATTAGTTCTTTAAGTCGTGCGAGACCTGCCTTATTGGCACTGATTTGAGCCATAAAATCACCTCCGGAGGCAGTTTTATCGCTCATATGGTTGCAAATTGAAGATAAAATATTTTTATCCAGCTGAAAATTTTGAACTATTTTTTCCAGTGAAAGAATCAAGCCTTCTTCTTCTAATGAAGACGATAATGGCATGGAACCAGGAGTTGAAGCACCAATATCTGCATGGTGAGCACGATTAACAATAAAAGCAATTAATTGTTTTTTATTTGCTCTATTACTTTGACTATTGGTCGCTAAAAATAGTGGCGCAATAATGGTTACATCAGGTAAGTGAGTACCGCCTTTATAGGGATCATTGAGAACAATCATATCACCCTCAAGCCAGGTGACTTGTGAGACAATATCTTGCATGGCATAGGCCATACTTCCTAAGTGAACGGGAATGTGTGCAGCCTGGGCACAGAGTTGGCCACTGGCATCAAAAATAGCACAGGAAAAATCAAGGCGATCCTTGATATTGGGGGAAAAAGCACTTAAGCGTAATACCTCACCCATCTCTTCACAAATCGCATTAATACGACTGGAGAAGAGGCTGAGTTCAATATTATTTAAACTGGGCATAGTCGCCCTGTCTATTTAGTTCTTAGATTTGTCAACAATACGGTTAGCGGTAATCCAGGGCATCATATCACGTAATTTACCACCTACTTTTTCAATATCGTGAGCAGCATTATTACGACGCCATGCTGTCATTTCCGGGTAGTTAGACTGACCTTCCAGAATAAAGCGCTTAGCATAAGCTCCATTTTGGATATTTTCCAAAGCTTCTTTCATAGCTCTGCGACTTTCATCATTAATAATCTTAGGCCCAGTTACATATTCGCCGTATTCTGCATTGTTAGAAATAGAGTAATTCATGTTAGCGATACCGCCTTCATACATCAGATCAACAATAAGTTTTAGCTCATGCAAACATTCAAAATATGCCATTTCTGGAGCATAACCTGCTTCAGTTAAAGTCTCAAATCCTGCTTTTACCAGCTCAACAGCACCACCACATAATACCGCTTGTTCACCAAATAAATCGGTTTCAGTTTCGTCTTTAAAGGTCGTTTCAATAATAGCTGTACGACCACCACCCACACCAGATGCATAAGATAAGGCTAAATCTTTTGCAGTTCCAGAAACATCCTGGAATACCGCAATTAAATCAGGAATACCACCGCCGTTAACAAACTCTGTACGAACAGTATGACCAGGAGCTTTAGGTGCAATCATAATAACGTCCAGATCAGCACGAGGAACAATCTGGTTATAATGGATACTGAAACCATGGGAAAATGCTAAAGTAGCGCCCTGTTTGATATTCGGTAAAATTTCGTCGCGGTATAACTGAAACTGAAACTCATCAGGAGTTAATACCATAATAACATCCGCATCTTTAATCGAATCTGTAGTGCTTTTAACAGTAAGGCCATCAGCCTCTGCTTTAGCTGCAGATGCAGAGCCGGCACGTAAAGCAATAGTTACATCCACACCTGAATCGTTAAGGTTTAATGCCTGTGCTCTTCCCTGTGAACCATATCCAATAATGGTAACTTTTTTGCTTTTAATAATGGATAAATCACAATCTTTATCGTAATAAATATTCATTTCATTTCCTGCTTTGTTTGTTTATATTAAGTTTAATAATTAATTATAGGTGTAATGATGAACTTCCACGTCCAATACCCATTACACCAGAACGTACGGTTTCTAGTATTAGCTCGTTATCTATGGCGGCAATAAAAGCATCCAGTTTTTCGCTTGTACCCGTTAGCTCTACAGTATAGAGTGACTCACTCACATCAATAATACGCCCGCGAAAGATAGTCACCAGGCGATTAATTTCATCACGCATTGCTGCTTGTGCTTTAATTTTAATTAACATCATTTCACGTTCGATGTGGTTTTCACTCACATCATTTAAATCACTCAACTTAATTACATCTATAAGTTTGTTCAGTTGTTTAGTGATTTGCTCTATCACATCTTCTGTGCCATGAGTTACCAGAGTCATCCTGGAAAGGGAGTCATCCTCTGTAGGAGCCACAGTTAAAGACTCAATATTATAACCTCGTGCAGAGAACAATCCTGCAACACGGGATAGGGCTCCCGCTTCATTTTCCATTAGTATTGATATGATATGGCGCATTATATTAACTCACTATGTGGGGCTAGTTCCATTTCATGATGACCCTTTCCAGCGGAAATCATAGGGTATACATTGGCTTCACGATCGGTAATAAAATCAAGGAAAACCAATTTATCTTTCATCCCAAAGGCTTCTTTTAAAGCGTCTTCTACATCATCAGGTTTAGTTACTTGTATACCAACATGTCCATAACTTTCAGCAAGTTTTACAAAATCTGGAAGCGAATCCATATATGACATTGCATAGCGACCATCATAGAAAAATTCCTGCCATTGTCTTACCATGCCTAAAAAGCGATTATTCAAATTAATTATTTTAATTGGCAAGTTGTATTGCATACAAGTTGCTAATTCCTGAATATTCATTTGGATACTGCCTTCACCCGTAACACAGGCTACAGCCTGATCAGGATAAGCCATTTGAGCACCCATTGCAGCAGGTAAACCAAAGCCCATAGTTCCTAAACCACCGGAGTTAATCCACTGGCGAGGTCTATCAAACTTATAATACTGGGCGGCAAACATTTGGTGCTGACCCACATCAGAGGTGATGATAGCATCGCCATTGGTCACTTTATATAATGCTTCAATAACTGATTGTGGCGCTATGCTATCTTTAGATTTTTTGTATTTAAGGCATTTTTTCTTGCGCCATTGGTTAATCTTTTTCCACCAGTCGGCATAGTCTTGCAATTGATCTGCTTCAATTTCATCAACCACCTTTAACATGTCTAATAAAACATCATTAACATCACCAACTATAGGAATATGCACTTTCACATTTTTAGAAATTGAGGATGGATCGATATCAATATGAATAATTTTGGCATCAGGACAGAATTCTTCTAATTTCCCGGTAACCCGATCATCAAAACGCGCACCAACAGCAATCAAAACATCGGTTTCATGCATTGCCATATTCGCTTCATAGGTTCCATGCATTCCCAACATGCCAAGGAAGTTATCCCCTGTTGCAGGATAGGAGCCCAGGCCCATCAGAGTATTGGTAATAGGAATATTTAATCTATTTGTTAAACTGGTTAATGATTTTGATGCATTAGATAGAATCACACCACCACCAGTATATAAAACAGGTCGTTTTGCCGATAAAATAAGCTCAATGGCTTTTTTGACCTGGCGACTATGCCCTTTAGTTACTGGGTTATACGAACGCATTTGAATATGATGCGGATAAGTATAAGGAATTTTAATATTAGGATCGGTTATATCCTTTGGAATATCAATAAGTACCGGCCCAGGTCTACCCGAAGAGGCAACATAAAATGCCTTTTTTAAGGTAATAGCCAGCTCATTTAGATCTTTAACTAAAAAATTATGCTTTACACAGGGGCGAGAGATGCCAACTGAATCAACTTCCTGAAAAGCATCTGAGCCAATCATTGATGTTGGAACCTGGCCACTAATGACCACCATAGGAATAGAGTCTAAATGAGCTGTTGCAATGCCTGTCACCGCATTAGTCATACCCGGCCCAGAGGTGACCAACGCAACACCTGTACGTCCTGTTGCACGTGCGTATCCATCAGCTGCATGTGTTGCAGCCTGTTCATGTCTAACCAGGATATGTTTAACTTTATTTGCTCTAAATAAAGCATCATAAATGTGCAAAACTGCACCACCTGGATAACCAAAAATTGTTTCTACACCCTCATCTTCCAAAAAGGCAGAAATAATTTCAGCTCCTGATAACTCCACTCTTATATCTCCTAACGCTAATGTAAACAAATTCTATGCAAAATTCTTTCTGTTAAGAACTATTTAACTTTTTCAATCCCAAAAATCACACTACAAAAGGGTTAAACACCTTAATAGACGTATACTCTTGTACAACTGGCTATTATGCAAAAATAATAACTGAAAATCAATTGTCAATGATAGATTTGCTCTATCTCTTTTTCAAACAATTCTAACACCTTAACCCGTTTTACTTTTAATGTTGGTGTTATTAATTCATTTTCAATTGTCCAGGGCTCTAATGTTAAAATTACTCTTCTAATTTTTGCGTAACCCGGAAAATCATGTAGGTTAGCCTTTAAGCGTTTAATAATTGCAGAGTGAATTTTTTTATTTAATAATTGAGATTTATCAAATGGATCTAAGCCATGCTGTTCGGATAAGCTAGTCCATGACTGTGCATTTAACACAATAATAGCACTCAAAAATGCCTGACCTTCCCCAACTAATAATGATTGCTCAAACCAGGCATCTACATTAATAGTATTTTCAATATCTCCAGGTGGTATTTTCTCACTATTTGACATAATAAGAATATCTTTAATGCGGCCCGTTATATATACCAGATTGCTAACAGAGTCTATACGAGCCTGATCGCCAGAATGAAACCAACCATCTGCATCAATTGCCCGTGCAGTTGCCGAGTGATTATTCCAATAGCCCATCATAACTCCCGGGCTTTTGATCAATAACTCATTATTTTCACCCAGCTTTAATTCCACACAATCAAGTGCTTCACCAATGGAGCGCGGGTCGTTATTTCCCATTTTATTAAAAGAAACCACTGGGCTGGTTTCTGTTAAACCATATCCCTGAATTACATTTAAACCCAGCGCTAAAAAAGTTTTAGCAACTGGATAAGGAATTGCAGCTCCTCCTGTTGCAGCAATTCTTAACTGCCCACCAAATTTTTCTAATATTTTATCGGCCACTAATTTTTTTAAAACAGGCCAGAGAAGACAGCTAATACATAACCAGGAATGGTTCTGTTGATGGGTATTTATTTGATGTATGGTTTGACTATGAATAAAAACATGCCACCCCGTAGTTATTGTTAACTTAAATAATAAGCGCTCAAGCAACGATGATTTCTGCAATTTATCATTAATTTTTGCATAAATTTGCTCAAAAATTCGAGGCACAGAAACTAAAATTGTGGGCTTATGCAATAATATTTCATTAGCAAGTTGCTGTACCGATTGAGAATAATAAACTTTACACCCAGCCATCATCGCTAAATAATAACCAAGTGTACGTTCAAAGGTATGTGATAAGGGTAAAAAGGATAATAAACTATCATTTTCACCCACATTAAGAGTTAGGCCTGTTTCATAAGCAACACTAAGTATATTATAGTGACTTAACATCACCCCTTTAGGACGTCCTGTAGTACCTGATGTATATACAATAGTAGCCAGAGCATGCATATTGCCATGGCGTTTATAAAGCATATGATCTTTGCCTGGATCTGATTCTAGTAACCAATCCGATAAAGTGATCAAACGCTCATCATCAAGCTCTATATTAGCTTTATTTACATCCAGCAAAACTATACGTTGTAGCGACTCGATGGTATTTCCATTATCATCAAAGGACTGTTTTAATCTATTCCACTGGCGCTGTTCTTGTACAATTAATAATTTAACATTAGCATCATCCAGAATATAAGCTATATTATCAGGCCGATCGTCCAGATAAAGAGGAACTAGCACCAGACCCAATCCCATTGCAGCTTGATCAAAGATTATCCATTCCTTGGAATTTTTTAATAAAACAGCAACTCTATCACCCGAATTTAAAGCTTCTTTTTTCATTGCTGCCTGCCACATCATAACCAGATGGCTGACATCATTCCAGGTAACATTTTCCCATTGCTGTTGTTCTTTATTAAATTGAACATAGGCCACTTTATCGGGTGTTTTATGCACTCGCTCATAAAATAAGCCATCAAGCGTATCTGCTTGCTTAGGTAAGATTAATGTACTCATAATAAAATTAGCTACCAGAAGATGTTTTTACAAAAAGATGAATAGCGTTTTAAACAATAGATTTATGCAATTTCTTTGGCTAGTTGCAGCGATAAAACCTGCTCAACCTGTGCACCTATTTCCTTACGAGATAATTGTTTGGACGAAATGCTATCCAATGCAAATAAATGGGCAGTTATTTGTTTTTCTTCTAATACTGCCATAATACTTGCAAACAAGCTCTGGCCTGTTAAATAAGGCATTACTTGTGAAGGATAACCACTGCTATCACTATAAATAACCAACATTGGCTGAACATCCATTCCTGCGGTAATTGCAGACTCAAATAAGCCCGAATAAACCGTATTTATTTGTTTTCCATCACCCGTTTTTCCTTCAGGAAAATATACTACACTACTTTTGTTGTCTAAAATTTGCCCCACCTGCTGGCTCATTTTTTTCATTTCGCTTCGAACACCACGTTTTATAAATAAGGTACCAATGCTACTGATCATCGGCCCCATGACAGGCCAGGAGCGGATCTCACTTTTAGCAATAAAATGCCCTGGATATAAACTGGATAAAATAACCACATCCATCCATGAAATATGGTTACAGACAATCATTTTAGGTGATTCAACCTGTTTACCATGGAAAACAATCTTCACCCGATAGATTGCTAATAGTTTTTTTAACCAGCCTTGTAAGCGTTCTCTTTTTCTTGCAGATATTCCCTGTTTTATAATCTCATCATTATTGATGGCAAAACCAAAAACAAAAAAACCTTTAAATAAATGTAATAACAAATGGCTGAAACGGAGTAATTTGATCATAGTTCGGATTATAGCAAATAATTAACTTTAAAATGAACATTATAAACATTTAGGCTTTAAAATAAAGCCCATGCTCATTTACATCCACCTGAATTACATCTGCAGGAGCATATTTACCCGATAATAATTCCCCAGCCAAAGGATTTTCCAGATACTGTTGAATGGCTCGTTTAAGTGGTCGTGCTCCATATACTGGATCAAAACCAATATCGGCTAGAAAATCTATAGCTTCTGGAGATATCTCTAAATCCATTTCACGCTCTTGTAAACGTTGGGCTAAGTATTCTAATTGTATCTTAGCAATGTCATGCAAAGCTTCTCTACCCAGAGGATGGAAAACCACTACATCATCAATTCGATTTATAAACTCGGGCCTAAAGTGTTGTGCTACTACATCCATCACTTCATGCTTCATATTCTGGTAATCCGTTTCAGCTTGCTTTTCACTATGTACGCTGCCTTTAACCGCTAATTCCTGAATGCGTTGAGAGCCTAAATTAGAGGTCATAATAATTACCGTATTACGAAAATCTACGGTACGTCCCTGACCATCGGTTAAACGACCATCATCTAATACTTGTAAGAGAATATTAAATACATCGGGATGTGCTTTTTCAATTTCATCTAATAAAATTACACTATAGGGTTTACGTCTAACCGCTTCTGTTAAATAACCACCCTCTTCATAACCCACATAACCTGGAGGTGCACCAATTAGGCGAGCTACTGCGTGTTTTTCCATAAATTCAGACATATCCAGACGTACCATAGCAGTATCGGTATCAAACAAAAAATTTGCCAGGGCTTTAGTTAGTTCTGTTTTACCTACTCCAGTTGGTCCTAAAAATAAAAATGAACCATTAGGGCGTTTGGGATCAGAAAGTCCTGCTCTGGAACGGCGAATAGCATTTGCTACAGAATGCACTGCTTCTGATTGTCCAATTACTGAACGATGTAATTCATCTTCTAGCCTTAGTAGTTTTTCATTTTCACCTTCAAGCATTTTTGAAATAGGAATACCCGTCCATTTGGCCACCACTTCCGCTACTTCTTCCTCAGTAACGGAATTACGCAATAATTTTGGCTGATCATCATCCAGCATTTCCACTTGCGATGCCATATCCAATTGTTTTTCTAATTCAGGAATGCGCCCATATTGTAGTTCAGACATGCGCGCAAGATCTCCTGCACGTTGTGCTGTTTCTAAATCAGTTCGCGCCTGATCCAGGGACTCTTTAATATGTTGTGTGCCTTGTACTGCGGCTTTCTCAGATTTCCAGATCTCATCAAATTCAGAGTATTCTTTTTCTAAATCACCAATTTCATCCTGAAGGATCTCAAGTCGCTTTTTAGATGCAGAATCTTCTTCTTTTTTAAGTGCTTCCTGTTCTATTTTAAGTTGAATAATTCTACGTTCTAACTTATCCATCAGCTCAGGTTTGGAATCAATTTCCATACGAATTCGACTGGCAGCTTCATCAATTAAATCAATAGCTTTATCGGGTAATTGACGATCAGAAATATACCTATGAGATAATGAAGCAGCAGCAACAATTGCAGGATCCGAGATATCTACCCCATGGTGTAATTCATACTTTTCTTTTAACCCCCGTAAAATAGCAATAGTATCTTCCACGGTAGGCTCATCCACTTGTACCTTTTGAAAACGTCGTTCTAATGCAGCATCTTTTTCAATATAACTGCGATATTCATCCAGAGTTGTTGCTCCCACACAATGCAGTTCGCCACGAGCCAAAGCAGGTTTCAGCATGTTTCCTGCATCCATTGCCCCTTCGCCCTTACCTGCGCCCACCATAGTATGCAGCTCGTCGATAAATAAAATAATCGAGCCTTCTTGTTTGCTTAAATCACTTAATACCGCTTTTAAACGCTCTTCGAATTCACCTCGAAATTTTGCTCCAGCAATTAGCGATCCCATATCCAATGATAAAATACGTTTATTTTTAAGACCTTCTGGTACTTCTCCGTTAAGGATGCGTTGTGCTAAACCTTCTACAATCGCTGTTTTTCCTACTCCAGGCTCACCAATAATTACTGGATTATTTTTAGTTCTGCGCTGTAATACTTGAATAGTCCGACGAATTTCATCATCACGACCAATTACAGGATCTAATTTTCCCTGTTCCGCTAACTTAGTTAAGTCTACCGTATATTTTTCTAATGCCTGGCGTTGCTCTTCGGCATTGGGATCGTTCACTGATTGGCCGCCTCTAACTTTATCAATTACTTCAGAGAGCATTTTTTTATTAGCGCCTAGCTCTCGTAACAGAGAACCCAACTGACCTTTATCATCTATCGCTGCTAATAAAAAAAGTTCACTGGAAATAAACTGATCATTACGTTGCTGAGCTAATTTATCGGTTTTATTTAATAACCGAGCTAAATCATTTGATACCTGAATATTACCCTGATTATCCGCAATTTGTGACATTTGATCCAAAGCCTGTCCTAACTTAGAACGTAACACATTTATATCTACAGCCGTTTGGGTTAATAAGTGCCGAGCAGTGCCTGCATTTTGATCTAATAAAGCCAGCATTAAATGAATAGATTCAATAAATTGATGATCTCGTCCTACAGCAATACTTTGGGCATCGGCAATTGCTTCTTGAAACTTATTTGTTAACTTATCCATTCTCATTATAAAATCCTTCTAAAAGTTGCTAGAATTAATTAATCATTCCTTAATGTTGTAATAAGATAGAGAATTTCAAGCTACGCTTGAAGAAAATCATAAACTTAGAGAGGAGCTAAAAGATGCTTAAAGCCTTGCTATAAATACTCTGGAGTAATACAGAAATTTATTATTATTTAGTTAAATTTAATCTGGAAAACATAATTGGAGTATAACAAAAATTGCTAAACAAAATAATCCTCTTCAAAAAGTTGTTTCATACGCACTGACCAATAGTCCTCAGTTTCTTGGTTTTTAGAGATAGTATTGCTACCAGTGCCTTGTTTATTTACTTCATTAGTGGTAAAGGTACTATCAGCGATTGTTTGTGCAATTACTGGGGCAGAAGTTGGTGCCATATCGGGAGTGTTTTTATCACTACTTGGCGTGCTTTTAAAATCATACTCTTCATCAACATAGGCAAATAAGTGTTCACTCATACCCTTATCTGTTTGTTGTTTTAAAACCGCATTTGCTACTGCACCTAACACACCTAATATACCGCCAGTCAGCACCCCATAAAAAACATCACCTATAGCTTTTGAAGAGTTTTCAATAGGATCATTTGCCTGTTCTTTATAAACTCTAGAGACAATAGGAATATGCTGTAGTGGATTAAAAATATCTAAAAAATCATCAAAACCAAAGTCGTCCTCAGCTACTGTTTGTTGCTGATTTTTATCCACTATTGAGAGATTCTTTTCTGTCTGTTGCGCAGAGATTTTTGGAGTAGTTCTGGCTATAGGCATTTGCATACTTTCTATCATATTTTTACCATTTTTAGCTAAACATTTTTATAAATAGCTTTACTAAACTGTTCTTCTAAACT
>JASFYQ010000181.1:0-4281 GCA_045047105.1 Pseudomonadota bacterium | reverse complement strand
TATTTAACTATTTTACTTTTGGCTTTATCGATTATTGGTTTTATTATTATTTTGGCATATAAAGTCTATGGGCATATCGGTTTATCTGTAGATGAGATTGAGACCAAAGTGCAGGCAGGCCTTAGAGAAGTGAATAAACTCAATAAAGAAATAGAAACAACTCAAAAGGAAGTAGTTTTTACCATGGGGGCAATTGGTGAAAGTCGCTCTAAAGAAACGGGTAATCATGTCAAACGGGTGGCCAAATATTCCAAAATATTAGCCTTATATTACGGTCTTGATAAAGCCGAAGCTGAAATGTTAAAACAAGCCTCTCCCATGCATGATATTGGCAAAGTAGCAATTGCTGATGCGATTTTAAATAAACCTGGGAGATTTAATCAAGAAGAGTTTGAAATTATGAAAACTCATGCTGAACTGGGTTACAAAATGCTCAATAAATCACAGCGACCGTTGCTTAAAATGGCATCAATAGTTGCTTATGAGCATCATGAAAAATGGGATGGTAGCGGTTATCCGCAAGGAAAAAAAGCACAGGATATTCATATTTATGGCAGAATTACTGCTCTTGCAGATGTTTTTGATGCTTTGGGTAGTGCTCGGGTATATAAAAAAGCTTGGGCTGATGATGCAATATTTTCCTTAATAAAAAATGAAAGGGGTAAACATTTTGACCCCAAACTGGTGGATATTTTCTTTGCCCATCTGGATGAATTTTTATCCGTTAGAGCAAAGTTTAAGGATGAGTTTTAAATAATATGTTATGAAACTTGGATTAAACTTATTTGTCGGGCAGTTGATTGCAATGCTTTTAGTTGTTGCTATTATAAGTATTGGAGTGATATTCTCTTTTAATTATACCAATCATCAGGCTTTGTTAAATAACCAGAAGTTGATGCTTGAGGAAAATGAGAAAAATTTACTCAGCCAGATCAATCATTATATCTCTATGGCTAATAGAGCTGAAAAAGGCTTTTATGCCCAACCCAACCAGGAAGATGCAAAATCGGTTGTTGATTTTATTGAGTTCGCTATAAAAAGTCTGGAACAATTAAAAATTATAAAAAATATATCTCATAATACTGAATACAGTATGAAATTAAAAGACATTGAGAGTTTATTACAACAATACCAATCAGATTATAATGCATCCCTGTTATTATGGAAAAACCGCGGTTTATCTCGTGAGTCGGGTGTGGGGCTTGAATTGCGCACTATAGCCTATTCTCAGATCCGCAGTTATATCCCCAAATACAATACCCAAATATTACGTGCTTTAACTTACAAACTACGCTGGCTTGAATATGAATTTTATTTGTATGGCAAAAAATATATTCCTAAAATTAAAGCCCTGCTGGTAGAGTTTGATCAAGAATTGTTAAATGCGCATTTAGATAAATCGTTAAATAAGCAATTAACAACAGAGTTGCAGGCATTTAAAAAACAGCTTGAATCTATAGCTGGTGTGAAGGGGGTTGCAAAAGACCACAAATTGCTGGAAAGTCATACTAAAAAAATAACCAAAATAATTAACACCCACAGCATTGAAAATTTTACCAGCCTTTTTAGAACTTTAATTTATTTTGAAATGGAATATCGTGAATTAGGGCAACAACAAAAACATGTATTAGGTATTCAGGAGGTATTACAAAAGCTTAAATATCGGGTACAAAATGCAGCTATCAATGTTCAAGATAAAAATAATTTGCTCAAGTCTATAGACCAATACCAGCACGCTTTTCTCCTTTTAGTGGAGTTAGACAAACAGATTCTGCTCTTAAAACAACACATTTCTAAGACCGTAACGCAGTTGGATGCAGTTATTCAGCAGGCTATTATTAATGAGAATCAGACTATGCAAAAAATTAATAATCAGGCTATAACTGCGAATAACTATAATACTAGAATAAATATTATTGTTATGGCTGTGTTGCTTTTATTTACAATTTTGTTTATCAGTTGGATAGTTAAACGGCTCGGGGGAAAGGTAAAGCAAATCGGTTCAAGTTTAGCACAGATTTCAGCGGGTGATTTAGAACTCAATATTAAACTTCCTGAAGAATCAAAACGAGATGAGTTGGACTGGATTAGCCAGCATGTTGTGGATGTCAGTAAAAAATTAACGGTTTCAATTAATAACCTGGAAAAACGTAATATAGAGTTAGAAGTTATTTCTAATAAACTGGCAAAATACCTATCACCACAGGTGTATAAATCTATTTTTACGGGGCAAAAATCAGTTCAAATACAATCGGGAAGGAAAAAATTAAGTGTGTTTTTTTCTGATATTGTGGGATTTACCCAAATTACTGATACCATGGAATCTGAAGAGTTGACTATTATATTAAATGATTACCTCAATCAAATGTCTAAAATTGCTTTAGAATTTGGGGGGACTATTGATAAGTTCATTGGGGATGCCATCATGATATTTTTTGGTGACCCACAAAGTTTAGGGCAAAAACAAGACAGTATAAATTGTGTTTCTATGGCGATAGCAATGCAACAGAAAATAAAACAATTACAAGCACAATGGCAATCAAAATATGGTTTTACTCATAGTTTTCAGGTGCGAATGGGAATTTCCAGTGGATATTGTACAGTCGGAAACTTTGGTAGTGAAGAGCGCATGGATTACACCATTATTGGTGGTATTGTTAATCTTGCCAGTCGTTTGGAACGTGATGCAAAAGTTTCTCAAATTTTAATTTCAGAGGAGACCTATCTACTGGTAAAGGATTATGTTCTCTGCTGTAAACAAGATAAAATCCATCTTAAAGGAATTTCCCATCCCATCCAAAGCTATCAAGCCGAAAGGATTCGTAAAACCAAAGCACCTCACTCCTTATTTTTTGAGCGTTCAGGATTAGGATATAAAATACAAATCAATCCAGAACAACTTACCTCCAATGAGATTTCTGAATTAGCTGCTGAGCTGAAGCAATTAATAAAAGAATCGTAATTTAAATCCACATGCTTTTTAGTTCATAAACGAAATCAATTAGTAGGAGGCTTAGTCCTTTCATTGCTCTCTTTCGTTGCTCTACAAGGTATATAACGTGTGATGCTGAAATAAACAATTATTTTGGTGTTAATTCAGCTCCAACATCAGCATTAGTTTGTCAATAATATTAAAATACCTATAAATTTATAACTATTTTTCTTAGCAATAGTTTGGGGTTTTTAGGTTTATGTGAACTACTTCACATTTTAAAGTGTATTATTTTTTTGTTAAGTTTATTTTAAGATTCAAAAATTATAGTATATTCTGTTAAAACAACATGACTTATAATTTTTGGAGATTAAAATGAAAAATACACTATTAAAAACTTTTAAACCATTTACTTTTTCAATTGCTTTAATGGCATCGGCATTAGCAATATCTACTACATCGGCCTCAGGTGTATCAACAACACGTTCATTATTTCCTGATCATGAAGGTAATATCACTACACAAATAAATTTTGATCAAAATGAAACAGGTGATATCTACATTGCTTATAGAATAAATGGTGAGGGTGATTTGTATTTTTTAACTTCCAACGGGTTTACTCTTGAGCCTATAGCGTATCAATCAATAGTTTCTTTTAATGGTACGATAAATATACCAGAATTTAATACTGCAGCTATTTCTGCTGCAAATTATCAGTTATTTCAAGTTCTGGTTAATACCGGGGCAGATGTTTTTGATGTAACAAATTGGGTTGGCGGGCTTACTGCTTTAAAAAGTTTAAATTTTTCAGTAGGGCAAGATCGTACTGCTAATCTTGATTTAAATAATGATGGTTGGTCAGATGATGATTTAAACCATGATGGTTACCACGATGATGATGAAAACAAAGACGGTTATCACGATGATGATGAGAATAAGGACGGTTATCACGATGATGACTATGATAAAAATGGTCATCATGATAATGAAGAAAACGGAAACGAAAATAACGAAAATAACGAAAATAACGAAAATAATGAAAATAATGAAAGTAATGAAAGTAATGAAAGTAATGAAAATGCTGATTCCCAATCATCTTCAACAACTACAACTACAACTACAAATGCTAGTGTAAGTAGAGGAAAAGCTACCTATGAATCAGCCTGTGCCGGATGTCATGGAGTAAACCCTAAAAATAATCAAAATAGCATTTTAAAAGCATCAAGTTCAGCATCAACTAATAGTGCAATTTTAAGCAATAAAGGTGGAATGGGGTATTTGAGTTATTTATCGAGTGCTGATGTACAAGACATTGCTGATTATATTAATAGCTTGTAAAAATAAAACTG
>JASFYQ010000180.1:0-6867 GCA_045047105.1 Pseudomonadota bacterium | reverse complement strand
TATTTGTAGTAGCTGTATTTGTAGTAGCTGTATTTGTAGTAGCTGTATTTGTAGTAGCTGTATTTGTAGTAGCTGTATTTGTAGTAGCCATGTTTGTAGTTGATATAACTTTCTTAGCTATATTGCTATTTGCTATAGTTTTTTCCCTCACTTTAACTACTTTATTCGTTTCCATAATCTTAACGGCTGTATTACTATTGCTCTTAGCAACAGCTACTGGCTGAGTTATAACTTTAGCTGTAATGCTATCAGTTGTATCTATAGGTTTCACTGCTGTAGTTAATTTAGGTTTTGGCTTGGCTATAACTACAGGCGCAGCTGCTGCTATTTTCTGCAATTGAATTTTACTGCTGCTTTCAACAATAAATTCTGCAAAAGGTTTTTTACCTAAAACTACGGCTTTAACTAAACCTGGTTTGCTGGTCTGTGGCTGCTTTAATTTTGGATAGAGTTTTTCCAAATCCATTTCCACACCGTGACTGCTCAACTTTGCCGCTAAGCGTAATAAGCTGGTGTAATCATCAACACCCTTTCTATTTATGCCCACCGAAAGATGTGTTTTACCTTTTAAGCTTTCACTGATCCACTTGGTACAGCTAGCCTGTGGTCCCAGCTCAATAAAAATACGGGCCCCATCATCATAAACCTGATTAACCAGTTTAGGAAAATCTACCATATGGGTATAAAAAGTAGCAATATTATGCCCTATAACCTCATCTTTAATAGCTGTTTTTTTATAATCTGCCGCGGTATAAAAATCTACCCCTTTAATAGCAGTACTTGGCATAGTATGTAGTTCTTTTAGCGCATCAAACTCGGCTTTAACCAATTCATTATGTACCACATCTTTAATAGGTACAGGGAACAGTCGCCATTTTAATTTTTTAACTACTCTTTTACAGGCTTCATCATCTCCTGCAATTACAATCTCATTGGGAGCATTAATAATAATTAAAAAAACACGGGGTTCTTCATCTATTATTGTCTGAGCCTTTTCAGGGGAACAACGTAGCGTATAGGTTCCCCAAATAGGCTTATCGCCTTCTTTAGCAGGAGGCAAATTCCATGCGGTTCTAACCACATCCATATCACCCACCAGGCGATTGTGGAAAGTTGCTGTAGTATGCAGAGTATCACTCATATAATCGGTATTTGGCCATGCACCCGATGCAAATAACATGGATAGTTCACCCATACTATGTCCAAATGCAGCCTGTGGTTTAACACCTAATAATTCCTGAATTACCTTGGTATAGATTATTGAAGTCATAATGCCTGACTCAAACATGGCAATAGCATCGTCGCCCATTTGTGCTTCTAGCTGCTTCATAGCCTTTTTATCTGGGGCTATAACCGTTTCAGGATACACATAATGGGTACGCATCATCTTTTTTAAGCTGGATGTGGAGTCTTTAACTAAATCAATAACTTCTGGAAACATATGGAAAATATTTCTAGCCATACCAATATAGGAGTTAAACCCACCAGGATATACAAAAGCAACCTTGCCCTTGGCTGCCTGTGGTGCAGGTGTAAAATAACTTCCCAGTGGTGTTGACCACTCTTGTTCTGATGTTATTGCTTCAGCCACTCCTTTTATTGCAGAGTTTGTTTCACGCTCTAATTCAGCAATATTATGAGCTAAAATAAATAAGCGGTATTTTGCTTTTGCTGGTTTGGCTTTATTAAATTCGGCAAGTTTACTAATAGCTAAAACAGCTAAGTCTGTAGACTCATCCATATTTTTTATTAATTCAGATAAATTGGATAATAATTGCTGCTGTGAATTAGCCGCGATGGGAAACATAAAAATAGACAGGTTTTCAAAAAAATCATTTGCAGGTGTTTGTTGCTGATTTTTTTGCTGCTCAGCTTCAGATAAAATCAGATGATAACAACTATCATCTTGTCCCAGACTATTAATTGCAGCATAACGTTTATGTTGTGTATTATTGATTAACCAGGGGCGAGATTGCACTGGAAAGTAGAATTTCTGATTCTCCCAATCCTCCCTATTTTTAGGTTTATCCCAGCTGGGAATTCCAGGAATAAATCGCTGATATAAACACAGTGCTGTTTTTATTATACTGGCAATGCCTGATGCTGCAAAAGTATGACCAATATTTGCTTTAATACTGCCAAGCGCAATAGCTTGTTGATCATAACTACTGAATAACGCAGCTGCCTCTTGCTGATCCTGCTCCTGAACGCCACTACTATTTAACTCAAGATAATCAATTGCATCCTTTGTTATTCCAGCCTGTAATAAAGCATCATTAGCAACCTGAGTTAAATTCTGAGTTGAAATATCACGCTTACCCGATAGCGCATTAATGCTGGCATATACCCGCTGCTCTTTAGCTATCTGGTCGCTACGTTTTAGTACAATGGCTCCAGCACCCTCACCGATAGTCCATCCGGTGCTATTTTCAGCATAAGAAAGGCCTGAGCCAGAATTAGTATCCAGATTATGACGCTGATTTTGTAAATAAACATGCTCAAAACCACCGGCTAGATCTACCGCTCCAACCACCATAGCATCCACATCGCCTGACTCTAAAAACAGTTTGGCAACTTCTAAAGCTTTAAATACTGAGTTTTCTTCAGCTGAAATGGTAAATGCCGGGCCAGAAAAATCCCATAAGGAGCAAATGCGACAAGGAATAATATTACCAATAAAACTGGTAAATTGATTAATTTCAACCGCATTATGCAAGCTGTCTTTTAGTATATCTGACAGTTGCAGCTGCTGTTCAGCAGAGAATGAAATATTACTATTTTTTAAGCTTTCCTGTAATTGCCAGCTGGCATCTATACGTCCACGAAACTGATGAATACCCAGATCCATTTCCATTGCTACAATCACGCCAATATTACCGCCTTTAGGTAAATCGGCATCCTGTAGAGCTGCATCTAATACCTTCATCATTAATAGCTGCTGAGGTAATAAAGGAGCTTGCTGTTCTGGTGGAATTTTAAAATAAAGATGGTCAAAATCAAAATTATCAATAAAGTTACCCTGAGGAATCCCGCCTGCAAATGCAGCTTTGATTTTTGAATTATTTTCCATTCCCTGCCAACGCTTCTCTGGTAGTTCAGAAATGAGTTGTTTAGATTGATAAATGGTTTCTTCAAATTCAGATAAATTTTTGCTTGAGCCAAAATAAGCACCCATTCCAATAATGCTAATATCCTGTTCTACATGTTTAGCTTTTAAAGAGGATTTTTTATTTTTAGGCTGATTTTTAGTAGTCATTTTTTTCGCTAAATGATTTTGTAAAATCAGATGTGCATTGGTCCCACCAAAACCAAAAGCATTAATAGCGGCTACTTTTTGATTATTTTTCCAGCTTTTATTTTGAGTTAAAATATGCTCGCCAGCAATTTTTTTGTTCTCGGAGGTCATTGCCTGATTAATATTAACCGTTGCAGGCAAAAGATCATTTTTCATTGCCAGAATAATTTTTAACATACCAGCCATGCCAGCAGAAGTTAATAGATGCCCAAAATTAGATTTTGCTGTACCCATACTAAAGTGGATATCTTGCTCACCAAAAAATCCATCCATAGAGCGAATTTCGGTATCATCACCCAGTGGCGTTCCCGTTGCATGACATTCAATATAATCCACATCCTGCGGTTTTATATCACTATTTTCATATGCACGCTGATAACAAATCTCCTGACCTGACTGGTTAGGACTTAATACAAATTTTCCCCTGCCATCATTAGATAAACCAATACCGCTGATCACTGCATGAATATTATCGCCGTCATCTATTGCATCCTGATAACGTTTTAAAACAAACATGCCAGCACCTTCAGCCGTATTTAGACCCGTTGAATTTTGATCTAAAGGACGGCTTATACCATTTTTAGCTTCGGGATCGGGAAAGGCGGTAAAGGTAGAAAAACCCATAGAAACAAACCAGGGATCAGCAGCACTCACCGCTCCTGCAAGCATCATATCTGCTTTATTCGATAATAAATAAGAACAGGCCAATTTCATGCTATAAAGTGATGAAGCGCAAGCGGCATCAAGCACCATGGATACATCACCCAGTTCCAGAGCCTGATTAATTAATGATGCAGGCAATCCTGCTACACTGCCATTATCCAAATCACCTATCGCTTCACCACCCATTTTAAAATTGGAATCATCTAATAATTGCTGTAATGGTGTTGCCATAGCCTGATGATACAGGGGTAAAAATAACTTATTTGATTTTTTAGTGGGAAAAGAAAGATTACCAAGAATTACACCACAGCGTGATAATTTATCACTATTCTGGCTATAACCAGAATCCTTTAAAGCCTCACGACTCACATGTAAGGCCCATTGAACGGTATTATCCAAAGCCTCTAATTTTTTTGCAGCTAAGTAATAACCTTCACTATTAAAGTGAAAGTTTTTAATATAACCACCCGTAGTACAATAGTATTTATCTTTAGTATTTTTATCTGGACTAAAATAATCATTGGGTTCACGTCCCATATGCTCTGCATCAGCACTAATACGTGAATCCTTATTGGCCAACAGATTTTCCCAATAAGCCTCAGGAGTCTCTGCCCCGGGAAATAAACACGCGGTTCCAATAATTGCAATTTTATCCATACAAACACAAACTCCGATATCTTTTATAAATTACCCAATAAACAGCTGGGCACAAGCCCGCAATTATATCATGATTATAAGTAAATTAAATCAGTTACAATGGTAGACAATAGATTCTTTAAAGGACTGAATTCAGTGTGTTTTTAAGCAGTTATCACTCAATAGCAGAGATACAGAGATAAGCTGTTGAAATTTACCTGATTTAGGAAGTTTATTATTTATTTATCAGTGAATTAAACTTTTTATTTTCAAGATAAATCCATAATAAAATGGGCGTTAGCGAGGGCAGCAGTAAAAATCCTAATTGAGAGCCATATGAAATTAACAGAATTTGCAAAGAAGAAAAATTAAAGTGTGCCGCATACGCACTACTAAACTCAAATAATAAATGGCGAATAATATCAAAACTGATTCCCCAGACCTGTGCACATGAAATAACTAAATAAGCCAGTATACACTTTAATAATTTATCTATAGGCTCTCCACCATAAGAAAAAATTAAAGCAAAAAATAAAGGCAGACCATAGGAATACTTTAATGGATTAATATCAAATGCTAATTGACTCATTTTTGAACCCGCTATGCTAAACCAGGTAATCACCTCTATTTCTCGATTAAGAAGGCTAACGGATGCAATAAACTTCTCAAACCATCCGGTTAAAACAAAATTAACTAACTTGGCAGTAAATAATAATAAAAAGGGAGAAATATAATAATATATAGTTAAAAATAGAAAAAAAAGACCTACTACGTTTAAGAAAAAAATCAATAAAATGGGTTTTTCCGCCATACTTTAATCCTTAGTTTCCTGACTAGCGTTTTGCTTATTTTCCGCTGTAATTTCATGATTAGCAGACTGCTTTGCTTTTTTTGCCTGCATATACTTAACCCATAATATAAACACAATAAAAACATCTAACATAATTAAAGCTTGCCAAATATAGAGATGCGCCCATTCAAATAGCGTAATATTCCATTGTCCCAGATAAAACAAGCTGATAATTCGTATCACATTTAAGGCCTGTATCGCTAAAAAACCAATAATAATGCCCCCAATTTTTTGCAATAGTGTAGACGGGTAAGCAGTAATCGCAGCAATAAGTACAATTGCAGCTTCAATTCCATTACAGCCAGGTTGGATAGATACCGCAAAGCCACTTTTACTATCTTGTAAAATAATTCCATGTGCAATAGCATTAGAATCAAAAAAGCTGACCATACCTGAGCTTATACTGGCTAAAAATTCTGTCCAGGGGATAATGATCATTTGCTGGGTTATAGATAAAAGCTCTACAAAAAATAATAGCAATAATATAGAGATAAAGATCAAAAAAAAGTATTTAGGAGAGTAGTTCATTTATAAAATATCATAAAATTAATCAATAGATTGACATTCTGGACATAAAAAACAGGCTTGTCCAGTATTTGTTTTAACAATGGCAGTTTGGCAACGATAACAACTCAGATCTTCTCGCCTAAAAACATAAAATCGAGCCTGTTCAAATGAAACACCATTATCCATCATTTTTTGTGCACTCACTAAATTATTTGTAATGCCTTGGTGAATATATGATTGCCTGGGTAAGTCAATAATTTTCCGGGCTAATTGTTTTAATTTATTTTTGCTACAGTCCAGAGCTTTTACTTTGGGATGGAGTCCACAAATAAATAAGATTTCACAACGTAAGTAATTCCCAATACCCGCAATAAAAGCCTGATCGGTTAATATTTGTCCTAATTGGCGGAATTTAAATTTTTTTAAATTTAGACGTTGAATTATATCACTGCTGGTCAATTGAGAATCAAGCACATCAGGCCCCATACGACTTAATAAGGGGTGAAGTTTAATTTCTTGTGAGTTGAGTACCCCTATATCCGAGGCACTATATAGTTGAGCAACGCCCTTTGTTGTTGTAATACTTAAACGGAGGGAACGTTTAGTTTCAATTTGCTGGCCATGTTCTAAACAATACCAACGACCATAGAGTTGATTATGAGAATAAATGCTCAGGCCATTATCAAAATGACAAAGCATTGCTTTTCCTCTGGTACTTACCTTTATTACCTTTAGGCCTAAAAGAGTTTTTTCAAAGTTTTTTAAATGCTCGTGAGCAAAGTATATCTTTTTTACCACTTGATGTTCGATATACTTTGCTACCACATCAGCAGCCCGACGAATTTCTGGCCCTTCAGGCATTTTAGTTCATGCTTTAATTATTATTAGTTTTAGAAAGTTGCTCTATTAAAAACTA
>JASFYQ010000179.1:0-11460 GCA_045047105.1 Pseudomonadota bacterium | reverse complement strand
TGTGGATGCAATTTTAAGTACTTGTTCTTATAAACTCTGGAAGCAGCTCATGTTATATTGAAAGTATCGAGCCTTGTTATACTGTGCTTTTATCTTAGGCTATCATCAAATGCTGCATAGTTTAACAAACAAGCACTTAAAACTGCTTTGTTAACTGTTGAGTTATGAAATTTTATAGGTGTTTTTTACCTTTATTATTTTATATTTAAATAATTATTTAAAATCAATAACTTATATATGGTTTTTTTATTACTTTTGCAGTTGCGGTATTTCCCTTTCCCAATCACCCTGGGTCGCAACGTCATAAACAGTAAAACCGTGTTGTTTTAAGAGTTTTGAGGCTGTTGCACTTCTATTACCACTCCTGCAATAAACCACTATTTCTTTATCTTTGGGTAGCCTGACATAGCTATTATGCAATTCTCGTAATGGAAGGTTAATTGCGCCTTTAATATGTTTACTTTTATATTCTTTGGGAGTACGTACATCAACAATAATTGCGCCGTTATCTACTGCTTTATGTGCTGCGGTTAATACTTCATCACTTACTTTTGAGCATCCGGTAAGTAAAACTAATGTGAGTATGATAAATAGTAAGTAGTTTTTCATGATTTAAATATCAGCTTAAATTAAAGAGTTATATTTTAAGCAAACTATTATACCTTTAAAAAGTGAGTAGAGCCTAACCATCTAGTAATCTTCTTAATAGATATATTTGCATTTTATTAATCAATAACCCAGAATACACTCTTTTATTTAAAATATCTTATGAATAAAATACCCCAATACATCTTTATCCTACTGAGCATTTTATTAACTCAGGCATGTAGCACGTCTCCTCCTGCTCAGCCCAATAACCTCTGCGAAATTTTTAAAGAAAAAGAGGATTGGTATGATGCCGCTTTAGCTACAAAGAAAAAATGGGGTGTTCCCGTGCAAGTGCCTATGGCGATGATGTATCAGGAAAGCTCCTTTAAAGCAGATGCCAGGCCACCTATGGAATATTTTTTGGGCTTTATACCTACCGGAAGAGCCAGTTCGGCCTATGGTTACTCTCAGGCAAAAACACTGACCTGGAAGGATTATGTGCGAGAAACAGGCAACTCCTGGAATAGTCGCAGTGATTTTGATGATGCCATGGATTTTATGGGCTGGTTTATATATAAAACCCATAAAATTAATAAAGTCTCAAAATGGGATGCCTATAATCAATACCTGAATTATCATGAAGGATGGGGCGGTTATAGACGTAAAACCTATAAAAAGAAAAAATGGCTAATCAAAACGGCTAGAAAAGTAGATCAGCGTGCTAAGCGATATAGTGCCCAATATAAGCGCTGTAAAGCCGATCTGGATGATAATGGCTGGTGGTTCTTTTAGCAAATATTAGCCATTAGCTGAATTATCCATTTGCTCTATAACTTTTAACTTAGCCTTAATAAACTGAGTATGAGGAACATAAATTAACTCGGAAATTCTTCTGACCATATGTTCTTCCAGATCATCCAGCTGAGAATCTGAGTAGGCAATAGTCCAAAGGTTTTCTATGATCTTTATTTTTTGCTGCGGATTATAGTTTTTATTAATTAACTGGGTAAACTGGAAATAATCGGTGGATTGCTTTAGCTCCTCTTCAGCAATTACAAATAACTCGTCTATCTGCTTATCGTTAATATTTAAACAACTTTTAATGGCCTTTCTAACCGCCTGTTTTTCCTCAAGCTGTTCTTCACCATCTTGTAGCATCATTTCAATAAATAAAGCACTGGTGGCTAATTGCAATTGATGATTTTCATCTTTTTCTTCAATTGCGGATAGGTTCGTTTGAAAAAACTGTTTTAATTTTGCTATCATAAAATACTCAATAGTTTAGTTTATAACTCTGTCTTCCTGATTTATAACTATACCCGTTATACGTTGAAATATCTTAAGATAAGTACTTTATAAATAAAGTACTAAACGAAAGCCTGCATTTCCAAGTATCATGGGTATATGTCTTAAAATGTGGATTAGGATTATACTCTTATTAGCTTAAACATATCATCCAGTCATCCATCTTTTCTGCTCAGGGAGACCACATTGCAAATTCAGCTCAATAATATCAGTAAAAATTATTTAGAAGCAGGGCAGCAGCATATTATTCTTAAAAATATTAATGTTTGCATCAATAAGGGCGAAGTTATTGCATTGGTTGGCCCCAGTGGTTCGGGTAAAACTACCTTATTAAATCTGATATCGGGTATTGATGAGCCAGATAGCGGAGAGGTTTTATGGGCAGAGAAAGATAATTTAAAAAACATTAGCGCTCTGAATGATGAGCAAAAAACCTTGTTTAGACGTTTTTCTATGGGCTTTATTTTTCAGTTTTTTAATTTAATTCCCACTCTTACGGTATTAGAAAATATTCAGTTTCCTCTGGAATTATGTAATAAACTGGACCATCACGCTATTAAAAAAATTAAACATTTATTAAATAAACTTTCTATTGAGCATAAACAGCAGCAATACCCTGATCGCCTATCAGGTGGAGAGCAACAGCGAGTTGCTATCGCCAGGGCGATTATCCATCAGCCACAAATTTTATTAGCGGATGAGCCAACGGGTAATCTGGATGATGAAACAGGGCATCAGGTAATGGATGTTTTACTGGGGCTGGTTAAAGAATACCAGATGACCATGCTGATGGTAACCCATAATCAGGAGCTTGCAGGGCGAGCAGACAGGATTTTATTATTAAAAAATGCTCAGCTTGAGGAACAGTACGTTTGAAGATAAAGAATAGATTATTGTATCTCTCCAGTTGGCGATATTACCTAAAACATCCGCTGCACCTATTGTTTTCAATATTAGGTGTTGCACTGGGTGTAGCTCTGGTAGTGGGTATCGATCTGGCCAGCCATAGTGCCAGAGAAGCTTTTAACTTATCTAGCCAATCGATTACAGGAAAAGCCACACATCGTATTGTCAGTTCAAAAAATCTGCTGGCTGAATCACTTTATATAAAGTTACGTAATAAACTGGGTTTAAGAAAAGTTGCTCCGCTTATAAAGCAAAGCATACAAGTGCAAATTACTAATAATACGCCCCAGCTCAGGGCTCAACTGATTGGTATTGATCCCTTTAGTGAAGCGGAAATCCGCAATTGGCAGCAACAAGCTCTAATGCCATCTTTACCTGCTAACAATCTAAATGCCTTATTAACCAAAAAAAATTCCATACTGGTAGAACATTCTTTTTTAGCACAATATAACTTACAGGTTGGGGATAAGATTAGCTTAATTGTTGAAAAAAACGGCTCTCAGCAAGACTTACCTCTTTTTATTATTGGCTCCTATAAAGCCCCAGAGGTGTATCGGTCGCAATTAAAAAACTGGTTAATCAGTGATATCAGCACTGCTCAGGAGCTGTTAAACCTAAAAGGATATATTAGTCAGATTGATTTATTAATAGCACCCAGTCAAGTATCCACAATTAATAAAATTAAACAGCTATTACCAGAAACTATACAACTGGTTGAAGCAGATAAATATACTAAAGCTACAGCTCAATTAAGTCAGTCCTTTGAATTAAACCTTACTGCTTTAAGCCTGTTAGGCCTTCTGGTAGCCATGTTTTTAATATATAACACCATGATGTTTTCTATTGTTCAGCGTAGAGATTTACTGGCGCGAATGCGCGTTTTAGGTGTTTGCCGCAAAGAATTATTTCAATTAGTATTATTAGAAGCATTCTTTATTGCAATCTTATCGACCCTGATTGGTATAGCTTCAGGTTTTGCACTTGCTCAAATTCTATTGTATTTTGTCAGTCGTACTATTAATGATCTCTATTATGTTAGTCAGGTAACAGAAGTTTATTGGAGTTATATTAGCCTGCTTAAGGCACTCTCTCTTGGCATCGGAGCCACTTTATTATCGGCACTCATTCCCGCTCTGGAAGCGGCATATACCCGACCTGTTATGGCTTTACAACGCAGTGAACTGGAAACTAAAATTAACCTGTGGAGCCGTTGGTTATTATTGCCAGGAGGATTCGGCTGCCTGCTGGTATATTGGCTACTTAAAATACCCTTTAGTGATCACAGCAATGCCATATTAATGGGCTTTAGCTCGATATTTCTTTTACTGGCGGCATTTATTTGCCTCTTGCCTTTTATTAGTCGTTATCTATTAATGTTATTAGCTATATTAATGAAGTTTTTATTTAACTTACCAGGAAAAATGGCAGTAAATAATATTAGTCGCTCTTTTAGTCGCAGCATAGTTGCTATTGCTGCTTTAACCATATCTGTTTCTTCTGCTCTGGGAATTGGAATTATGGTAGATAGCTTTCGTTTTACCGTAGACGACTGGTTGTTGGCTTACCTAAAAGCAGATTATTATATTAGTTCTTTTAATAATAGCTCGGTTAGCAGGCCAAATAATTTATTAGATCCTTTGGATAAATCCTTTGTATCTGCTTTATCACAAATGCCAGGGGTAAATTCTATTAGCTCTAATCAGGAAGTACGTTTTTTTATTGATGGAAAATACCATAATTTAACTGTTTTGGATATTCCAGCTAATAGCTTTAGTGCGTTTCATTTTAAACAAGGAAACGCGGCAACAGCACAACAGGCCTGGTTTGAACAGGATGCTATTATTATTTCCGAGCCATATGCTTATCACCATGGAATATCAATGGGGGATAATATTTACCTGCCTATTAAAATTACAGCACAGGGTGAATATAAACAGGCATTTAAAGTCGTTGGCATTTATTATCATTATGGCTCTGAACAGGGGCTGATAAACATGAGCAGGGCAACATATAAGCGGCACTGGAAGCAGCAAAAACTCAATGCTATGGGGCTTTATCTGTCCAGCGAGATATTACAAAACAAGCATAAAAAATTACAATTTGAGCAGCAACTAGAGGCTCTAATTAAAAATAAATCACTACAATATATTTCTAAACAGCAATTACGCAATAGCTCGATGATTATTTTTGATCGCACCTTTAAAATTACCAATGTACTTAAATTACTGGTGGTACTGGTTTCTTTTGTAGGCATTATTACAGCACTAATGGCTATAGAGCTGGAGCGCAGCCGAGAATTTGCCATCCTGCGGGCTACGGGCTTAACCGGCAGGCAATTGTCCACCATGGTTTATATAGAGACCCTGACTATGGGCATAGTCGCGGCAATACTAGCTATTCCGATTGGAATAGTTTTGGCCTATTTATTAATTGATGTAATTAACTACCGCTCGTTTGGCTGGTCGATGCAATTTATTTTACCCTGGAAAGAGTTTGTTTTAGCCGTGGGATTAGCTATTTTTGCCTCATTTTTAGCTGCAATATATCCTGCCTGGAGCCTGAGTAAAACATCTCCTGCATTGGCCTTAAGAGGAGATTAGCAAATGAAGTATGGTTTTTTACTTGGTTTATTGGGGCTTATCCATTCATCTATAGTATTTTCAGTCAGTCCTATCTCCGGCTCCTTAACAATGAAGGGTATTTTAGGCGGGCAAAAAGGGCAACTGAGCCAATTTAAACAAGTAGAGCAGATTAGAGCATTTCAATTTCCCGCAGATCATCTGGTGCATCAGGCTTATAAAACAGAGTGGTGGTATTTTTCAGGTAATTTAGGCAGTTCCTCTAAAAATAAAAGCCAACTATTTTCCTATCAATTTACTTTATTTCGTTTTGCATTAGCTGCAGAAAAAGCATCTACAGATAAATCAAACTGGAGAAGCAATAATATCTATATGGCACACATTGCCTTAACGGATATAAATCAGCAGCAATTCTATCAGCAGGAACGTTTTAGTCGAGATGCTTTAAAACTGGCTGGAGCAATACAAAATACCGATGGTAGTTTACAGTTTTGGCTCAATGACTGGCAGATTAAATCACTATATGCTGAGCAGTTATTTCCCTTAAAATTAAATATTAACAATCAGGACTTTTCTATTAATTTACAATTGGATATGTTCAAACCCATGGTCTTACAGGGTAAACAGGGCCGCAGTCAAAAAAGTAGCCAATTTGCATCCTATTATTATTCTTATACCCGCCTTAAAACCAAAGGCTCTATAAAACTTAATAATAAAGAATTTCTAGTCACTGGAAATAGCTGGTTTGATAGAGAATGGTCTACCTCCAGTCTGGGGGATAATCAACAGGGCTGGGACTGGTTTGCTCTGCATCTGGATGATGGCAGTGATTTAATGTTATATCAAATGCGCAATAAAAATGGCTCTAAAGATTCTTATTCAAAAGCGCTTCTGGTTGATTCACAGGCTAATAGCCAAACTATTGAGGCCAAGCAATTTCAATTAAAAGCTGTTGAGTTTTGGCAAAGCCCTGTTAGTGCTATTAAATATCCTTCTCGATGGATATTAGACATTCCAGAATATGACCTTAGTCTAACTATTACCCCCCAAATGAAAGCACAGGAATGGAGCAAAGCAGGGGGTTTTAGCTTTAATTATTGGGAAGGCAGTGTAACCGTAAAAGGGTTAAAAAATCAAAAAAAACTATTAGGAACAGGTTATCTCGAAATGACTGGATATGATAATAAGGATTAATAATTTCAATTAATATTTGATTAAAGCAAATTAGTCCTTTTTTTTATATTACAAAGCACTATAATTGATGCTTATAGCGATTTACTAAAAAATTTGGATTTACATAATGAAAGCCTATTTTATTAACAATTCTAATTTTAATCACTTTATTAATAAATTAATTGATTGTTATCCAGTTATTGCAGCTACTGCTGTAGAGCAACTTTTTGCTTTTGAAAAGTTAGAAAATGCCAGTCAACTTAGACTGGATTATGATATAACTATCCTTCCTCCTAAAAAGGCTTTTTTCCCTCCTAAACAGCTTATTCTGCGTTTTAAAAATGGCAAGTTTGAAGGAACGGTAAATCCCCAAAAACAGATCCTGTTTGGAGTACATCATTACGATTTAAAAGCTATCGAGCAAACCGACTTTTTATTTACCGAAAATTACGAAGATATTAACTATACCGCCTATAGAAATGCTACAACTATAGTCGGTTCCAATATTCAAAACATTTCAAAGCGAGCTTTTTGGGGCTCTATACATCATCAGTCTAAAGCTAAAGGGCATGATGCCTTTTTAACTCAATTATCAGATGAGTTGAATGGTTATTTATTTGAAGTATTCAGCGATAAAGGAGAGGAGCTACTCTCTCTGGGTATATTCCAGCAAGCAACTGAGTTACAAATTAATCAGGCAATGCAGATAAATGACTCAATAAAGGATAAATGTCCCGAGCAACTGGAAGATTTAACCCCGGCAACAATAAAAACTATTCGCCAATCATTTTCAAATACTGCTTTATGGGATGAGCTTGCCAAGGACTGTTTTTCCTGTGGCTCGTGCAATATTACCTGTCCTACCTGCTATTGTTTTAATATTGAAGATAACTGGAATATTGACCAGACATCAGGACAACGTACCCGCTATTGGGATTCGTGTATGACCGAAGATTTTGCCAAGATTTCTTCTGCGGGTGGTCAGTCAGAAAATTTCAGACCAACTACGGGTTCACGTATGCGCCACCGAATTATGCGAAAAATGGTGTATTTAAATGAAAAATTAGGTACTCAGGCCTGTGTAGGCTGTGGTCGTTGTTCTATTTCCTGCACTGCGGATATTGCCGATCCAGTGTTTATTATTAAACGAATAATGGAGGAATATCGTTGTTAGATACAGCTGCAGCTAATATTTTTCTCCCTAAAGAGGCCAGGATTTTAAAGTTAAGATCTCCTACTCCACAGGAAAGGCATTTTACTCTGCAATATGCCGATGGTTCTAAAATTCAGTTTGAGCCAGGGCAAATTCTGGAAGTTTCTTTATTTGGTTATGGCGAAATCCCCATTGGTTTAGCCAGCTCCCCCACCCGGAATAACTCTTTTGATATTGTAGTGCGTACGGTTGGGCGAGTTTCTACTGCAATAAATAAATTACAGCAGGGCGATTCCTTATATATCCGCGGCCCTTATGGCAATGGTTTTAAATTAGACAAACTCAGAAATCACCCGATATTAATAATAGCCGGGGGTATTGGTTTATGCCCAACCCGTAGCTTAATTCAATACATTTTAGATCGACGTGAAGAATTTAAGGGATTTACGTTATTTTATGGGGCCCGCGCTCCATCCCAGCAATTGTTTATTAATGACTTACATAACTGGCGTGCCAATAAGCAGATTAACTTTTTTGAAACGGTAGATCAGGCAGATGATCTCTGGCAAGGCCATATTGGAGTAATTACCAATCTTTTTAAGCAAACCACTATCAGCGCCGATACCCGGGTTGTTATCTGCGGCCCACCGATTATGTTTAAATTTGTTATTCAGCAATTGGATAAAATTGGCATAGCTGCAGATAATATTTATGTTGATCTGGAACGCAGAATGAAATGTGCCATTGGTAAGTGTGGACATTGCCAGATTAATGATAAATACGTATGTCTGGATGGCCCTGTTTTTGCTTTAAGTGATATTGCTGATTTAGAGGAGGCTCTATAATGGATAAAATCAAACCCAGAGTAGCATTTTTTGATTTTGCCTGCTGTGAAGGCTGTCAGGTAGAGCTTACCAATTTTGGAGATGAGTTATTTTTACAACTTTTAGAGCATATAGATATTGTAGAATTTCGCGAAATAATGAGCGAAAAAACCACAGGAAAAATTGATATTTCCTGCATTGAAGGAAGTTATACCCGCCTGGCCGACCGTAAACGTCTTGAAGAAATTCGCAGTAGATCAAAAATAGTTTTATCCTATGGACAATGCGCCTGTAGTGCAGGAATTAATGCCCTTAAAAATCATCAATCCGACTATCAAAGCTATGTTTATGGCAAAGATGCAAATATGCCACACCTGGATTCTACTTTTGCCCAGCCTATATCATCGATAATAAAAGTGGACTATCAGGTATTAGGTTGCCCGGTTAATCGCTATGAGTTTTTAGATATTATCAGCCATTTATTACATCAAAAAGAGCCGGTAATTCCCAATTACCCAGTATGTATTGAATGTAAGCGTAATCAAACGGTATGCCGTTTTCTCAGTGGCGATCATTGTTTAGGCATGGTTGCACGGGCAGGCTGTGGTGCTCCTTGTCCAGCCGATGGTATCCCCTGTGATGCCTGTCGTGGTTTTGTAGATAATCCCAATCAGCAGGCATTAACCAGGGTGTTAATAGAAAAAGCAGGCATGAGCCAGCAGCGGGCAGAGTCTTGCTCACAAATGTTTAATGCAAATGAACGAGGTGATTAGGCCTTATGAGTAAAAAAGTAAATGTAAATATTGATATAAAACATCTTACCCGGGTGGAAGGACATGGCAATATTTTAATCAATGTAAAAAATGGCACGATTGAAAAATGCCAGTGGCAGGTTCCTGAGGCCCCACGGTTTTTTGAATCATTGGTCCGTGGCAGGCATTATTCAGAAGTAGCAAGAATTACCAGCAGAATTTGTGGCATTTGCTCTATAGGCCATACTCTTGCCTCTGTAAAAGCCAGTGAAAATGCTCTGGGTATAATAGAAACAGAGCAAACATTTAAATTACGTAAATTATTAAAACATGCAGAAAATTTTGATTCGATTATTTTGCATACCTATCTTCTGGCCGCACCTGATTTATTAAAGGCTAAATCGGTTTTTCCTCTGATTAAAACCCAGCCGGAGATAATTAAACGTGCGCTTAATTTAAAACGTCTTGCTCATGAATGGGGTGCCTTAATTGCTGGTAGAAGCACGCATCCAACCACTGTTTTACCTGGCGGCTTTAGTAAACTTCCCTCCAATAAAGCATTAGCAGAATTACAACATAAATTAGTTTCAGCAATACCTGATCTAGATGCTACGGTAGAGACTATATTATCAGTTATGGATCAAATCCCAGATTTTAATCGTAGCAGTGAATATATTTCCTTATCTAATAATCAAGATTATGCTATTTATGATGGCTGTATTCAGTCAATTTTAGCCGATGGCAGTATCCAGCAGTATCCTGTCAGTGATTATTTATCTATAAGTAATGAATATATAAGTGAGTGGTCAACCGCCAAGTATTGTAAAAATAAGCTCGATAGTTATATGGTTGGGGCCCTGGCTCGATTTAATAATAATTATGAATTTTTACATCCACAGGCAAAAGATGTTGCTAAACGTTTTGCTTTGCAAACTATTTGTACTAATCCCTACTTCAATACTCTGGCTCAGCTAGTAGAGCTGGTTAATGATGTATATGTTTCTATTGAAATAATTGATCAGCTATTAACTACGGGCTTAAAACAACAAAAACTTATTCAGCCAAGTAAATATAGCTCTGGAATTGCAGCGGTAGAAGTGCCACGGGGCATTTTATTTCATGAATATAGTTACGATCAAGAGGGTATATGTTCGGGCGGTAACTATGTTATTCCAACCAATCAAAACCATGCTAATATTCAATACGATTTTGAAAAGTTATTAGCTGAATTATTACAACAGGATAAAACCGAGCAGCAAATAGAACTTGCTTTTGAAATGCTGGTACGTGCCTATGATCCATGTATTTCCTGCTCAGCACATTATCTGGATGTTAAATTTATATCATAGTGGTTTTATGCGATGAATTACATTATTGGTCTGGGAAATATTTTAAGAAGTGATGATGGCATAGCTATAAATATAATTGATTATATTATAAAAAATCAGTTAGAGCAGGGCTTTTATGCACTGGATTTTGCAACCAATGCCTGGGGACTTTTACCCTTATTAAAAACGGCAACTAAAAAAATTCTTATTATTGACTGCGCTAAAATGCAGCAACAAGCTGGAACAGTACAGTTTTTTGATTTAAATTATATTTTGCATCAAGATAAAACCACTATAGAAAATCATAATAGCAGTATCAAACAAATACTAGAAATAGCACAGCAGGCTGATTTCTTTATACCCACTATTAATATTATGGGTATAGAGCCCAAAAGCTTAAAATTTAATGTGGGTCTATCAGCTTCTCTAGAGGAAAAACTAACAGAATACAGCCAACAAGCTATTTCATTTATCCAAAATTCCACCAGGTAGAAAACTTAGCTATAACTACCGTAAATATTCCAATTGCAACCGCTATAATTCCTGAAATAAAGAGTATAGGTTGATATTTGCTGGTAAAAACACATATCAAAAGACCAATAATAATGGTTGCAATACCAATCCAGGTTACTATTTTTACTATTTTGCTATCATTTAGCTCTACACTATTATCGGATATAGAGCTCTGTGCTGAATCATTCACGTAATATCTTCCTTGTTATAGTTATTTATAGCTGGCTGAGCCAGTACAGTTCTAAAAATTAAGTATGATCATAACATTCTCATATAATAAAAAACATAATTATAACATTGTAATCAAGCAGTGTTTTCCTGCTCAGTTACAACAAATAA
>JASFYQ010000178.1:0-8174 GCA_045047105.1 Pseudomonadota bacterium | reverse complement strand
TATCTCTACCATATCGGGCACTTATGGAGCAAATAGAAACACCGGCGTATGCCCTGGTTTATGCATTAGCAACGGTGTACTGGAAGATTCCTCTGCAGGATGCCATGCGGGGTTTTCTCTGGTCCTGGTGTGAAAATCAGGTTGCTGCCAGTATTAAATTGATCCCGCTGGGACAAACCGCAGGGCAAAGAATTCTGAGCAGCTTAATACCCGTTATCAATGACGGAGTGATAGCTGCGCAAAAACTTACCGATGAGGAGATAGGTTCGCTGGCACCGGGTTTTAGTATGGTCTGTGCGCAGCATGAAGTGCAATATTCACGTTTATTTCGTTCCTGAAATAATCATTTATAGAAACAATATTAGGAAAAAACAATGACAGAGAACATCTTAAGAGTTGGCGTAGGTGGCCCGGTTGGTTCGGGTAAAACCGCTTTATTACAGGCCTTGTGTAAAAACATGAAGGACCATTACAATATTGCGGTAGTAACCAATGATATTTATACTCGTGAAGATGCTGAATTTTTAATTCGTAATGGCGCTCTGGATGAGGAGCGTATTTTAGGCGTTGAAACCGGAGGTTGTCCGCATACCGCTATTCGGGAAGATGCTTCTATGAATCTCACTGCAGTCAGCGATTTGCAGCTGCGTTTTCCGGATCTGGAGGTGGTTTTTATTGAAAGTGGCGGGGACAATCTCAGTGCTACTTTTAGCCCGGAATTATCTGATCTCACTATTTATGTTATTGATGTTGCCGCAGGGGATAAAATTCCCAGAAAAGGGGGCCCGGGCATTACTAAATCGGATCTACTGGTCATTAATAAAATTGATTTAGCTCCTTATGTCGGTGCTTCTTTAGAAGTTATGGAGCGCGATGCTAAAAAAATGCGTGGCGAGCGGCCTTTTATTTTTGCCAATATGAAAACCGAACAGGGTTTAGCAGAGATAATGGCTTTTATTATTGAACAGGGCATGCTGAAGGCTAAATAATCAGCCCAGAGCTTGTTCAATACTCCCCCAGACTCTAACTAATTTGATATAAGAGTAATTTAATCTGAGAACTTCTTGTTTACATAAGTTGATGAGTTAATTAATGTAGCTATTTTGTGCTACAATATAAATATATAAACAGGGGAGTATATTATGGCTATTATTAAAAATGATGTCGTTCGTGCACGAATTGATTCTCAACTTAAACAAAATGCAGAGATGGTATTAGCTGAGTTGGGAATGTCTATGGGGGAAGCTATCCGTTTGTTTTTAACCCAGGTATCACTGCGCCATGAATTTCCTATTGAACTAAAAGTTCCAAACAAAACAACACTAAAAGCAATGGCTGATAAACCAACAGATGATGTGTATCAAAATGTTGATGATCTGTTTAATGAGGTTATTTGTGACTCTTAATACCAGAGTTAAAAATCAGTTTAAGAAAGATTTAAAAAAAGCTATTCGAGATCCTAAGAAAAATACAGAGTTACTAAAGCAGCTTATTCAGACTTATTTAGTAAATAATAAAAACGTACCAGAGCAGTATAAACCACATCAGTTAGTTGGTGAGTGGCGACCTCATCTGGAGTGTCATATACAGCCAGATTTTTTATTAATCTGGGATATAGATACACAGGCTAATGAGCTGATATTAGTCCGCTGTGGTAGCCACTCAGAATTATTTGGTTGAATATTGGTCGAATAGAGGAGATGCCCCAGAGTCTGCCTGTAAACAAGTAGTACAAATGCGTCTTAAGCGTTCTGGGCAACATTGGCTGGATAAAGGGGGATAGGCTATATTAACTTTTCGCTCTATTCTTTTGAGTAAGCAGTTTGATACTGCCTGGAATGAGGTGAAAAAAATTTATCTCAATCCGATTGAAATTCCCTCTAATATCATGAAATTTATAGGGAAAAATTGAATCTGGGGCGAGAGTTGCACCCAAAATTAGGGGGCAAGTGAAATATTGACTCTACTTTTTTTATACTTAAAATATTGCTTGTCCTACTGGAACAATTTGGGATGGAGATTTTTGCATTTAATAGCAAGAAAAACAGTTATTTTTTTGGTATTAATTTACAAATAAATATATTACCATATCATTACTAATTACAGTTACAAAGGGTTTACAGGAGAGTAATTTATGTCTGCCGTATTAATGAAAGATGATGCTCATAAGTTAATTGATCAACTTCCAATGAATGCAACATGGGATGATTTATTAAATGAAATTTATGTTCGTGAAGTAATTGAAAAAGGCTTAGATGATAGTAAATCTGGTAAAACTAAAGATGTCCAAGAAATACGGAATAAATATGGTCTTTCTGGATGAAAGTTCATTGGACGCGAACGGCTGAAGAACAATTAGATGCTATCTATGCATATATAGCACAAAACTCAGAAACTTATGCGCTTATTACTGTAGACAAAATCACTAAAAAGTCTCAGCAAATTGCTTCTTTTCCTTTATCAGGAAGAAGTGTTCCAGAATATAACATAGAGTAAATTAGAGAAGTCTTTAGTGGTTCGTACAGAATAATTTATTACATTAAACCAAATCAAATTGATATTCTTGCTGTAATTCATGGAGCCATGGATATTTTGTTAGAAGAAGATGAAGAATAGTAATATTAGATTTAGCTTGGTCTAACAATCACATCAAAGCTGTCCGAACCCAAAAATAGGGGGCAAGAATAATATTCACTAGTTATTTGAAATGCAAGCCAAGTCTTCGAATCAGCCCTAATACCTATTGTACTTAAAGTTTAATGATCGTGATCTTCCTACAGAGGACTTTTACCTCATTAGTTCATGCCCACGCTCCGCTCTGGGGTGGCTACGCCACTTTACCCCAAAACTCCACTACGGCCAAAGTGCAACTGATAAAGGCGTTATGTTTTGAATTCAAAGAACAACTTTAAGTTTAGTATTCATCGAATTTTTTGGACACCCATAGGGTGACTATGAATAAATCCAACAAAAAAATACTGAGACTCCCATCTGGTTTTGAGCAAAAATGGTATGGGTGTCTTGGCGAATGTCCCTTGGCGAATGTCTTGCCCCAAATTTGAGTAATTTCTTGATTGCTTTTACCATAGGCTACCGTCAATAATACCTTGGCTTTATGGTAGGGGGACTCCCCCAGACTCTGCCCCTTTTATTTCTTGCTGTTTCTTTTATAGTTTTGTGTCCTTGATGCAATTATGCATATTGCACATTACTGTACATTTATGTACACTCTACCTATTCAAAGTATAAATTATAGGGGTGAAATCAAATGATAACAGTTAGTTTTACTGAATTTAGGAAAAATGCTTCTGCTATATTCTCTTCCGTAGAAAATGGAGAAACAATTCATGTATTACGTCATGGAAAGGAAATAGCTGAAATAACATCTCTCACTAATGTAAGCAAACATCAGCCATCATGGAAGCAGAAACGAATAAAATTAATTGTTCAGGGTGAGGATATATCAAAAATGATTTTACATGAGAGAGAAACCTCGTAATGAAAATATTTTTTGACTCTTCTGCATTCATTAAAAAGTTTATACAAGAACAAGGTAGTGCTGAAGTGGATGATTACTGCCAGCAAGCATCTGAGCTTGGATTGAGTATTATTTGTTTGCCCGAAATGATGTCAGCACTAAACAGAAAAGTAAGAGAAAAGAATTTATCAACAGAGAATTATCTTAAATTAAAAGAACAAATAGCAGAAGATATGAAGGATATTCAGATCATTAACCTTACTCCAGACGTGATAGAAAGCTCTATTACCTTTTTGGAAGATAATATGTTGCGTTCATTAGACGCAATACATTTATCTTGTGCAAAAATATGGGACGCTGAACTTTTTATTTCATCAGATAAACGTCAAGTTTTAGCAGCAGAAAACTCAGGGTTACATGTTCAGTATATTCAATAATATGGCTAACAATCGTGTCAACGTGAATTTTTTTGTGAGCGCCAGCGAACAAAAAAATCACGTTACACAAAACGTTATAAAATTGAGTAAAGTATGAAGATAAAATTGATAGTTTTTTCTGTTTTGATGGTTATGTTAGAGGGTTGTATTTCAAATGGTAGCGGATGTGATGATAGATTATCTGATTTGAACTATGCAAATTGCTCATTTAAACATAATGACTTAGTTACAGCATATAAAATTCTTGAAAGTAATTTAGATGATAATAATTCAGATAGTAAAGATGCTATCACTTTCATAAGGGCAAACAAGGGTGTTTTAGAAGCAGGGTTAACCACTTTTTCTGAACAATCATTTAGAAACAGGGTTGCTATTTACCAGTACTAAAATAACTGCCGCCAGATATGAAAAAAAGAGACTTCTACTTTTTAAAATTGTTGCTACAGAAAAGCAATATAATAAAGCTAGACAAAATTTTGAAAACTTCTTTCCTAACTATTTCAAAAACTCAGCAGAGTTAGAAAAAAAATGGGTGAAACAAGAAAAAGAAGAGGAAAGAAAAAAAACTGAACAAAATAAAATACTAGCTGAGAAGGATAGAAAGAAAAAGCTGGAAGAAAAAAAGTTAAAGTATGCTACTGCAAAGGCTAGTGATTACTTTATTATAAAAGAACTTCATAATGGAATGACTGAGAATGAATTTTCATCAATAGCACAAATTTACGAACCTAAAACACATTTAAGAAATTCTCCTCAACTCCAGTTTTATGCCAAATATTGCTATACTCCACCTAGTGGAACAGATTGTTCCTTCAGTAGTTCAGATATGTTTAAAGGAAAAACAAATGTATTTGCTTCGCTATACAATGGGCTAACCTACTATATTTTCAGTAGTTGATGAAACATGAAAACATTGATAAAACATTGAGACATATATGGAAGATTTATCAGGAATAACTCAGAATTATCGTTATTTAGACAATAGCCTGCTGTATTTGAGTGATGGTTAATCTGGAAAGAATTTTTTGGATACCCATAGGGTGACTATGAATAAATCCAAAATAATCAGTAAAACCATAATCTACAGCAACTTAGTTATTCTCATAACGATTCAGCTGCTGTTTTTAGGTTTAATGTTAATGAGGCAAATTGAATCTAGCCCGTTTAAAACTACCACCATCAGCAATTATTAAGCCCGTTTTAGTTTTAACTGCAGTTGAAGGATGATGAAAACTGCCTCCATCTATTCCTGCTTTATTGAATCTTTGAGTTGATGAGATATTGGTTGAACTCATTTTTTCAATTCTAGTAAAAAAAGCCAGTATTAAGCCACTGAATAGTGCAAGCATTGCTAACTGCGCCATACTTAATTCTATAACTGCAACAATGATAAAAATTACTGGAATAATAACTTTTAAAATAGTTTTTAATGGTAAAGCAGAAAGTGTTTGTAAATGATGCTCAAGAGCGATTGATTGCATGACATTTCCTATAAGTTAGATTGGATTGTCTATATTATAAGGCTATGCACGTATAGGAAATGTAAGTGTAATGTTAAGGGAATGTTAAGATGTGGGCTTTTCTAACTTAAATCACTTTTTGATTGAGACGAAGCTCTATTAGAGCACCTCCTTCGGGGCGATTGCTAAGTGAAACCTTCCAGTTGGCAAGTTCACATAACCTCCAAACTAAAGACAAACCTAAGCCTGCTCCGCTACCGCTTTGATTTCCTTGAACATAGGGTTGAAAGAGATGTTCAAGATTTATGCTGTCAAAGCCAGGGCCACTATCCTCTACTTGAATAGTATTTTTATCAATTCTTATAATAACCTGGCCTTGTTCGGTAAAACTAAGCGCATTGCGTAGCAAGTTACCGAGAATCATGGATAAAATAGCATGATCTGCATAGACTTTTAAGGGCGCTTTAACTTGTAGAATAATAGCAACAGACTTATGTTGAAATAATGTTTGGTATTGCTCTATTACTTCTTGTGCCACGCTTTCTACATCACATTCAATAGAGCGGCTACTTGCATCGCCTTTTTCTCTAGCTAAAGCAAGTAATGTGGCTGTAATTTCTTCCATAGAATTGGTTGCACGAGCAATACGCATTACCCGCTTATGAATATGAGGTTCCAGTTTTAGATCAGATAATAACAGTTGAGTAGCACCATTTATGATTGCCAAAGGGGTGCGTAATTCATGACTGACATCTCCTGTGAATAAGCGTTCTCGTTCACTAAAATCATGTAAACGTTGTAAGTAAACATCAAAATCAAGTGCCAGTCGCCGTACTTCAATCCAGGGGAACTCTTTGGCAAGTGGTGTTGGTTCATCTTCTGGATTTAGCTGTGAAACACGCTTTGCTAACTCATTGACGGGCGCTATCATACGCACGGCTAGCCACCGACCTGCAAGTGCGGAAAGCAGCGTTACTAATAGTACACTGATTGATAAAAGAGTGATAAAACCTGTTTCACGTTGGCGCAAGGCACTGGTATCGTAGAGTACTACAAAGCGTTGCTCTTCCACTGCTCGAACGCCTGCTCGATAACTGATTCCTTCTAACGATAAATCATGTAGTCCAACGTTAAGTTGTCTTACAGCAGCTGGAATTTGTGTTGCTTCTGCCTGGGATGATATGACATAAGCTCGAATGGTTGCAGTGCGCTCTGGAAGAGATTGAGGATTGCGTTGACGACGGGCAATATAATCATCAAGTTCTGCATTGAGGGTATCATCAATGAGCCTGGCTTCTAGATCTGCAGAGGCAATATAAATAAAAGATGCCAGCAGCAGACTAATAACGCCACCAAATATTGCTAAGGTGATAGTAAGGCGGCTACACAAACTCCAATTAGTTGTCATTTGCTTTGGCTATTTGATACCCCATTCCTCGAATGGTATGCACCAGAGGTATATCAAAGTTACGATCAATGGCAGAGCGAAGTATATGCAGGTGGGCTCGCAAGGTATCACTATCGGGCAAAGCATCCCCCCAGATGTTTCTTTCAATTTCCTCTCGACTGATGACCTGGGGGGATTTTTGCATTAATAATTTAAGGATTTTTATTGGAATTGGGGGAAGATCAATGCGTTGGTTACTACGGCTTATTCTCAAGGTTTGAGGGTCAAACAATAAATCTTCAACTTTTAATTGTTGCTGAGTAATTGCTCCTCTCCCTCTGCGGGACAAGACATTCAGGCGTACTTCCAATTCAGGTAAATCAAAAGGTTTTACCAGGTAATCATCAGCACCGCTATTAAAACCATCCAGTTTATTACTTAGGGTATCACGGGCAGTTAACATCAGTACCGGAGTATTATGTCCTTCGTTACGAAGGCGTGAACAAACTTCTAATCCATCCATACCAGGTAACATCAGATCCAAAATTATCACATCGTAGGCATTGTTTAAGGCAAAACTCAGTCCAGTAAGTCCATTGTAGGCAATATCGACTATATGACCCCGGTCTTCAAAAAATTCACTTAGATTTTCTACCAGATCAGGATTGTCTTCAATGACTAAAATATACATAAATTTACCTGATTAGCCATGAACCACAGCCATATTTAACATTCTATTGGGAATAGGAGGTGTTCGCAGTGCGACATAGGCAAATCGTGGCAGTATCTCATCTAATTTAAAGCGCCGATTGAATCGGTAACAAAATTCAGCGAGATATCGATTTAAATGTTCTGAATGGATGGAGTGATAAGTTCCTATCATTGCATTTTTAATATTTCCTATCATGGTATTAACCCAAGTAAATTCCTCTTTATTTACACTATCAGGCCCACCACCTGTAACAATATGTTGGTGTTTACAACCTGCCTGGGTAACGGCTGAAAAACATTTAAGCCCGTCTGATACAAACAAACTACCAGGCTGTAGATGCTGTTGTGCCCATGTGGCAATCTCGGTTAATCTAAATCCTTTTATAACACTCATGTTCATGGCAATAGGATGGCCTTCTTCGTCCGTTGATACAGCAGCAACAAATGGAGTTTTATTCTGGGAGCCTCTGCCTCTTGCTCCACAGTCAGGACAAGTAAAGCCTGATGGCCACTTCCATAATCTTTAAATAATTCAGGTAAACTATAGCCTCTTTGAAATTGATTCTTACTGATAGTCTTAGACCTCTTTTGTCTTAGACCTCTTTTTCAGCCTATATTTAAATTATAGACTATTTCTGAAAAATAGCTGTGGTTCATGGCTAATTAGAAATTAATATATCGGAATGGGTGTCTATAGTTGT
>JASFYQ010000177.1:0-14323 GCA_045047105.1 Pseudomonadota bacterium | reverse complement strand
TTCATTAGTTTATTTATGCATTTCTACTTTAAATTACCTGTTTCTTCAATTGTTTTATTTGTGATCTTGGGTTCTTTACATAAACCACTTAACTCATATTTATATTGAGATATTTTATTGAGTTCACTGCCAAGTACTTTTTGCCCTAAAAAACCAATTGCTGCTCCAGCAGGCCCAGCTATAGCCAGGCCCGCATAGGGAAGTCCTGAAGATATATCTGGTATCACGGTAATAGAATGCTGGCAGGTGTTTTTGTATAAATTAATATTTCCTGTGGCTAATATTTTGGCAATGCTGCTTTCTACAATCAGATCTCGGGTGTATAAATTCTCTTTGTTAAACAATAAATTTCCTTGTATTTTACTAAATTTAAAACCTCGTTGGGATATTTCTTTAAAATTAAAATTAAAGTTAAGCCGCTGCTTTATATCTCCTAAGTTAATTAAGCCGATAATTTGTCCAACTCCCGGGTCTACTTTCTCAAAAACTCCTGTGGAGGTTTTAAATTCAATTTTACCAAATAATTCCTTCCCTGAAAATTCAAATAAAGAGCCATGCCATTTTAGATAACCAGTAAATTCACTATCCGCATTTTTTAGATCACTATATAGTCCTAACTGTTTTAATATCTGGCCTGTATTTTTTATTTTAATTGCACCCTGTAATTGAGTGATGGGTTTATCCTTTTTATCCTCAGTGAGCCCTTTTAAATCTACTTTAATCTGCTCTCCCCGTAGTTGAATTTTATCAAATATAATTGTATTTATTTCATTACGAGAGAGAATAGTAAACTTGCCAAGATCTTGTTTACCAATAATTAATTTTTTTATTGAGCCATTTATCGAATAAGAATCTATAGGCACTGATTTTTTATTTATTAGCGGTTTTTTGCTTGCTGATGGCTTATTGCTTGCTGATGGCTTATTGTTAGCTGCTGGCTCCTTATTCGCTGATGGCTCCTTATCCTCAGAAGATTTCAACAGCGAAACGGGTAGAGTTACTTCTTGTAAATCAAATCTTATATCCTGATTAATTGTTTGATTTCCACCTGATTGTTGTTTTGAAAATATTTTTTGCCATTCATCCAGATTACTTAAATCAATTCTTCCAGTAACAAGTAACTGTGGAGAATGAGGAAGTGTACAGTTATTTTTCATAAAATTAATATGTGTTTTTGCTGCATTTTTTTGCTTAATATTTTGCTGATGACAATAACTAAAAATATTATCATATTGAACTTTTATTGTTTGTAATTGTTTATTTTCTTTAAAGTTTAAAGTTAAATTTCGGGTTTGATTTGTACTTTTATCAAAAGGTTTTGGCAGGCTACTTGTGATGCCCTTTAGTTTAGATCGAATAGATAAATCAGACTCTATTTTTCCATTTTTATAGGCTAATAATAGCTTGGCCTGGAAGGGCGTTTTTCCTTCTAAGTAATCGAATACATCTATTAATGATTTAGGTATAAAACTGGATGATTTTAATGTTTTAGCTGAAATTACACTTTTTATTGTTACTTCTGTAGTATTTTGTTTTGCTTGTTTGTTTTGTTGTGAGAGGCTCTTAATTTTAAGTTGTATGGGGTTATTCTCAAATTTACCAATAAGAATTGAGCTGCTTAAATCAGTATTTTTCATTGTGATACTACCCTTAATGCTACTGATTTTTATAGGAGCTAACCATTTTGGAGCAAATAATAAATTTGAAAAATCTGCTTTAACTTGTGTTTTAGTAGGAGCATCTTCGGTGGATATATCTAAGCCCAGATCAAGTTTTATATCACCCCGGGTATTTAATTGATGCAGAAGATCTTTGCCTAACATATTTGTTTGTTGTAAAAACTTAAAGGTATCACTGGCATTGCTATTTATTTTAGATCGAATTTTTATATCACTGGTTAAATAGTCTTCAATTTCAATTAAAGTATTATCACTATAGGAATTGTATAATTGTACATTTTCAACTTCGATATACATGCCGTTATGGGTAAATTGAATATCGGCATTAATATTTTTTAGCTTCGGCCAATTGCCATAATAATCCAGCAATAAATTTTGAGCATGGAAATCAATGTCCAATAAACCTTCTGAATGGGCGTAGGGGAATTGACCCAGGCGACCACGAAAAAGTATCCCACCATCTGGAACATTAGCTGAAATAAAAGCCTTATCTAACCATTGTACTAAACCTTTATTGATTACTTTTGAAGGTAAATAATAAGCTGTATAACTGGGATCGGTATGATCAAAGTAGGCATTTATTAATAGCAGAGGATCGCTACTGTGTTTTGATTGTGGGCTATTATCCAGATTCTGATTTAACCAGAGTTGGGCGTCACCGTAAATATTTAAATGGTTATTATTTATTTTATTGTTTTTTGCATTAAACCACCATTGGGAACCAATAGTCTGCCAACTGAGCTGTGAAGACAGGTGATCAAACTGCCATGGATCTCTAAATAATGATGCCAGATATATTTTAAAATTGGATGAATTTATCTCCATTATTCCATATTGCTCGGTTGCCCAGATTTGGGCAGAAAAATTACTGAACTGAGGGATATCCTGCCATGCATTTGTACTGATTTGTTCCAGGCGGCTATAAATACGATATTTTTTAATTTGTTGCTGCTTAAATTCAAGCTGGGCACTGATTTTACTTAATTTACCATGGGGATCCATTTGCAAATATGCTTGTGATATATCTTTATCAACAAAGCTTAATAAATCGTACAGGCCTTCTAATGGTAATTGCTCAATATAATTATTGATTTCTAACCGCTCACCCAGTTTTAAAATATTTATATGTGTATAGGGTAAATTAATAGAAGATAGGGTGTTTTTGTTTTTTCTTGTATTAATATTGAGTTGATATAGTGACAATATCCAGTTTTTGTAAGAGTCCTTTTTATATTGTGATTTTAGTGGAATAGAGTGTATAAAATGATTGTTTCTATTTACTTGTAACAAAGTACTTAAGTGATTAATTTTAAGCTGTTTTGCTGAATTTTTTATATGTAGATTGTTAAATTGCAATTGAGCTATTATTTTTGACATAGATGATTGAGAAAAATCTCCCCATAAGCGCCCTGAAAAATCTACTTTGAGCAGATTTAATTGAGTATTTAATAAGTTCTGTAAACTAGTCGTAAGTTGTTTATTATTTCTATAGTGTAGATTTTTAATATCTATATAAAACTTACCCGTCCATTCATGAAGTTTATAAATACTGCCTTTAAATTCGGAGGTAAATAAAATCTTCTCAAAGAAAATAGGAGATGATTCAGGGGCTGTATTTTGATTATTTACGGATATAGATAAGCGATGTGTCCACTGATTTAAATTGCTAAATTTAAAGTGTAGATTATTCAGTTTAAAATTATTTAAGCCTGTTTTTTTATCATTAATAGTTAAATTGGCATTAGTCAGAGAAAATGACTTTACTCGTAGCAGCCATAGTGGAACTGCTGTTTCAGAGGATGAAGTATTGGATAACTTTAAATTACCAAGACTAATAGCTCCAGTTTTGCTTAAGCTAACCTGATTAGAAAACCCATCTAAGTGGATGTATTCAATATATGGTTTAAAAAAAACTAATGATTTAAGTAAATTTATAGAAATAGATGCAGATTCAAAATTCAGCCCTTTAGTGGCTTGCTGTGATTTGAAAATAGTCAAATTATTGAGTTTTATGCTGGGTTTAAGTAAGTTGTAATCTACTTTTACGGTAGAAAATTTAACCTTTACCAACATATATTTCTGAATAAGCACTTCAATTCTTTGTGGGTGTTTTTCAATATAATAAGCCGTACCGTGTAATATTATAGAAATAATTGCAGTATAAAAAATAATATTAGCAATTATTCTTGCAGGTAGATGGGCAAAAAAGAAATAGATGCTATGCCATAATAGTAAAAAGATGCGTGATTTTTTAGACACAATAATTAAGTTTGATTCCCACTAATATTTTACATGGGTACAACATCAAATTGTTCCTGATTATAATCATCATTAATTTGAAAACAAATGCTTAGAGCGATAAATTCTTCAAGCTCTGCAATGGCAGATGATTGTTCTTCTAATAAAAAATCAGCAACATTTTTAGATGTTAATACCAGTATTTTATCTGTATCGTATTGCCGACTAACCCGCATAATTTCTCTAAATATCTCAAAGGCCAGAGTCTCTACTGTTTTTATTGTACCTCGAGCATTGCAGATAGGGCATGGCTCGCAGAGTATCTGCTCTAAATTTTCACGGGTTCTTTTACGGGTCATTTCAACTAATCCCAAATTAGAAACCTCTGTAATTGCAGATTTAATTGTGTCACGGGCGAGACTTTTTTCAAAGGAGCGTAATACCTGGCGTCTATGCTCTGCGGATTGCATATCAATAAAGTCAATAATAATAATTCCACCTAAATTTCTTAGCCGCAATTGTCGTGCAATAGCCTGAGTTGCTTCCAGGTTGGTTTTAAAGATAGTTTCTTCTAAATTTTTATTACCCACATAACTACCTGTATTTACATCTACCGTAGTCATTGCTTCGGTTTGGTCTATTATTAAGTAACCACCAGATTTTAATAATATTTTAGGTTGTAATGCCTTGTGTATTTCAGACTCTACGCCAAATAGATCAAAAATTGGTCCCTCTCCAGGGTAATATTTTATTTTTGAAACCAGCTCTGGGATAAATTTTTCTGCAAATGTTTGTACATTATTATAGGTTTCTTTAGAATCAATACGGATAGAGCTAATGTTATCTTCTGAAATATCACGCATAGTTTTCATTACCAGGCGTAGATCTTCATGGATCAGTGTAGCTGCTTTTTGGATCTTATTTTTTTCAATAACCGAATCCCATAACTTCTTAAGAAAAGCCATGTCGGAATAAATTGCCTGGTCTGTTTTACACTCGGCAACCGTGCGAATAATATAACCTCCTCCACCAAATTCGTTTTGATATTGCTGTACTGAATTTTTTAAGCGTGTTCTTTCATTTTCATCGGTTAAACGTTGTGATATGCCAATATGTGAATTATTTGGCATATAAACCAGGTAACGAGCAGGAATGGTTATATGTGTAGTAAGGCGAGCTCCTTTAGTACTGATCGGATCTTTAATAACCTGGACTAATATTTCCTGACCTTCTCTCAGTACTTGAGTAATGGATATATCGGACTCTAATTTACCTGAATCATGAATAGATTCTTGTAATTTTTTAGGTAAAACAATGTCAGATAAATGTAAAAAAGCGGTTCTGGCTAGACCAATATCTAAAAAAGCTGCTTGCATGCCAGGCAAAACCCGACTCACTTTTGCCTTATATATATTTCCAACCAGGCCTCGCTTACATTCTCGCTCTATCAATACTTCTTGCAATAGGCCGTTTTCAATAGTGGCAATGCGTGTTTCTTGTGGGGTAACATTAATTAGTAGTTCATCACTCATAATTTTAGTAGCTGTGGTTTGTTGGGATTATGTGTTGGGATAGTTAAAAAAAAAACCTGAAAGAATAATAATTAGCGATGATAAGGGTGGTTTTTTAAAATACTCCAGGCCCTATATAGTTGCTCTGCAACAATAATTCTTAGCAGAGGATGGGGGAGGGTAAGCGGTGATAAGGACCATAATTGATTGGCTTTATCTCTGCATGCCTGGCTTAATCCTTCTGGACCTCCCACTAGTAAGGATACATCCTGACCTGAAAACATCCATTGTGACATTTGTTGTGATAATTGTTCTGTTGACCAGTTTTTACCTTTTACCTCAAGAGCAATCACATGATTGCCATTAGGGATACTGTCCAGTATTTTTTTTCCTTCTGTTTCGCAAATTTTATTTAAATCACTTTGTTTATTACGTTTCAGAGCTGCAATTTCTATAATATTGAGCTTGCAGTCCATGGTTAGACGCCTCTGGTACTCATTAACACCTGTATTTACCCATGCGGGCATTTTATTTCCAATGGCAATCAGGTTAATTTTCATGCTATTGCAAATAAAGCCTTTTTATACGTCTGTATTTTCTATGCTATCGTCCACTTCCCAGAGCCTTTCTATATTATAAAAGTCTCTGACCTGAGGAAGCATTACATGTACTACAATATCTCCTAAATCTACTAATACCCAATCACCTGTTTGCATTCCTTCAACCCCAATAGGCTGAATTCCTGCATGTTTGCTTTGTATAATTACATTATTTGCAATGGATTTTACCTGTCTGTCAGAGCGGCCACTTGCAAAGATGAGCACGTCGGTTAAACTATTTCTTCCTTTTACATCAATTACTTTTATATCAAATGCTTTGATATCTTCAATTGCCTGGATGGTTAATGCTTTTAGTGCATCGAGTTCCATATATTTTTTTCCCATATTTTAGCTAAATGCTATAAAGTTGCTTAGATTTAATTATAGCACAAACCTCATCAGGTAACAGATATCGAATGCTTTGATTATTTTTAATGTAGTCGCGAATTTGTGAAGATGAAATAGGTAACTGAGTGACTTCCATAAAATAAATATAACCCGCTAATTTTGTGCTGAGCTGCTGTGGATTGTCTACTTTATTATTTTGATAGAGTTCTTGAATGCTTATTGGCCAGCTGGAAATCTGATCATGATGGGTTTCTGGTCTGCGACTTATAATTAGATGACAATACCAAAGCAGCTGTTCCCATTTATGCCAAGTATTGATGTGGATGAAAGCATCCAGCCCCAAAATTAAATACAGCGGGTGTTGGGGGAATTCTTTTTTTAAAGAAAGAAGTGTATCTATAGTATAAGAGTGACCCTGACGCAGGATTTCTCTATTATCCAGAACAAATCGAGGTTCGCTATGGATGGCTTGTTCTAACATCAATAAACGATCATTAACCGAGCTATTTGGCGCTTGTCTATGAGGTGGAATATAGGATGGAATAAAACGCACTTGATTAAGCTTTAAATATTGGCAAATTTCTAAAGTGGGTCTTAAATGTCCAAAATGTATGGGATCAAATGTGCCTCCATAGATTGCAATGGGGGAGAGCCGTTCTTTTTTTGTCACTCGTTCTGCCCCAAATCTAAGCTAATTTGCTTTGGGGTTTTATGTTTATTAAAATTTTGCCATAGCGTTGCTATACTTTGTTTGTTTTCAGGATGTATCACATCAGGCGCAATATCGTATAAGGGTTTTAATACAAAGGCATATTTTACAATTTCATCGCGTGGAACATTAATTCCTTGGGAGTGTAATACTTGATCATCAAAAAGTAGCAGATCAATATCCAGAGTTCGAGACGAAAATTTTTCCTGGCTTCTATCTCGCCCAGACTGATCTTCTATTTTTTTAAAAATAGTTTCTACTTCAGTTCTGCATAGATTGGACTCTAAATAAACCACTAAATTTAAAAAATCCGTACCAATAAACCCTTCAGCGGGCGATTCATAAACAGGTGAAATAATTAGTTTATTAAAATATTTTTTTAGCTCGGTAATAGCTAAATGAATATGAAACTTTCTATTTATATTCGTTCCAATTCCAATATAAATTTGATGATCAGGCTTCATTTTGTATTATCTTTTTTTTTAAAACGTTCAATAATTACACCAGTTGATGCTGCATTTTTAATGGCCATAGGTTTATTTATTTTAATTTTTACTGATTGGCTATTAAACTGCTCTAATACAATCTGGCTAATATCTTCTGCAAAGGATTCTATCAATTGATAGGAGTGTTGTTCTGCTAATAATTCAATTTTTTCACAGACTCTGGTGTAATCAATACAATCATCAATGTGATCGCTTAATATCACCTGAGAAAAATTACTGAAAATATCTAAATCAATAATAAGTGTTTGTTTTTTTTCACGTTCCCAGTCAAAAATACCTATTATTGTTTGTATTTCAAGGCCGTGTATATAAGTAATATCCATGGCTGGGATTTTAGCAAAATTTAACTTTTTTTAATAGGACGTTTTAATAGTTTTAATATTAGAATATACTTATGATATAATCTCGTTTTTAAAAACTCCTATAAGAACTTGAGTAAAAAAGATCCACTCTAAATTTAATATAAACTAAGCAAATGCTCTTTGAACTTGCAAAACACATACATTTAATCGCTATTAGTCTCTCTATTACTGGTTTTATCTTACGTAGTTATTTTCTGCTGAGTAACTTATCTCCTCACTGGTTTAAATCACTTCCTGTTAAATTACCTCACTATATTGATGTGATGTTATTAGCAAGTGCCCTGATTATGGTTTGGCAATGGCAGGTTAATCCTTTTGTCACCCCTTTTCTTGCAGAAAAAATAACTGCTTTATGCGCTTATATTTTGTTTGGAATGCTCGCGCTGCATTGGGCAAAAACGACTTGGTTAAAAATATTAGCCAGTGGTTTAGCTATAGCATGTTTTGCTTATATAGTTTTTGTTGCCACAACTAAAAATACCATACTTTTCTGACGTTAAAAGAAAAATAAGATAAGTCCTGTGTAGAAGACAAGGTTTCTTTATTGACTATAGAAGCCATTCATAACGAGTATTGAATTTTTTTGTATCAGTATTTATTTTAAATAATTAAATTGGATTGTATATAAATGTTACACCAGCTTGAAAATAATAATCAGCCTAAGTTTGCTTTATTTAATTTAGGCTTTCGGCCTTTTTTTCTATTTGCTACATTTTCAGCAATAATTTTAATTGCTTTATGGGTGGCGAATTTCAGTGGTTGGATCAAACTTTCTGGGTATTATCAATTTATTGATTGGCATAGCCATGAGATGTTATTTGCCTATAGCTTTGCTGTAATTGCGGGTTTTTTATTAACTGCTGTAACAAATTGGACGGGACTTAAAACCATTGAAAAAACACCCCTGGCTATGCTGAGTGTTTTGTGGCTGGTTGCTCGCTTTTTACCCTTTTTTGCTATTGATGGTATATGGATCGCTTTATGCGATCTATTGTTTTCATTGTTGGTTGCTCTTGGAGTTGCAATTCCCATTATTCGTTCTAAGCAAAAGCATAACTTAATTATAGTTGCTGTATTATTGTTATTGACTCTGGCAAACCTTTTAGTTCATTTACAACACCTAGGATATAGCCAAACCTTGGCATCAGGAAATGCTCTGGCTATTTATAGTATTTTAATGATCTTAACAGTGGTAACTGGGCGAGTGGTGCCATTTTTTACCCGTATTGTAATCCAATATGATATGCCCAAGGTTAATCCTTTATTGGAAAAATTCTTAATCGCACAATTATTACTAATGGCTATAGTGGATATGTTTTCACTACCCTCTATAGTAATGTTTATTGTTGCAATTACTGGAGCAATGGCTCACATTCTTCGAGTAAAGCCATGGTTTGATAGACGCTTATTAGCTACCCCTATTTTATGGGTATTGTATGCAGGTTATTTATGGTTAATTATTGGTTTTATTATGCATGCTCTGGCAGCAATTAATCTAATTACAAGCAATATAGCTATTCATGCCTGGACTATTGGGGCAATAGGACTGCTCACTTATGGTATGATGGCTAGAGTATCGTTAGGGCATACTGGGCGAGATATGGTAATAAGTAAGTTAGTTGTTGCTGGTTTTGTGTTAATATTCATGGCCGCTATAGTGAGAGTATTTTTACCTATAGTCTTTGCTGATAGTTACCTTTTCTGGGTGCAATTATCAGGTTTATTATGGATAGTGGCTTTTATTTTATTTGCATATGTATATAGTATGATGTATTTACAGCCTCGAGTGGATGGGCGCAGTGGTTAATTTGGAGATAATAATTGATTGACTTAAAATCTTATATAAATCAGGAACAGGACAAATTTTCCTTTTCCCAGCAGCAAGCAAGTGATTTTGCAAAAAATATTGCGGGAGATTTTAATCCTATCCATAACGTTGGAGCTAAAAAATTTATTGTTCCAGGTGATTTATTATTCAGTTTAATTTTGCAGCAATCAGGCTTAAGTACCAATATGCACTTAACCTTTTCTGGCATGGTACGAGATAATACCTGGTTATATTTTAAATCACTCAGTGAAAATAAAATTGCCTTAATTGATACTAAGGATAAAGAATACGTTGCCTGTGAAGCCTCTGGAGATATAACTAAAAATGAGCAGATAATTGCGGAATTTATTCGCGAGTATGTGAGCTTTTCTGGTAAGGCTTTTCCTCACTTATTGGCATCTTTAATGGAACAAGAAAATGCCATGATTAATCTTGCTCGCCCAATGATTATATACGAAAGTATGTCTGTTCATTTAGACCATCTTGATATTAGTGGTCTAACTTTAGAATTACACCAAAGTAGTTTTGATGTGACCGGAAAGCGTGGACGAGTTTGTTTACAATTTGATCTCTTATCTGTGGGTGAAAAAGTAGGCTGTGGTAAGAAATATATGTTACTTAGTGGATTGCGAGAGTACGACCAGTCTCAAATTGATCAAATGATTTCAGACTATACTAAGGTCGTTAGCGAATATAATTTAGCTGAAGTTATATAATAAAAAAAATTATATTTTTTCTTTTTTTTGAAAGAACAATGGCTTTATTGTTTGTTAAAAAAAAGTATGCTAAGTTAAGTAGTATGATAAAATTTCATAGTATTTTTATTATCTTATTAATTTCCTTTGTTGCTTTAGCTGGAAGGCTTTATGCAAAACAAAAAATTGTCTTATACACCCCAAAAAAACTAGCTACAATAGAAAAAAAATATGGTAAAAAAGTTTCTAAACGTTTTACCAATTGGAAAAGTTTTGTAGCTAAAAATCAAAAAAAATCAGAACTAGAAAAGCTAAAACTCACCAACGACTTTTTTAATAAACAATTGCGTTGGGTCTCAGATGCAATACTCTGGAAGAAAAAAGACTATTGGGCTACTCCAATAGAAACTTTGCTCAAAAGTGCAGGGGATTGTGAAGACTTTACCATTATAAAATATTTTACTTTAACCGCACTAGGCGTACCTATAAAGCGCCTTAAATTAAACTATGTTAAAGCCATAAAATATAATCAGGCACATATGGTTTTAACTTATAACAAAAGTAAACGTTCTGTTCCTCTTGTGCTAGACAATATCAATAAAAAAATTCTTCCTGCGACTAAACGTAAAGATCTAAAGCCAGTCTACAGTTTTAATGGTGAAGGAATGTGGATTCAAAAAAAGAAAGGCTCTGGGAAAAAAATTGGTAGTAGTAGTCGCATTCGTTTATGGACAGATTTAAACAAACGAATGCGTAAAGAATTATTATAATAGATAAAAAAGGGTATAGAAGCTAAAATTAGAGGCTATCAAGTAATGACCTTATTTAAACAAATGTTGATTATGGTTTGTGTTATTTTTATAACACTTTTTATCTGTACTTTTTTTGTTAGTACCAATAATATTAGAGATTACCTTAATGAACAACTCTCTTCACATGCGCAGGATGCAGCGACATCACTTGGTATTGCTCTAACAGCTGAAATAAAAAATAACGATATTGCTTCAATGGAAACTTACACCAATGCAATGTTTGATAGTGGTTATTATAAAGAAATTATTATTATAGATATTGATGATAAAGAACTTTTTAAAAAAAGCCGTCCAGTCATTATTGAAAGTGTTCCCGCCTGGTTTATAAACTTATTTCCATTAAAAGCACCAAAGCAGCAAGCATCGGTAGAAGATGGCTGGCAAACCATGGGTACAATTACTATTCAAAGCTATCCTGGTTTTGCCTATGAAAAACTATGGAAAAATACATTAAATACATTGCAATTATATCTAATTGTAATGTTTGTTATTTTATTTATTACTGCCTATGCATTAAAACTATTGTTAAAACCTCTGGTTGCTATACGAGATCAGGCAAATGCTATTTGTCAGCGTGAATTCCCTATTATTGATATAAAACCAAAAACCATTGAATTTTTACAGGTTGTGACTGCTCTTAATAAAATGTCTGAAAAGCTCAAAACTATTTTTGAAGAACAGGCTAAAATGACCGAAGAGCTACAAAAACATGCCTTTCAAGATGAAGTAACGGGACTGCCCAATCGCTCTATCTTTATAAAACAGCTTAAGTTCTTTTGTGATTCTAAAAATGAGAGCAATCGTGGCTGTTTAGTTATTATGCAACTCAATGATTTAGTTATGGTAAATAAAAAATATGGACATATCAAGGGCAATGAATTATTAAAAAAACTAGCCGAACTACTGCATAAAACAGGGGATGATTTTGCGAATTCATTATTGGCACGATTGTCTGGAACAGAGTTTGTTTTATTGATTAAATCTATTACCCCTGAGTTAATGAATGAATTAGGTGAAAAGTTACAAATTGAGTTGAAAAAAATTGCACGGCAGCTTGAATTTGAAGACTATGATATTGCACATACGGGTTTGGTAACCACTCATACAGATAAAAATATGGGCGACTTATTATCTGAGACAGATATGGCCTTACGTCTGGCACAGCAGAAGGGTCGTAATGCCTACCATTTATTAGCAAATAACAAAAATGGATCTCAGAGCCGAGGTTCGGAAGAGTGGCATAAAATTATTATTGAAGCGATTGAAAAAGATTGTTTTCAACTGTATTTCCAAAAGACAGTTGATGTAAATAACAATACCACTTTCCAGGAAATTATGCTCAGACTGAATTATAAACAGCAGCTAATTTCAGCAGGTATTTTTATTCCTATGGCGGAGCATTTAAATATTACACGATTTATTGACCGATGGGTAATAGAAAAAATTGTAGAGCGAATAAAAGCAGGGTCAACAACTAGCTATTGTATTAATTTATCTAGAGACAGCTTACAGGCCCCTGCTTTCCCCATCTGGTTGAAAGAGAGGATTAACTTATTATCAACAGCACAACAGAAACAATTAGTAATTGAAGCCCCTGAATACAATATTATTAAAGCATTAGCTGAATATAAAAATCTTCTATCTATTATGGAGTCCTGCCAGAGCCAATTTTCTATTGATCACTTTGGAATTGGTTTTGCATCCATGTCTTATTTACAGGATGTAAAAATTGACTATATTAAGGTACACGGTAGTTATGCTGCGAATATACAAGATAACAAAGATATTGTGAATTATATGCGACAAATTATTAATACTGCACATAACCTGGATATTAAAATAATTGCCGAAGGTATTGAAGAAGAAAAAGACTTGCTCATTCTAAAAGACATGAAATTTGATTTTTATCAGGGCTACTTTATCGGCAAGCCAGAAGCCGAAGAAAAATAATGTATAGGCATTTAAAGTTAAATTCTAATCTAAGGTATAACTTTAGAAAACTTCTTCTAATGCTGTTTTAAATTTTTACTGATAGTCTCACTCTTTTTGATTTATTGGTTTATTTTTCCCTCTCTTAAATCCACTTCAGTAAAAAAATCCCACTTTTACACATAAATATTGGGTAATTATTGTTTTCTATTAATATATCCTGTGCTATTTGACTACAATCGTGAAGTTAGATATTTACCAAGTCAACAACTAGGTAAAGTAGATACAATAATGGTGTTAGTTTGGTAAAATTATCTTTTAGTCTACATTTTGTACCACAATAAATATTAATACTGTATTTACATAAATAGTATTTATGTTTAAATAAACAATTCTAATGTATTTTCTGTATTCAAAGTCAAATAAAACCTTTTTAATAATAAATGAATATGCTTTTTATCATATTTTGACAACTTTACCAACTAGATTTTTAAATTAAATTTAATCGTAAGGTTATGATAATAAATATATTTATGTGATCTATTTGAATTGTTTATTAATTATTTGTAATTTATTTGTAACTAAAATGGAACTGTTCGTCAAATATCAGTGAAGTTACAATAAATAAAACATTTACTTACTTTTTAAACTTATTTATTTGACTTAGGTCAAAAGTATGCTATGTTTTAAATGCTTTATTTTAAAATTAAATTAATGGAGAAATTAAAAATGCAAAAATTTACTATGATCATCGCAGCAGCAGCAATTGCAACTACATCTACTCTTGCAATGGCAAAAAGTGAAATTAAAAAATCAGTTATTATCAATGCTTCCAATAACAAAAATGTTTTAAATGCAGCGATAGGTAAAGGTGCAAAAGCAAGCGTTGGTTCAACAACTATCTCAAATTCAAAAGTTAAAAAATCCGTTATTATCAATGCATCCAATAACAAAAACGTATTAAATGCAGCAATCGGTAAAGGTGCAACAGCTGATACAGGTTCAATGAGAATTGAATAAACTAATTATTCTTTAACAACAATATAATACTATAAAATAGAATACTTAAAACTCGGAGAGAGACAACATGAAAAACTTAACTATGAT
>JASFYQ010000176.1:0-4580 GCA_045047105.1 Pseudomonadota bacterium | reverse complement strand
AAGCTGCCCCCCTAAAAAACCCGGTAAATGATGCCAGTGATATGTCTAACAAACTAAAAGAGTTTGGTTTTCAGGTAGAAATACTCTTAAATGCTAATCTGTAGCGCGCTTTTTAATTTGCGATAAAAGTACTTTAAGTTTGCGACTTGATTAAAGTGCTATTTTTATATGATTTGCGACAAATATTAACTGTATTTAAACTGAGTTTAAACTATTTATATAGCGACTTTGTTTTCTTGTTGAAATCGTTTCCAATCCACAATTTCTGGATTTTCCCACCAAAGCAGATTTCTTTCCACATTTTCTAAGTACTCGACTGCTTTTTGTGTGATTGTATAGTAATTAGCATTATGTGCAGTCGTGACGTATTTTACCCACCCACCATCTAATAACCCTTTTATGTGAAACTTATTAACAATTTTATCGCTCTCTCCACTCGCAATTTGCAGCAAAGCAAATATTAGATTTTCATCCATTGCTACCCCCTGGGTGGTTGATAAATTTGAACATCACTATTTACTGCATTATAAATTTCTGATGCTCTGCCTGAAGACAAAATATTTGCGACCTCAAGAGCATCAAGTCCTTTTTTTAGGCTGGTTTTTTTTAGGTTAATGACAGCTAATGATTCAATTTTTTTTATGAAAACATCTACTTTTGCAATAATTTTTGCTTGCTCTGTTATTAACTCTAGCTCACTATCTGTAAATAAATCATAAAAATCAATTTTGTCAATTAAGTGCTGGACGGGAGGCAAAGGACGATCATCGGTTTTCCAATCATTAGCTATGAAGTCCCACATATCATTAGAACGGTCGGTACCATCGTTCTCAATCAGATCGTCCTGATAATCTGCTTTAGGTGAATTACCGCCCGTAATACTCTTAATATAGCCGTTTCCATCTATAACAAAATAACTGTAATTATCCATTAATTTTTCCTATAATTAAAATAATTCTACAAGAGTAAAGCCAACTTTATGACTTAATTTACCCAAAGAACCTGCTGATAAATAGATACGCACGTTAGTAAGAGATGTTGCATAACCGTAGCCGCCGATGCGGCTGTAAGGAGATGAAGAATAGTACGCGTATGCATTTACATCTAACAAACATTTGTTGATATCTGTTAGTCCTGCCACTGAAAAGTTATTATAATTTGTGCTGGTTGATACTGCTGTACTGTTATAACCATACCTTGTATTTCTCACCGCTCCATAGCTGCCCGATAAATTATTAATTTTTGTCAGCAAAGAACTCGCATTATTTTTTATATCAATAGCATCTGTTTCTGCTGCTCGTGAGCTGATAGCTGCATCAATATTTCCAGCCCTTGCAGTAGTTAATCTATCGAGCAATGTTTTTAATTTACCATTTAATCCAAAAGCCATTTTACAATCCTTTTTTAATAAAGCTCAATCAAACTAAACCCGCCGACAAATCCTGAACTTTGGCTGTTATTTACATGTACATTGGTATTTGATGTACATATTACGTACCCTGAAAACCCCGTGCTTGAGTAAAGACTTACATCGTTATTAATAATTACTTTTGTGTAATCTGTTAAAGCAGCTATAGAGTGATTTGCGGATGAGCCAGTGGATTGATACCATGTTCCATATCTTGAATTTCTGACTCCCGCATAGGCTGCATCTACTGTATCTATATCGCTGTCAGCTTGAACTATATCTGTTTTTGCTGTACTTATTGTTGATGAGGATGCCCGTGAGCTGATAGCTGCATCCATATATCCAGCCCTTGTTGCACTTAATCTGTCTAGCAATGTTTTTAGTTTGCCATTTAATCCAAAATTCATAATTAAGCCCAGGTCTGATTTGTTGCATCACCAGCCGCATCATACGTAATAGTGAGCGTTGTAAAAAGTGTGTAATTAGCACCTGAATTTATACTTTTAGATACAATAAATTCAGTTTCATTACCATCAGCACCACCACTCGTTCCCCAGGTGATGATAAGTTTGTAAATAACACTGGCTTTTGTAAATAGAACAACCAACGGTTTGGATGGTGTACCCGTTAAGATACTAAACCCATACCCAGCTGCTACACCATTTATTATCATTCCAGTAATCAGGTCATTTTCAGAAATATTGCTACCTATAAGGTTTCCATTTGCATCCAGCCCAGCCAAGTTATTTTCTACTGCTCCTGTGACTTTATCGGCTTTCACCGTTATATCACCAAAACTCTGAGCCTGTCCTGCCCAGTATTCTGCCTGAATTTTGTATCCATTAATTAAAGTTGATTCCGCGTTCAGTTGTCCAGACCATCCCTCTAATTTACTTTGCAAGAGATTGTTTTTATTTACAAACTCTATGGTCTCACCAATGACTATTCGTGTCTCTGTTAAATCTAATGCATCAATTGCCATATTATTAGCACTCCAAAAAAATTAATTGCTGTTTGTGGTTGTTATAGTGATTGTGAGTATATTTTGCATTAAGCCCTCTTTTAGCTATAAATGTGGTGACTTGAGAGATATGTTGAAAATCAACATCAGGGTATGCAGATATAGCCAGAGGTTCGCCTTTTCCTGTAAGGACAAAATCACTTTCAGTACGTGCGCGGTCAATATTGTTTAAATAATTTAAATCCAGAGTAAGTTTTCGCCTTAAGCCGCCAACCAACGATCTTAATGTACCATCGTCTGCCTCTTCATGGGTTGTATTATCTACCCATTCCAGAGTGCTTCCCCAGGCAAAGTTTTTACTGACGGTAATAGATAAACCCAACATCATATGCCATATATCAAACCAGCCTGCAGGATTATCTGGGTCATTGATAACAAGTTCAAAGCTATCAATATAATAAACACTGAAACTGTGTGTAAAAGATTTTGCTATACCTGGCAATTCAGGAGATACACCGAATGCATCAATACCTGCCCGCCATGCACCCAGGGGCAACAGATTCGATTTATTGGCAACACTTATTTCCCCTGAATCATAATAAATTTGTTCCCCTTGTTTTAATATTAACTGCAATGTTGCGGTGTTACTTAATGAGTATTTAGATAAAACAAGGTTGTCTACTGCAACAGCCTGAGCAAAGCTTCCACTGATTGTAATACTGGTTCCAGTGGTACGCATAACTTCTGATTGTTCAATATTTTTTAGAAAATCAGCAGGTAAAGTGGCAACAGCGGGCGGGCTGGTGGTTAGCACAGCATCTAATAAAACATTTTTAACGGTCATTTTAAGATTACTCATAACCACACCCGAACTGCATTCTGGTTTTTATCATAATTTTCAGTGAGCGAAATAATAGTTACGTCTTTACCCGTTGCAAAGAAACTGCTTTTAGTATTGTGCATGAAAATGCTATCAGCGACTTGATGAGCAAAGGTGGTTGCAAACGTTTCTACACTGTATTGCCTGCGCTCAGTGGCTCTTAAAATTATTAACCTATCCACTTCGGCCTGTGCATCCACTGCATAATAAAAATAAGATTCTTTTATTTCAGGTGTTTCAGCCAGCGGATAACGTTCATCATCCAGCGTTGCATTGATTGCCGAAACCCGCTTATATTCACTGCTGTATAGCTCTTTATCTGCATCACTGAGTACGGTTGCCAAAGAGGACTTATTTTGTATCGTCCAGTTTTTTTGGTAGCTTAATTGTCTTGATTTGTAAGGTTGCTCGACTTTTACTAACTTAATTGTGTTTGGCTTTATTTGACCGCCACTTAATATATCACCACCTGATACAGGAACATCAAAACGATTGAGTTTATAAATACCTACTCTATTAAAACGGCCATAACCTCCCGCCGATGTTAATAAATCGGTCAGCACCTGGTTAATACTTACGCCCGATTGTATGACCATGCCCACAGTTGCAGTATTGGGGTAACTGCTATCAATTTCAGCAGGTATTAACCCAGCCAGATTACATAAATAATCAACAAATAAACTGATAGTGTTATGCGGTTCGCTTACATCTCCAGTAATATCGCCGTACACAGGATTTGTTGTATTAAATGTACCGTCACCATTATCCGTAAAAGCGACGGAATTACCGTTGTCTCTAACCTCATCAATCGTGCAAGCAATGTGGTTAATGCAATATAAACGCGTAACACTATCCACTAAAACAGGGGTTACATTTTTGCATTTACCTAGAACCAGAGGAGACCATTTGTCATCAATTAATTGTGTCTCGACAGGTGTTTCAAGCAGCTTACGTTTATCCCGTAAATAAAAGGATAAAGAAAATCGGTCAATTGACTTAAAGCCCGCATTAATACCTGTGGAAACGGGGATAAAATCATCACGAGACCAAGACTTATCACCCAGGGCGAAATTTAATTTATGCCCATGCCAGGCATAATTTAAAAAGTCATTTAACTTACCATCATTTTTTAAAACAAAGTCACCGAGCACGGTATCAGAATCAATACTAGACGTAATGCCAGGCACGGATTTAATCACATCAATATAGGGTTGATTGGCAATGGTATCGCCTGGCCATGAAATGTAAGGCTTTTTAGCAATGTGTTTGGTAACAACACTTGTGCCATCGTGGCATTGCATATCTGCAATTAAAATACGCTTTGCATCGGA
>JASFYQ010000175.1:0-6438 GCA_045047105.1 Pseudomonadota bacterium | reverse complement strand
TTAAGTTTTTCACCCGTGGCATGAATCATTAGGTTGTCAATTTCATAATAACTGCCTTGTGACCAGATTTTTTCTTTTTGCCATTGGTTTAAAGCTTTAAATTCCCCTTTACTGATTTGCTGGCTTAAATTTTTTATGGTTTTATTTGCTGCAAAATAAAGCTGCGCAGCATTCATTGCTCCCAAAGTATAGGTTGGGAAGTAACCCAGGCTGCCGTCTGTCCAGTGGATATCCTGCATACAGCCGTCTTTATAATTGCCCGCTGTTGATAGGCCCAGATATTGTTGCATTTTTTGATCCCATATTTCGGGTAAATCCTTAACTTCAAGTTTTTTATTTATTAAAGATTTTTCAATTTCATAACGCAAAATCACATGTAAGGGATAAGTTACCTCATCAGCGTTTACTCGAATAAAATCAGGTCTTACTCGATTATTGAGCTTATAAAGATTCTCTGCTGACCAGCATTGCTTATCGGTAAATTCATTGGCTAAAAACTTTTGAATAATCGGGGCTGCAAATATTAAAAAATCCTGGCTGCGGGCAATCTGCATTTCCTGAAATAAGCTCTGGCTTTCATGAATGCCCATGCCTCTGGCAGCACCTACCGGCTGATTTAACCAATCCGCAGGCAAGCCCTGCTCATATTTTGCGTGCCCTGTTTCATGCAGTACCCCCATTAAGCTTTCACTAAAATCATCTTCTGAATAACGAGTAGTAATACGAGTATCTTCTGCTACCCCACCACAAAAAGGATGATGACTCACATCCAGACGTCCCTGCTGAAAATTAAAACCCACCTTTTCCATTAGCGCAAGCCCTAACTTACGCTGAGCTTCAATTGGGAAGGGGCCTATAGCTTGAATAATAGTATCATCCGCCTGTTCTGCCACAACCTGTTGAATAAAGTCAGGTAAAAATTCAACTAATTGAGTAAAAATTACATCAATTGCAGCGCTATTTTGCCCTGGCTCATATAGATTAAGTAAGGCATCATATGCCGATAGTCCACTTCCATCTGCTCGTTGATGAGATTCTTCAATAGTTAATTGAATAACATTTTCCAATAGTGGTTGAAAATCCTGCCAATTATTCTCCGCTCGCAGAGTGCGCCAGGCGTGTTCACATTTTGAGCCTGCCAGCGCTTTTGCTTTAACCAGGTCGCTGCTGATACTGGTTGCATTAGACCAGAGTCTGCGCATCTCACATAAATTAGCCTGCTCCCATGCAGGCAGATGCACCTTATCCTGCTGGGCAAGTTGAATTAAATCACCGGTTTGAGTCTCACTGATTAACTCGTTAATTATCACACTCACTTCGGCTAAAGCCTCAGCTCTAGCACTGCTACTTCCTGTTGGCATCATAGTTGCCATATCCCAGTGAGCAATGGAAGCAAGGTGTTGTAGTTGATAAATACGGTTAAATATTTTTTCTAATTGAAGATAGCTGCTATTATTCATAATACCCTGTTCCTTAAAATACTTATGTTCCAAAAAATAAGTTAATCTTTATCAAAAATACGTTGCTGTAATCCTGAGTAACGCTGTACTTTGCGTTTTACGGCGATATTCCAAATGCTTTGTGCCGCCCAGATACTCAGCTTATCACTGGCTCGGGTAATGCCCGTGTATAACAATTCTCTGGAGAGAATCGGGCTGTCTTGAGCAGGTAAAACCAGAGCTACATGAGTAAATTCCGAACCCTGTGTTTTATGAATGGTCATAGCATATACGGTTTCCACTGCGGGTAATCTGCTCAGATTAATCCAGCGAACTGGATTAGCAGGAAAGGCTGCATAAAGTTTGCCCTGCTTTAACCAAATCAGCCCGGTATCGCCATTATATAAACCCAGCTGGTAGTCATTTTCGGTAACCATAATCGGGCAGCCATGATAAAAACCCTGTTTTAAAGCAAGTTGACTGGCTGGAATAAACCCCTTATGGGCTAAATATTGCTCAATATAATCATTAATAAGCTCAATGCCCTGCTCTCCCTTGCGGGTAGCAGCTAAAAAGCGAAATTGATTTAATTGCAAAAAAGCCATCTCAATAGTTAATTCAGGCTGGTTTTTATTTGTTCTGAATAAGGGCAGATAATACTGCTCTAGCATAGAATCAATCCAGTTTAAAAACGATATCCCCTGAATATATAATAGTTGTTTTTTTGCATTATTTAAAAATAACCAGCTTTTTTTCTCTTCTCCGGCAATTACATCACTGGCTAATTGAGCAATTTCTCCCCCACTATCAAAACGGAAACTTTTCTGTAATACGGTTAAATGATCCAGATTCTTTTGTATTGCTGCGGTAATTTTAAAACCCGTTAATTGTTGTAGATTTTTACTATTTGCTAAAGAATAAGAGTTACTCTGCTGTGGAGCTAAATCCGATAAAATACTGCCTGCTGCCACCGAAGGGAGTTGATCTGCATCGCCCAGCATTATGATTTGACAGGATTCATTAAGCGCACGAAATAAGCGACACATCAGTGGTAAATCAATCATAGAGATCTCATCTACCAGGATCACATCATAGGGCAATTTACGCGATTCATTATAGCGAAAATTATGACTGCCTCGTTTAACACCTAAGAGCCGATGTATTGTTGTTGCAGTATCAGGAATTACCTCCAGTGTAGCTATAGAAATAAGCTGCTGCTGTTGTAAAATATGCTTGGCTTTATTTATCGATTCATTTAAGCGCATTGCTGCTTTCCCCGTGGGCGCAACCATTGCAATATTTAACCATTTGCCAGTGGAGCTATTAAATAAGCTCTGCAAAGCAGCCATAACTTTAGTAACGGTAAAGGTTTTACCCGTACCCGGGCCACCAGCAATAATAGAAAACTGCTTGTCCAGAGTATTTGCAACTGCAATCTGCTGCCAATCCAATTCAGTTGCATAGCTTTTAAACTCTTTATTCTCTATTGCAGCGGGGAATAATTGTTGCACCACTTGAGTTGCTTTTAGCACATCAATGACTAAGGGTTGATTTATTAATAAAGCAATTGATTCACTGAGCTGTTGTTCAAATAACCAATAACGGCGTAAATATAAGCGTTGGAACTGGTACACCAGAGGATGATTATTTTCAGCATCCAGGCCACAGCAGGACAAATATTCTTGCCAAACCAGAGCATCAGGAAAGAGATAACCCGGCTTATTAGTCTCCTCATTTTCCCAGCATAACTTATTTGCTTCAGCCGCTATTTTTAAACAGCTATGGCCATTTCTAAGTGCCTGAGAAGTTGCCATAATAGAGTGAAACAATAACTCATCTTCAGCTTTTTGCAGACTATTACAGACCTGTCTGGCAAGGAAATAGTCAATGGCCTGAATCCCATCCAGCTGATTTTTACATTGCTGCAAATTAGCATACATTAAAGCAGCTCCTGTGTATCTTCAGCTACTTCAGAAGTAGAAAAAAGATCATCCAGTTGTTGTAATAGCTCCGTGCTCATTGAAGCAAAAAATACTCCCGTATTGGATTTTTTTGACATGCCTCTTAAATACAGATAATACACTCCACCAAAGTGTATTTCTGGATCATAATCTGCAATTCTGGCTTTTAAATAGCGGTGCAGGGCCAGACTATAGATCAGATATTGCAGGTCATAATAATTATCACTGATGTTTTGTAATAATAAATCGGCACTATAACAATCTAAATGGTCACCCAGATGGGTAGATTTATAATCCACTAAAAAATACTGCCCCTGATAATAAAAAATTAAATCAATAAAACCATGCATCATGCCTTTTAATTGCCGCTTGCCTGGCAGTAAAAGCGCTCCTTTAGGTTGATGCTCCAGGCCCTGTTTTTGTGCCTGTTGCAGTCGGTGTTTACTGAGTAAAAGACTTAAATCTTCAGGACTAACTCCCGTCATGGGAAAGTAAAATTCTGTTTCACGCAGGGTAGCAGAGCATATGAGTTGTTGTAATTGCAAACCTTCTGCCAGCTCTGTTGCCAGACAGGATTCCAGCCAGTCAATCAGCTGCTGCTGTTGATCAGGCTCTAAATTCTCACTATATCGGGCTAAAGGGTATTGTAAAACACGTTGCCATTGCGGGGCATTAAAATCAGTTTGCTCTAAAATATCATGTAATAAATTACCCGTTGCAGCACCTTTGCGTAAACTAAAACGCATCTGCTCTACAGTATTTAAATCAGCTTCTGGCTGAGGCTCAGCTAATTCAAAATCATCTCTATCCGGCCGGGAAATTCCCCCATGGCGCAAATTACGGCTAAGGGCAGAAAAAGAGCTCAGCCACCAGTTTCTCTCAATAAAGCCGCTAAATGTTGCAGCCTGAATATTTTCCCGATTATGCTGTTGCTGCTGGTGTTCTACAGGAAAATCCACTGCGCTTATTGTTTGCAGATTGATAGCAGAATCTGGCTTTTGTATAAGTGCCTGCAAGGCATACTCTAAATTATCTTCCGCGTTTAGTTTTAGCGTTAATCCCAGTGGCGAGTGCTGATAATGACTAAAGGGAGTTACACATAAATAACAGCGATGTACTGCACGCGTGATTGCCACATATAATAGCCGGATATTTTCAGCCCAGGCTTCTTTACGATAAAGCTCGGTAATATTTTTGTCTTTGCCTATAAAATAGTTTAATAGACCCGTTTCAGGGTGATGGTATTTAAATAGCTCAATATTTTTATTGCCAAATTTAGCCGGATCTTTATAACGTGTGGAAAAAGGAATAAATACCACTGGATACTCCAGACCTTTTGCTCCATGCTGGGTAATAATACGAATTAAATTTGCATCACTTTCTAAACGTAATTCGGCTTCTGCAGAAACATTGGCACTGCGTATTTGTTCATCAAACCAATTGATTAATTGTTCGGGCTGCTTGTGTTGCTGGCTGGCTATTTGTAATAGCTCAAAGAGATGAATAATATTAGTTAAAGCACGTTCAAAAAAGTAAGGCTGTGGTTTATAGTGTTTATGCAATAGCTTTAATGCCATAGCCATAAAACCACGCTGTATCCATAACTCGCGTAGATCAAACATCTGTTGGCGATAGTATTCAAAGTCTGGATTATCTGTTTGCTTATCAGCAGTTAAATCATCCATTAAACTGGATTGCATTGCCGCTAATTGCTCAGTATCACAGCCAAAAAATCGGGTAGCAAGTCCTGCAATCAATAGTTGATCATTTTCTAGTTGCAATAAACTATTTAAGACCTGGATTAATTCCTTAGCCTGTTCACTATAAAAAACATTTTCATGGCTGCTTAAATAAACCGATGCATAATTAATCTGAGATAATGCATTTTGTATATAAGCCGCTTCTTTTTTATCCCGTACTAATATAGCAATATCCTGCTCTTGCAATGGGTTGTCACCAATGCGGATCTGCTCGGTTAATAAACGATGAATTTCATAGCTACACCAATGAGCAATTACTTCACAAAAATCCTGTTTCATCTCTAACTTTTGACCTTTTCCCGAACGATAATCTTCATTAAAGGGAAAATAAATCAATTCCATCGCACTATTATTGTTCTTACTCTTGTCAGAAGAAGACTCATTTAATGGCTGTTTATCTGCCTGCCCAGCAGCTTTAATGGGAATATATTTAATATCAAAACCAAATACATCCGTAGCATCCTGATCAAGATCAGCTCCATAAAACAAGCGATTATAGGCCTTTACCATTGCCGTAGAAGATCGCCAGTTAGTATCCATAAACCAGAGTTGATCCGCATCATTTCTGGCTGCCAGATAAGTAAAAACATCACCACTGCGAAAAGCATAAATAGCCTGCTTGGGATCGCCAATCATATATAAGGCAGTTTTAGTTTCTGGTGAAGAGCTAAAAGAATTCGGTGAATTAAGATAAATTGCTTTTAAAATAGCATATTGCTGCGGATCGGTATCCTGAAACTCATCCACCAGAGCCACAGGATAAGATGCTCGAATTTGACTGGCTAAAAAAAGTGCCTGCTCTGAATTTTGTTGTGAGAATTCATCTGTAGTCTCACCCTTATTAGCTACAATTTTATTCGCAAGTTGATGGATTAAATCATCATAATTCATCACTTTTTGCTGTTTTTTAGCCTGAGATATTTTTTCTCTAATTAAAATAATACCCTGTCGCGCTAATTGATATATTTTAGCCTGCTCAATTCTTTGTTCAATAGCGGTAGCATCCAGTTTTAATTGTTTGACTGGCTCAAATAAGTCTATTAAAGTCTGTTTAAGATCGGCATCTTTTTTAGGGAAACGCACTGCACTAAAAACTTTTACCGCCTCTTTAGGCATGGGGCTAAAAAGAGTGGATTCACTTTTATCAAGCAACCAGATTAATAAAATAGACCACTCTTCTGTACGTATTTCCCGCTGTTTATGTGAATCAATTAAAGCACTAAAAACCCGTGTTTGCTGTTTGAGTAAGTGTTCATGGCAAAAGTTTTTTTGCGCTAT
>JASFYQ010000174.1:0-15442 GCA_045047105.1 Pseudomonadota bacterium | reverse complement strand
CCATCCACAGTAAGTTTTACATTATCAACAACCAGGATCTGATTATCAAAGCTGTTATCACTGGCGCTAATCAAGGTATCCTGTGAAATAATTATAGGCTCGGCCATTGTTATTAAAGGCAAAAACAGCAAAACAAAAACCATTAACAAAGTACTAAAAAAGTGATTAATAATTGATTTATTCATAATTTTTCCAGTTAGGTAATTTTGTTATCAAATTAAGGTTTTACATTAAAATTTAAGGTTTTAACTCTTAAAATATCCACACTGCCTTGCAGTCGGATACTCACCTCTATTCGATGCCATCCTTGATATGCCTGACTATCCCAGATAAATTGGGCATTGCTTGACCAGCCCTGTAGTAAGGTAAATTCACCATTGGTGGTTTTACCTTTGATCCTGAACTGGTATTCATAATTTGCCATACCAGTTAAAATTTTTGTATCCAGATTAACAATTTGCCCCAGTAATATATTTTTATCGGTATTTCTTAATAACTCAATTTTTGGTTTTTGCACTTTAAAACTGAGTTTGTGTACCGATAATAGAATAGCTTTACCTGCCTCTCTTAGCTGAACCGTTATGGCATGGCTGCCAATATAGTTATCGCTATTCCAGATATAATCAGTAGTGGATGACCAGTCATTTAAAACTTGTGGTTCAGCTATTATGGTCTTGCCACTAATAAGCAAGCGATATTCATAATTGCCCACACCCTGAATGGTGGTCACCTGTAAATTAACTATTTGGCCATGTTGAATTTTCTTTTCTGTATCGCGACTTAATTTAACTTTTGGTTTTTTTACCTTAAAGTTTAATCGCGCTTTAAAAACAGCCTGTTGCGTTCCTATGGGCCTTAATTGTGCAGTAATTTTATGAGAACCAATGTAGTTACTACTATCCCATTGCAAATTTGCTGTACTTGACCAGTCTCTTAAAACGACTAATTGTTGATCGGTTGCTTTACCTTTAATTAAGAACTGATATTCATAGCTTCCTAATCCCGAGGTGATTTGCGTTTCCAGATTTACAATTTGTGCATGTTCAATTACCTTTTCACTATCACGGGAAAGCGCTAATCTGGGCTTGTCTACTACAAATCCCAGGCTGGCTTTTTTTAGCACCTGATCCGTACCGGGGGTTCTTAGAGAAACCGATATTCTATGGTGCCCGATGTAATTGCTGCTATCCCAATCTAACTGGGCAGCTGTTGACCAGTTGCGTAGTATGACCAGTTCACCATCGGTAGTTTTGCCCTTGATGGTATAAAGGTATTCATAAGTTGCGGAGTCTGAAACAACATTTGCTGATAGCTTAACCTGTTGAGCATGCTCTATATATTTTTCGGTATCTCGCGTAAATTCCAGCTGTGGTTTTAAAACTTTAAATGACAGAGATTTCTTTTTCTCTATTAAATCAGGATTGGTCTGTGTATCTGCTCCGGTTTCTCTTACCCGGACAGTAATTTTATGCGAGCCAATATACCCCGTGCTATCCCATAAAAAACTAGCATTAGATGACCAGGGACGTGCTATCTGGTATTCATCGCTAATGGTTGCACCTGAAATAATGTATTGATATTCATAATTAGTAGAATTACTGATATATACCGCATGAAGTTCTACTTTTTGCCCATTAGCAATTTTTTTATCCGTATCTTTAAATAGTGAAAGAATAGACCAGCGATAAACTACCTGATAGAACATTTGCAAGCTATCAAGAATTTCCTGCTCCCCTGCTATTCTTATATCTACTCGTAACGTATTAAGCCCGGGATAAGCTCCTGTTTTCCATAATATTTGTTCAGAAGTACTCCAGTCCTGAAGCAGCTGCCATTGATCTGCTGTTGCCCCGCCTTTTAGCATAAAGCGGTATTCGTATGAATGAGCTGAATCAAAACTTGCCAGCAACTGGATTTTAGTGCCCTGTTGTTGTGGGGAGGCTAAATCAGTCTGTAATTGTAATTGTGCAGGTTTAATAACTTTAGCTGCTGACCATGAATAAGCGGTATTATCTGGGTTCGTAATAACAGCCAGCAGAGCATATTCTCCTGAAGCTAAATCCCTGATATCCCATTGGTACTGATCGGATTTTCCATCATTATTTTCTACCAGATCGGATACAATTTCGGTTATATCATCTATATTTCCAGTCGGGCTATAATAAAGTGCAATACGGGCATTGTTATCAATATCCTGATCATCCCAGCGGATGGTAAAATAACGAGTGGCCTGGGTATCTTGTTGTGGTGTTAAGAGTGTTATTTCAGGCTCATCAATTTCATTATTATTAATTATAAAGTGGTGAGCCTCACTCCATTCGCTTTCTGCCCCCTGATTATCTAAAGCTTTTACCCGCCAGTAATAGTCTTGATCAATTGCCAGATTCTCTGTTAGTGCATAGTTTAATTTACTGGTCTGTGCACTATGAACCAGGGCAGTTAAAGCCTCATCTGTATAAAGCTCAAAGGCATAGTTCAGCAGGTCATTATCTGGATCAGTCGCCGGGGCAATTTGTAATACTGGGCGCTGGCTGGTAAGCCATGAATCCTGACCGGGGTTAATAATTTTTGGAGTGAGCGGATTATCATTATTTTTATTTACTCTAAAACTCGTTATTGCCCAGTTACTATAAGCCTTACCATCAAAAGCACGGACTCGGACAAAATAACCCATATTATCAGCTAAATCTGATAGCGGCCAAAACAGTGCTTGTTGTGCATCCAGTAGCTGGTAGCTTAATTTATCCAGGCTGCTAAATTTATCACTTATGTCCAGTTCAAAATGGTATTCCAGTGGATCGTTGTCTGGATCTATTGCTGCCAGGATATCAATATTTACATCCAGCTGATTGGCTATCTGGCCATTAACAGGGCTGGTAATAGTTGGAGCCAATGGCTTTTGATTATTTAGATCAAAACTCAGGTATTGAACAGGGCTCTGGTTAACTCCTCCACTGGAATCACTGGCTATAGCCTGCCAATAGAATTCATCTAAAATAATTAAGTCCTGTGATAATTGCCATAAAATAGTGGGAGACTGATCTGCATATATTTTTTCACTGCTCAGTAGTGGAATAAGTGCAGCCTCATCCTGATAAAACAGGAATTGATAATTTAATTCGTCTTCATCCGCATCGCTGCTTTGACTAATTTCAAAAACCGGGGCAAGACTATCTGGCTGAATATTTTCCTGGGGACTAAATACCAGAGGCTCACTGGGATTATCATTTGCTGTATTGGTAAAAAAATACCCCATAACCCAGGAACTATAATTATTATCGTTATAGGCTCTGACTCGCCAGCTGTACCAGTGGTTATCTTCCAGAGCAAGTTCACTATGCCATTGTGAATAACCAGAAACACTTGAACTGCTCTCTTTGATATAATTAGAGCGGTCTATTAATTCACTTAGATTGTCATCTGCATAAATCTCAAATTGATAGGATATTGCCGCTCTATCACTTAGAATTGCAGAGCTGTTTTCTATATTAAATATGGGTTGTAGATGATCAACCATCTGCCCCATTTCCGGGAAAACTATTTTAGGCAGCCCGGTTATAAAATAATCTTTAGGCTCTAATTGCTGTTTATATTCTTCCAGATCGCTGATGCCATCGTTATCATAATCACCCAGACCATCTCTATCCAGATTTAAGAAATGTACTACTTCCCAATTATCGTCCATTTGATCGGCATCGGTATCTACCACTTCGGGAACCAGCACATTAATTTGAATGCTACGATCGCTGCTTAAACTTCCATCACTGGCCTGTACAACAAGTTGATGAATGCCAATTTCCGAGAATTGCGGTGTCCATTGGAAAGTTGCACTGCCATCACCATTGTCAGTAAATTGTGCAGATACAGGTAATGTGAGAGCGTTTAGTGCTGGAGTGGTCTGGTCCAGATCACTGGAGCTAATAACTATCTGGATCGTTTCATCCGCAAATACTTCCTGCTGCGAAATAAAAGCAATTACTGGAGCATTATCTGCAACGATAATATCTGCAGTATTTAAAACAACGACATAACTTCCTGTGCTTTGATAATCGAATAGATGTATATAATATAATTTCTCTTCACCTGTACTACCTGAATCAGATAACCAGCTATTAAGTGTTGGGATTTGCTTATTGTCTGAGCGGGTAATGCTTTGAATAGTTGCCTGCCCCAAAGCTGGATCGTCAAAACGTGCATAGGCAAATCCACTATATTCCGGGATAGTGAGGTAGTAATAGGCTAAATCTCCTTCCTGACGATTAAATTCAAAACTTGCCTCAGCAGTATAATTATTAACCAGAGCATCGTCTCGATTGGATTCAAATACTTTTAATATACTATTATCCCAGGCAAGGAAATCATTAATAGTATCAGCCCCCGCTTGCTCTATGCTTACATCATGCAATAAATAGTAACTATTTACGCCTTCAAGAATAGAGGTTAATTGACCGCCTAAATCATCGGCATGAGAATAACTGGCTAAAAATTCAATAAACCGTCCAGATAGATTAGTTTCCATCTGCCAACGCCCTACTTTGGCTGTTTTGCCTGGAATATCTCCAAAATCTAAAAGTAAATCGGCAGTATTTGCCTGACCGTCTATGCTACTACCGATAATATAAAAGTTAATTAACAGGCCTTGTTGGTTATCTACAATTTTGGGTTGCGCAGAATCAATTTTAAAATTTCGGGCTGTTGCATCACCATTATTTCTAACCCGAACACCTAATGTAAAAGCTTGGGCTGGCTCAACTTCTGGAGTAAAGGGATCATCTGACACTACTTTTTTAGTTAAAAAATAATCCAGTGATATTTTTGGAAGAGGTTTTACAAAAATGGTATCCGGGATCACTTCAAGACTATGCTCATCACTACCCAGATTATAGTTTAATGTGGCTCCAACATTGTATAGCTTACCACTGGGTATTTCATCTCCAGAGCCTGGTGCTGGAATTATTAGCCAGTGAATTTCTGCTGTAGTACCCGCTAAAACTTCGCCATTTCCAGCAATATCGGTAATATCCTGCATGGTATCGATACGGATATAAAACTTTGCTGTAGTGCTATCGGGATCGCTACTGGCTATTACTACATCACCTAATTCATCGGTAAAATTAATGCTAATGGAAACATTAGATAATGATACGGATTCTAAGGAATTATTAATTCGCATTACCGCATCAAAGGCTTGCCTCTCTAATGAGGCCTGTTGTTGAATTTCCATTTTTACCTGAGCACAAACACTCTCTTCTGCCATAACAGGTAAGTTAGCTACCAATAAAATAACAAAAAACCCTAAAATATTCAGGTACCAATAAGACCATCTATGGGTATGCTTTTTAATTTTACAAAGTATGGGTTCAGCTATTGTATTAGTTGAACTTAAGGTGTTTTTAGTCATATTTAATTACCGTTAATTCATGGTTGCCAAAATACGTTTATCGCTTACATAATAGCGATGAAAATCATCCAAAGGGCTTTGCCGGTCAACACCATAGTGTTTAAATGCTATGTAGTAACCGGCAAACTGGTTAAAGTTTTTATTCTGTGGGTCCGCAAGATACCAGTAGTCATCAAGCAAATATTCTGCCCAGTTATGGTAGTCGTGGGCATGAATAATTTTATTTTGTTTTACGATATAACCTGCTATTTCACGAGTAGGGATAGAATTTATTCGATTTAGTGCAGTAAACACGTGCATATAATCAGTGCAGTCTCCTGATTTACTTTCCAGTGTGTGTACTACACTGATATCAGCCTGTTCATAGCCACTGTATTTAATATTTCTCATAGTCCAGAGAAAGGTGTTATTTACTATCTCACTTATACTTCCATGATTTAATTTTTTTGCTAATAAAATAACTTCTGGCTGATCTAAATTAAGCAGTTCTGAGTTTTCAAGGTAGTGTTCTATATTGCTAAAAGGAATATTATTTGGCTTATGAGCCATAGCAAGAGAGGCTATAATTTTTATAGTCTGACTTGCATAAGGAGCCAGATTTTTGATTTTAAAGTGGATAATCTGATTACCAAATTTATCTTCAGTTAATACGTGAGGTGTTTTAGAATCCAGACTATCAAGACGTTGATAAGGCGTTTTTGGTACTGGTGTGTAAGCATAAAAATCGGCTTTTGTTATATTTTTCGCACTGCGATTAGTTAAGTTATAACTATATAAAATACGGCTGGTAAGAGGATATAGTTCCGTTTTTTCAACAATAGCAACAGGCACTTTTTTTATCTGTGACTGCGGTGAAGTAGAGACTAAATATACAGCAAGTAAAGCTCCTGAAAGAAGCAATAAAAAAAATATTTTAAGAGGTAAAGACATCTGCTTTTATCCCCTACAACTGAAAAAAGGATTAGGTTTTATTTTTTGTCGTTCAGATAAAGCCAGACGAAATAGTTCAAAGCGTTCAAATGCCTTATACCCCCCGTTTAAATAAAATACAGATGCTTTAAGTTGCTCTTTTAAGTGTTTTTTAAAAGCTGAATAGGTTTTACCTGCCTCATCATAAATAAACACCCGTGTTACTTTGGGTTGCTGTTTTACAATTTGCTTAAGTTTTTTAAGTAAACTCCGTGAGTTTTGCTTATATGGGATGAAATAATAGTTAGCAATTGGGGATGAATTAATTGTTTGTTTTAATATTTTATTTTGCTGCTTTCCAATATTAATAATAACTAAATCTTTAATATCATTATCAAAATAAAAATGCTCTGCACCCAATTCATCCAGCTGAATCAACTCTTTAGCACTACCTAAAAATCCTTTTTTTAGTTTACTCCAGGCATTTAACCCACCCGTGATATAAAAAATCTTAAAGCCTTTTTCTTTCAACTGATAACAAAGTTGGGCAATATTATTTAACCTTCCACCATCATCAATTAAAAATAATTTTTTATTTTTTAAAATATTTTTAGTTTTTAGACGGAACAGCGGGATATTTAAGCTATCGGGAATAGATATTTTCTGGTAAGAATTTTTAGAGCGAATATCAATTAATAAAGTATTATTTTTTTTAAGCTCATGGTAGGCAGTGAAGGCGTCTATCTGGCAAGAGTAATCTGCTCGGCTCATCTGAAAAGCAATTTGATTCATATCACATTGCAATATTTTTTTTGATATTTGAGTAGCATAAACATTGCTAGAAATTATAAAAAAAGAATAGCAATATACAAGCTTTAAATACTTATGATAATCATTCAATTTCATAATAATTTTTTAATAAACCTGTTTAATTTCTGTGAATATTAAATTTGATTATCATTATATTAATCAAATTAATAACTGCATATGATGTTATTGCTAAACTTAATTTTTAATGTCACATAAATTCAACAACTTACAATAAAAATAATTTATATTTTTTAATCACTTAGAGATAACATGTATATTTTGGCTATATTTTTAAATTATAAAACATGAAATCTAAGTTTAAATTCAGTAATAATTTGTTATCACTTAAAACTCTAATTTTTTCCTGATAAAGAACTATTTTATTACAAAATTAACTGCATTTTTGTCTGTGTTTTGCTGAGAATTTCCTGCTGGGAAAGAGCTGGAATTATTTGCATTAATTGGCTTATATTTTTGAGGAAATAAATAAAAGCCAAGTAGTAAGCTGTAAACTATAAGTAAGAAAGCAAATGCAACTTTTTTAAACATATTTATTCTCCCTGGCGTTTATATAATAAATAGAATTTAAATATATACACGCATATATTTTATGGTTATAAGTAATTAGCTTATCATTATATTTTTAGAATTAATAACAGCATTTGATGTTATTAGTGAAGCAATACATTTAATTGCTTTAAATTCAATAACTTAAAACTTAAAATAATTAAAATAATTTAGTGTTCTGGATGTTTTTTAGACAATTGGGAATAATTTATGGGTGTTTTTTGTAGCTTAGGCAGGTTTATTTCATGCATTTCAAGCTAAATAAATCAGTTAAATTTAATATTTAGCTGTGGTTTTTATATTGTTTTTTAATAGTAAATAATGCCGGCATCTTTTATTTATTAACTTCTACATTCTCTGCTTTAAGCATAAACGATATAGCAAAAAGTAACCATGCAATTATAAAACAGACTCCTCCGATTGGAGTTATCATGCCTAAATATTTAAGGCCAAATAAACTCAGCCCATATAAACTTCCTGAGAATAAAATAATACCGGCTAAAAATAACCAGCCAGCTATATTTAGCACTTTTGTATTATGCGTATGTTCTAGAGATAAAGCCGTTAGTATTAAGGCAAAAGCATGATACATTTGATAGGTGCTGGCGGTTTGAAATACTGTCAAAGCCTGGGCATCAATAATATTTTTTAAAAAGTGTGCCCCCATGGCTCCAAAAGCAACCGCTAACATGGCAAATATTGCCCCTAAAATTATAAAATATGGCATAAAATAATCTCTGGTTTTAAAATTAAAAAGGAACGGGGTATTGGCGTAATACCGAGTTAATATCGTCTAAAATAGTTGTAGATAAGCTGTTTTCAAATGCCTGAATATCTTCTTTTAATTGTTTAATGCTGGTTGCACCTATAATTGTTGAGCTTACTCCATCTACCTGAGCACACCATGCCAGAGATAATTGTGCAGTGCTTAAATCATATTTCTGAGCAATTTGTTGGTATTCCTTTACGGCATCATTTACTACTGCATTATCACGAAATAAACCATTTCGTTGCGATGTGCTCCAACGGCTTCCTTGTGGGCGAGCACCATCAAGGTACTTTCCACTTAAAACACCTCCTGCAAGTGGCGACCAGGGTAAATAGCCCACATTTGCGTGTACACAGTTCTCAATAAGATAAGGCCAGTCCTTGCTGTGTAATAGGTTAAACTCATTTTGTATTGATACCATTCGGGGTAAATTATGCTTTTCACTTAATTTAAGGTATTCATTAATACCCCATGTAGTATCATCAGAGAGGCCACAATAACGTATTTTACCGGCTTTAACACAATGCTCTAAAGCTTGCAGAATTTCTAACATTTGAGCCGAATGTACTTGTGCATCCACCTCACTGAATTTAATCATTCCTGGCCAGTGTTTAGAGAAATGTGGTGAAGTGCGATTGGGCCAGTGCAATTGGTATAAGTCGATATAATCGGTTTGCAGGCGTTGTAGAGAATCATCTACGGATTTTAGTATTGCCTCTCCAGTAATATCCCCTCCTTCACGGATCCATGGTAAACCATTGCCCGCAATTTTAGTGGCCAAAACCAGTTCGGATCGGCGTTGACTATTTTTTACCAGCCAGTTGCCAATTATTTTTTCAGTTGTTCCATAGCTTTCTGGTAATGGAGGAACCGCATACATTTCTGCGGTGTCTATAAAGTTTATTCCTTCTGATAAGGCAAACTCAATTTGCTCATCCGCATCATTCTGATTATTTTGACTACCCCAGGTCATACTGCCCAAACAAATATTGGATACCTTTAAATCACTTAAACCCAGTTTATTGTATTTCATAATTTTGCCTCTGATCTTAAATTTAATCTACTCAATAAATTTATTTTAACAGACTGCCAGACATACAGCTTTATTAAATTTGAACTTACTATACAATTCTACGTATTATGTAATTTATAGCTATTTTTAAATTTGAACAAAAACTATGAATATCAAACAAAACATTAACCAACTTCAGCGTGATTTTTCATTAGTTTTATCTGGAGGTGGTGCATTAGGCATTGCCCATTTAAATGTATTAAGAGCTCTGGATGAAAGTAATTTAAAACCCAAAGAGATTATTGGTACCAGCATGGGGGCTATTTTAGGTTCTTGTTATGCACTAAATTACTCAGATCAAGAAATTTATCAATTTATAAAAAATTTCTCAAATATTTTTAAATGGGGAAAAATATCCTTTTCTAATGGCAGCCTTTTGTCTACTGACAAAATTGCAGATTTATTTAGTCTGCTTTTTGCAGATAAAAAAATAGCCGAAACCGCTATAGAGTTAAAAATTGTGGCGACAGATTTTAATACCGGTAAAGCAGAGGTATTTGATAAAAATAGCGATATAAGTATTAAACATGCGGTACTGGCATCAATGGCTATTCCAGGTATTTTCCCTCCTGTTAAAATTAATAATAATTTTTATGTGGACGGTTTTATTTCCAGTAATCTACCCGTAGAGTTTGCGCAATATGATTCTATTCTGGCTTGCAATGTTTTAGGTAAAAATTCATTTAATAGCTATCAGGAAAAGGATTATCAATTTTTTGGTCATACTAAAGCCGTTTTAGGCATGCTGGAAAGGAGTCTGCGTTTATTTATGTATAACAAAGCACAAGAACCATTACATAATAAATCTGGGGTAGTTTTAATAGAGCCAAAAGTTGCACAATTTAAAACCTTTGATTTTAATAAATACGAAAGAATTATTAAAGAATCTTGTGTTGATTAGAATTAGCTGGTAAATAAGAGCCTGACCCAGCTCTTATTTACTCCTAAAATAATTTTTATTGGCATAATACTCGGGTGATTCATTATCCACTGACCAGCCAGGGATCCCTAATATAGGCAAGGGAGAGAGATGGCGTGAATCAATAAGTGCCTGTTTTTGTTTTATATCATCAGATAAAACTTGATCCAGTAACTGGTATTGACTGAGTTTATCTTGTTGATAAAAGTTTTTATCCACTTTAAGACAATAGGCTTTGCCGGTAAAACCTATAAAGGGTTTAAATGCTTTTTCATACATCCCATGACCAAAAACAAAGGCTCCAATTTGCTGCTGTTGCTGATCAGAGTTATCAACCTGTAACCATTTATGCCTATTTTCAAGCAATACCTGTTGCCATTGATGATTTTTTAATCCTGTTAAAAAAGCGCTATCATTGCTGGCAATAATAATACCCGATTCATCAAGATGAGTAATCGCATCACGGCAGGCCGTTCTTTTTTTACCTGGCTGATTTTTTAATTCCTCCATGTGCAAGTCATTAAGAAGAATTTTAGTTTTAGGAAATAGTAACCAGATAAAAGCATTAAACAGATCGTGCCAGTTTTGTTCTCGGGTACTAATAATGCCCTTTTTATAAACGCGTTCCTCATAGCCCATTTCTGGAAAAGGAAGGGTTTTATCCTGGGGTCTCATATCCAATTGCATACCACTGGATAAGGTAATAGGTTTATCCAGCAAACTCAATAAACCGTCACAACCAGGCCAATCCTGCCAGGAGCTATGTTGTAATAGTATTTTAAGATCAGAGAAAATAAGGGATTTATTCAGAAAATCAGCATCCCATTGGTTGATAATATTTTTAGCCATAAATTAGCTTAGCATATTTTAGCTATTTGGGTCACAAGGTTTTATCATTTTCTTATACTCCATTGGAGCTACTATTATCGGTTAATGCTAAGATTTTATAAATTCTATATTTCTGGAAAAGTAATCTCAAATCTCAGTCCAGCATTTTCTGCACAGCTTACAGATATATTTCCTTTTAAGCTTTGGGTTACCAGATTGTAAACCAGATGTGTTCCCAATCCGCTTCCCCCCTGGCCTCTACGGGTTGTAAAAAATGGCTCAAAAATATGTTTAAGTAAGTCAGCAGGCATACCAACACCATTATCTGAATAAATAACGTGAACAAATTGTTGCTCTTTTTTAACTATAATATAAATTTTTCCCTGTTTAATCCCTTCAAAACCATGGATTAATGAATTCATAATTAAATTGGTAAGAATTTGAGAAAGAGCCCCCGCATTACATTGAGCAAACATATCCTTATCACAATTAACTTCTACTTTATGGGCTACCTTTTTTAATTGTGGACGAAGTGACATCAGTACTTCCTGAATATATTCATAGATGTTAAATGAGCGAATATTATCACTGGATTGATCCACTGCAACCTGTTTAAAACTTTTAATCAATTTGGCAGCACGAAAAAGGTTGTTAGTGGTAATATTTACGGTATCAAAAGAGTCCTTCATCGCAGTCTTAAAATCTTTTTTACTTAAATCCTGTGATTCAAATTTATGATTAAGTTGTGTTAAAATCATTTCCAGATGACTTATAGCGGTAACACAAATGCCAATCGGAGTATTAACTTCATGCGCAATACCCGCAACAAGACTACCAAGGGAAGCCATTTTTTCTTGCTCAACTAATTGTATTTGAGTTTCATTAAGATCGTCTAGTGTTTTTCTTAAAGACTGATTACTTTTCTGTAATTCCATAGTGCGCATTTTAACCTTGCTCTCTAACTCCTTACTAAATGCTTTTAACTCGTGCTCTAATTGAATTCGTTCAGTAATATCAGTAGAGATACCACAAATTGCAATCAGTTGCTGTTGTTGATCGACAATAGGAAATTTAACAGAAATATAGGTTTTATTTACACCAGGAATAAGCTGCTCTTCTATCTCCAGAACTTGCTGCTGTTCAAGAACCTGCCGATCATTTGCAATGCTCATAATAACCATTTCTGAGTCCATAAATTCTGAAGCTTGCTTACCAATAACCTGTTCCCGAGTCACATTAAAAAGTTTAAGAAAACCATTATTTACTTCCAGATATTCTCCCCTGGCATTTTTTAAATAGATAATTGAAGGAGCAAAATCCATAATCATTTGCAGCTGCTGTTGACTACTTGCTTTGTCATGTTCTGCAAGTTGGCGTAGTTCTATAGCTTGCTGTAGCTTTTGAATAGTTGTTGCCTGTTGTTCAGAATATTTTTGAATCAGTATTTGGCGTTCACGATAGTAGTTAATTTTATTCTTTAACTCCTGAGGAGAGATGTTCATTTCTGCTAATAGTTGACTATAATGCCCAGCAAGTTTTTTTCGTTCATGCTCATTAAGCAACTTAATTTTAGTTAACGCCCGTGCCGCAGCAGATGCACCAATAGCACCTGAGATCCGATGATCAATCAACCTTTCTAACTCGGCCAGAGCAAATAGATTACAATGCGATTTTTTATAAATTTTTACTTGTTGCTCAGCCTGAAATAAAATTTCTGAGGCTTGGGCAAAGTGCATATACTGACATAATAAATCAATCACCTGATTTCGCTTTGGCTCAAGCTCAATATCTTCTTCAGAATCTTCAATAGCTGTTATACGCTCCTCATTATCACTGCTCATGCTATGCATAAATCTTTGATAATAATCTGCTTCTTCATTTGATATGGATTGGTATAAGGAAACAATAATATAAGCGCTGAGATTAAAACTCAGCGACCAAAAGACACCGTGACTCAGGCTATCCAGGCTAGTCAGATTAAATAATGCTTCTGGTCTAAGCCATGATAAACCGAGTAAACCCCCTTTAAGAATAGCTTCAGAAAACCAGCCATTGTGGATCAACAGAGGCAATATCAAACAATATGCCCAGCCAATAAAACCACTGGCTAAACCTAATAAGGCACCATTTTTAGTGCCTTTTCGCCAAAAAACACCACCCAGTATTGCAGGAACAAACTGAGCAACTGCCGCAAAGGAAATTAAGCCAACACTTACCAACATATAAGAACCACCCACCAGATGGTTAAACAACACCCCTCCAAAAACAATAAAACTCACGGCTAACCAGCGTAATTGCAATAACTTAAGACGCAGTGGATTGAGAATTTTAATCTGCTCAATAATTGGCAATACCAGATGATTAACAATCATGGTAGAAAGAGTCATAGAGCTAATCATCACCATTCCAATCGCGGCTGAAAGCCCTCCCAGAAACACAAATAAAGTAAGTTCGGGAGAGCCATGCTGCAAGGGCAATAAAAGCACAAAGGTATCTGCACTTTGAGGGGGATAATTTAATAAAAGACCAGCCAGAGCAATAGGAACCACAAATAAATTAATAAGAAAAAAATACAGCGGAATCCCCCATTGAGCAGTTTTAAAGTGCTCAGGATTACTATTTTCAATTATAGCAACATGAAATTGTCGTGGTAGAAAAAAGAAGGCACTGGCACTTAACAACAAAAGCATGGTCCATTGAGAAAAATCTGGCATAATAGAAAGGTTACTAATTGATTTAAGAGTAGATTGTTGCGCGAGTTCCAGCATCTGTAAGGGAGATTCAAATAAACTAAAACAAACAAATAATCCCACCGCAATAAAAGCAATTAATTTAAAGATACTTTCGAAAGCTATAGCTAGAATAATACCAGGATGTCGCTCAGTAGGATCAAGCTGTCTAACCCCAAAAAAAATGATAAAAACAATTAAAAATATAGCTGTTACCAGCGGCATGTTATTTGCGAAAACACCAGGTATATTAAAGGATTGGCTATCTCTTAAAACGGCTAAAGAGCTATTAACGGCTTTTAATTGCAAACCAATATAAGGCATAATGCCAATACTTGCTATTATAGTAACCAGGACTGCAATTGAGTGAGAACGAAAATAACGAGCTGCTAAAAAATCAGCAATAGAAGTAATACGGTATTTATTTTTTAATTTGATTAAGCGACGGATCATTAAAGCCGCAAATAACATCGCCAATGTTGGCCCCAAATAAACAGCCAAAAATCCCATTCCAGTTGTTGCAGCTTTGCCCACACTGCCATAATATGTCCACGAGGTACAATAAACAGCCAGTGTCAAGGTATAAATCAAAGGACTATTTGAAAGTTTTTTAATAGTTGCTCCACCACGTTGGCCTAACCAACCTATGCCTACCAATAAAGCAACGTAGAGCAGTAAAGATACTAACAAAGTGGTAGTTGATAACATCAGAAAATACTTTAACGACTATGTAAAAATAACATCACTATCGCTAATAACCAAAATAAGAATGTACAGCCATATAAGATCCCAATACTAAGCGGTTGAGTACTAAATACAGGCCAGCTGAATAGGCAAAATCCTACAATAAGAAGTAAGGCTCTAAATTCTGGATGACGAAAAATAGTACGATGAGTATCTGGCATTGATTCACCCAATGTGTTTTTAGTCAGGAAACAAGTAACTATAAAATTACTTAACTGTTGGTTGTTGCTCTTTATCTGAGTATATAAAGAATAGGTAAAAAAATACCGATATACAAGCAGAGAGCAGAATTCACTTATTAAAAACAACAATATAGGGATACTACCTTATCCCACACTCATAAATCCAGCTATTTTATAGACTTGCCTGCAACTTATTTAGCTAATTAAATTGTTTGTGTTAAACTAGCCTTATGAATAGTATATTTGCCCAAGAAATTGAAACCGTACTTAATACCTGCATAATAGCTATTGATGAGCTATGTGCTGAAGGCCAAAGCCAGGATAATGCGGTATTAGAAGTTCTCACCAAGTTTGAAAAAACCATGCAGGAACACGGCGTTAAACCAGATGAAAGTCAGATGATGTTAATGGATCTGTCTTCAGAGTTACATAAGTATTATTTTGGTAATAAACAGTAGAATAGCCATAAAAATCAGTTAGACTTGCCCCTTAATATACTTGCTAACAATATA